>JAKFFN010000202.1:0-3612 GCA_036675025.1 Candidatus Sumerlaeales bacterium | reverse complement strand
TTCCACGTCTACGCGGTCGCCAGCTTTTTTGCCGGCCATGGCTTCCGTCAGCTCCGCAGGCATTGACAGCTTCGGGGTTTCAATAAACTGCCCCGAGCGGTGCTGCAGCGTCTTACCCTCTGCGTTGGTAATCTTAAAGTCGATAACAACGCCGTCGCCGTCCTGGTACTCACGCTCAACTTCATTATATACAGCGTTCTTCTCGCGAAGGCTTTCCAGTTCCGTATCGAGCGCATCCGCCGGAACCTTGTTCTCCGGCACTTCCACTTCAATGCCCTTGTAGCTCTTCGGCTCGATCTCCGGCTTGATTTCCATTTCCAGGGTAATCGTAACCGGCTTGCCCTGCTCAGCGCTGTATTCCGTAATCATCGGCGTACCATAGATCACGATCTTTTTGTCAGCTTCGTAATCGCGAACCACCAGCGGCGAAATCTTCTCTACCAGCTCGTTCACTGCGCCTTCGCGGTAGCGGGCCTGCAGCAGGTGGATAGGGGCCTTTCCTTTGCGGAAACCCGGAAGCGTAGCCTGCTGGCGAACGTTCTTAAACAGTTCGCTCAAGCGGGTGTCCCATTCGGCCTGGTCAATTTCAACCTTGATCCGGCGGCGCGCGCCAGACGGATTCTCCTCTTCCAGCACCTTAAACGGAACAGTATCTTCCTTCTGCTCGCGCACTTTATCTACTGCGCTATCAAGCACGCCCTTCTTCTCGCCTGCCACGGCGCTGGCGGTCTGTCCGCCATCCTTTTCGTCAACCACGAGTCAATTCTCCTAAAATGTAGCCGGTCTACAAACCGTTTACTATATGCACGAATGGCCGATTGCTTCATTGCTGGGGCGGAAGCCCTCTATGTTTTTCGTCTGCGAGGTTCGTGCACATGCACGTGCACGCGGCATTTCCCGAGCATTTTTTAACTGAAATGCACGGAGTTACACCCGCTCCTGCGCCCGTGTCCACCCCACCACCCGCTCCACGATCTGCTCAATGTTACGCGTCGGGGCGTAGCCGGTGAGTTTCTTAACCTTACTCAGATCAGGCACCCGCCGCACCAGGTCCTCAAAGTTTTCGTCGTAAGCCTTCTCGAAAGGGATAAACTCCACTGGACTCTTACTCCCCGCTATATTCCGAACCAGATTCGCCAGCTCCGCGATCGTTATCTCCTGGTCATTTCCCACGTTAAATACGTTACCTGCAGCCGCCGGCGTGTTCATCAGGCCCATCAGCCCGCGCACCACGTCCTCCACATCCGCAAATGCCCGGCTCTGGCTGCCATCTCCATAAACAGTGATGGGCTCACCCGCCACCGCCTGCTTTACAAACCTCGGGATTACCATGCCGTATTGCCCCGTCTGCCGCGGCCCCACCGTATTAAACAGCCGTGCGATTACCACCGGCATCTTCTGCTCATGATAATACGCCAGCGCCAGGAACTCATCAATCGCCTTGGAGCAGGCATACGCCCACCGTGGCCGAGTGGTCGACCCAAACACAAGGTCGTCACCCTCCGTAAAGGGCACCCGCGTGCTTTTGCCGTAAACTTCACTTGTCGATGTGATCAGCAGCGGCCGCTGTTTCCTCGCCGCCAGACCCAGCACGATCTCCGTGCCGCGGATGTTCGTCTCAATTGTATGCACCGGCTGCTCTACGATCAGCCTTACGCCCACCGCCGCCGCCAGGTGCCACACCCGGTCTGCCCGGTCCACCAGTTCCGTCATCAGCGGCACATCCATTATAGAGCCAATGTGAACCTTCAGGTGCGGGTGCTCACGGCAGCTATCCAGGTTAACAATCGCGCCCGTTGAAAGATCATCGATAACCGTGACAGCTTCGCCGGCCGCCAGCAGCGCCTCCACCAGGTGCGACCCCACAAACCCGGAACCACCAGTTACAAGATTATGAATCACGCCTCATCTTCCCCCTTCGCCCGCGGTGTAGTGCCTGTTACCCGGCCCGCCGCAGTGTCCGCAGTTCTGCGCGTGTTCTCTTCAATGTCCAGGAACACATGGATAAGTTCAGAAAACCCAATCAGCAGCACCGCCGTCACCACGGTCGCCAGCAGCTGCATCAGGAAAAACCCGATAATCTCCAGGTTCCCCTTGCTCCGTATCACCGCGAAAACGCCTACAATGAACAGGGCGACGCCAAAACCCAGCGCCAGGTAACCCAACAGCTTGATAATCAGGCTGATCAGCGGCAGCGTGGCGTAGCGTGGCGTTATCGGTCGCGGTTTGTTATCGGTCATAATCTAGGGTGTTAGTCTTTCACAGTACAGATGTTATCAGGAGTTGAACAATTACAGATAACCGCAAATCCTCCGAGACAATCTTTTTGTCACAATAGAATTTGACGCAAGGCCTGCCCGATGCATGATTACCGCGTGATCAGAACCCATGAAACCCACATTTTCGCAAAAGCCGCAATGGCGCTCGCCCTGGCCGCCGCCACTATGATACCAGCCCAGGCCCAGGAAGTGACCCAGACACAGGCTCCGCCTACAAAAGAAGAGCTGTTTCGTCCACCCATCGTCCTCGACGCCCACGTTGACATCCTGCTGCGCCTCATCAGCACCACCACCAAGCGCTCCCTGGACGAGCCCGGCTGGGCGGGCCAGGCCAACTTCGCCAATTGGGAGGCCGGCGGAACCAACGCCGTCTTCTTCGCCGTATGGATTGACCCCCGCCAATTCCGCGGCGACGCAGCCGTGGAACGCGTCGATCAGATTATTGGTATTCTTAACCAGCAGGTACGAAAATACCCCGACCGCCTCATCCTTTGCGATACGAGCGATGAAGTGCGCAAAACCATCGCCGCCGGCAAAACCGCTGCGCTTATCGGCATAGAGGGCGGCATCGCCATCAATAATGATTTGGCCAACATCGCCCGTTATCGCAAACAGGGCGTGCGGTACATCACCCTAACCTGGCGCGGAAACCTCGACTGGGCCGGAAGTTCACAGGATCTGAAAAACCCCTACCGCCGTGGCGAGGAAATGCCCATTGCCCAGAAGCCTTCCACCGGTGGCCTAACCGAGTTCGGCCGGAAGGTTGTAGCCGAGATGAACCGCGTCGGAATGGTCGTCGACCTCAGCCATGTATCCGACGAAACTTTCTTTGATGCTATCCAGGCGTCCACCCGGCCTGTTTTCGTTTCCCATTCCAATGCCCGCGCGCTGTCAGATCACAAACGCAACGTCTCCGACGCCATGCTCCGCGCGCTGAAGGCCAACGGCGGCGTCATAGGCGTTAACCTGTGGGCTGAACTCCTCGAACCCAACGGCAAAGGCTCCGATGCCGAAGGCGCACAGCCGGTCAGCGTCGAGTCGGTTCTCGACCAGATCGATCACATTGTCAAAGTAGCCGGCATCGAAAGCGTAGGCCTTGGCAGCGACTTCGAAGGCATGAGCGACCTGCCGCCCGACCTGCAGAACGCAGCGCAGCTTCCCAAAATTTTCGAAGGAATGCGCAGGCGAGGCTATTCCGAAGCCGACATCCGCAAGTTCGCCGGCGAAAACTTCCTAAGAGTCCTAAAAGCCAACGAAGGCCCCATCGAACCAACCCTGCAATGACGGAGAACGGATAACGGAGAAAGCAGAACGGAGAACCCAGCGCTGATAC
>JAKFFN010000158.1:0-20261 GCA_036675025.1 Candidatus Sumerlaeales bacterium | reverse complement strand
GGCTAAGGTGTTTAGCGAGGCGATTCCTGTGGATGGTATCGTGATGACGAAGCTGGATGGCACGGCTAAGGGTGGAGTGCTGATTGGTGTGGCTAATATGTTTAAGATCCCGGTGGTGAAAATCGGGGTGGGTGAGAGCGTGGATGACTTAAGGGATTTTGATCCTACGGAGTTTGTGAACGCGTTGTTTGAGGAGTAGAAAAAATAGATAAAGCGGGAACACAAAAAACCACAAAATTTAGCCACAAAAGGGCACAAAGACACAAAAGAGTTTGGCCGCAAGGAGGCGCAAAAGGCGCAAAAAGGGGAATAGGTATAGTGTTTTTGTGGGTGGTACGGGCTGCGTGATTTGACACAAGGCAGTAGGGCTCGAAGGAAAAGCAACGGAGAGAAATGTAGCGTTTTTTTGCTTTGTCTGATTACGGAGTTTGAAAAAGCGGGACACATGAACCACAAAATTTAGCTACGAAAAGGCACAAAAGACACAAAAAGGGTATGGCCGCAAAAAGGCGCAAAAGGCGCAAAAAGGGTGTGGCTGTGACAGAATGTGGCGGTGAGTTTTAAAAGCGGGACAGTTTGGTTGCTGTCCCGCTTTGTTGTTTCGGGGGTACTTAAAAAGCGGCTTAACTTTAGGTAATATGGAAGAATGGGTTCGAGGGAAAGTTTCAGGGAACGTTTCTTGGATTTCAACCGATCAGCCGAGAATCACGCAGTCGATGTCTTTGATCTGACAGAAGGTTTTTAGTTCTTCGGTGAAGTTGCCGTAGACGCCGTGGATGTGGTTGCAGTGCATGTTGTCTATGAAGGCTTCGGCGGTGCAGTTGAGTTTTGCGTAGGCGTGGGGCCAGTTGTCCTGGACGCCTTTGGCTAGCTGTTCATCTTTGTCGTCGCCGAAGGAGACGAACTCGCCGGTGACGATCACCATGCGGTAGCGGCCAGGGTCGCCGCTGCGGGTGAGGCGGGCTAAGGTGACATCGCCGGGGGCGGCGATGTGATAGACGGATGCGCCGCCGGCAGGGAAATAGAAGCCTTCGGGGCGGAACTCGGTGCGGGCGAGGTTCTCTTCAGGGCTGAAGCTTTTGGCAGCGAAATAGGTGGCGTGCTCGCCACTGTTGCAGAGATCCCATACGCCGAGATCGGTGTGGTAGTGGCGAATGTCGGCGAAAAGGACAGGGGTGTTTGCCATGAGTTTGAAGATCTGCATGGTGAGGGCGGCGTCCATGTCGGCTTCGGTGCTGCAAACGATCATTTCCTTGGGCTGGCCATCGGGACCATAGGGATCGTTGAGGAAGGCTTCGGCGACGTCGGCGGTCGCGAAGTGCTCGGTGAGTTCGCGCTGGCCCTTGATGCCGCAGAAGTCGTACTGGAATTCGCGGCAGAGATCGTAGGCGGCGTAGTACATGCCGAGCTGGCGCTTGAGAAGGTCTTCGGTGAGACGCATTTTTGCGTCGGGTTCGGTCCAGTGGATTTTGCGGACGGTCTTCTTGAGGTATTCGAGGGCGGCGGGTACGCGGGAGTTGGGACTGTTGATTTCCAGTTCGGCGCGGCGGACCAGTTCCATCTGGTCGACGTGGTCGACGTCGATGCCAAATTTCTGCATCCACAAGGCGGGGTCGGCCACGGCGGTGTCGATGCCGAGGGAGCGGCCGCCGAAAAGGCCGAAAGTCTGGCCGCGGAGGCGGGTGGCGGCGGAGATGGCGAGGATGCGGGAGCGAACGCGGGCGAGGACGGCGTCATCAGTGATGTCGCCGAAGGTTTTATAGAAGGGTATCCCAACCTGGTCGAGGGAACCGGCGTTGGCGAGCATGCCGACGAGGCCCGGGTACTCGGGGTTGATGTTGGAGAACATCAGGATGGGCTGAGGCACGAACTGGGCGGCCATGCGCGCGTATTGCGGCCAGGCCCATACGCTGAAATTGAAGATGACGCAGTCGACATCCTGCGCGGCCATGCGCTTTCCTTCGCGAACGGCAATGTCGTTTTGCCAGAGAACCTCGGTGCCGGTGACGACTTCGAAGCCGTCGGCGGTGAGACGATCCACCAGTTGCTGCAGGAAGCGGGCGTTTACATCGGCCAGGGGCGCCTGAAGGAAATCGCGTCCGTCACCGAAGGTGAGGATGCCGACTTTGATGCCGCGTTTCTGCTGGTGGTGGTTCTCGGACATGGGGCTCTCCCGGAAAGTAATGGGGACAATTGGGGAAGGGCGAGGACGGGAGTCAAGAAAAGCGCGTGAGAAAGTGAGAAGCGGCGGGATAAAGTAGAACGGAGAAAGGAGAGCGATTGAAAAAAGCAGGACCACAAAAAGCACAAAGCGCTTCGCGCGGCACAAAAAAACACAAAAAAGGCCGATCGGGATATTTTTGGAGTGGGGGTGTTGCTGGTGCACAATTTTGGGTGGTTGTGTGACTTAGGCTTGACGGCGGGAGTAGTGAGGCTTCAAATCTTGCGATTTTGTGATGAACTGAGGACTTCTAAGTGACAACGGAAAAAGCTGCGCGTCCCATGGTGGAGCAGACTGCTGGCGAAAAGATGCAGGACTGGTATGACAACAATGGCAAGTGGATCAATATCGTTTTGATAGCGGTACTGGTCGGGATTGTCGGCTATAAGACGTATGAGTGGATCCACACCCGCAACGTTGAAAAGGCTAACATTGCGTATAGCGCGGCGCTAAACCAGTACCAGCAGGCGATGGCGGCACAGGAACCTGCTGAGAAGAAGGATAAACTGGGTGGTGCGATTACGGCGGCTGAGCAGGTTGTGGCTGAGCACGGTGATACGTTTGTGGGCCGTGAGGCGCAGCTGATGATCGGCAATGCGCAGTATGGTTTGGTGACTACGCAGTCGGGTGATCCCGAGGCGGTCAAGACTCTGGAGAAAGCTCGCGACAGTTATCAGAAGTATATCAATATCGCTGCAGATTCGAACGAGCAGGCTACGGGCTACCTGGCACTGGGTAATGTGCTGGAGAATCTTTCGTTTATCAACAGCGACCCTAAGGTGATGCAGGAGGCAGTGGAAGCGTACAAGCAGGCGCTGGCCGCATCAGACGGCACCTACCTGGGTTCTGAAGTTAAGTTGTCGCTGGCGCGGGCTTTGTCTGCCATTAATTCACCGCAGGCTGAAGCTGAGGCTGCCAAGCTGTACCAGGAAGTGGCCGAGAAGAGTGATGTGCAGTTAGTATCCGACGGAGCTCTGGAACCGGCTTCGAACCTGCCGGCGCAGCAGGACACATCTGTGTCGCCGGAAGAGAAAAAAGAGCTTCTGAACCTGGCGGAATGGTCGCACAAGGCGAAGGCTGAAGAAGCTCTGGCCCGCCTGAAATAGGCATTGGCGCTTTTTTCGCTGAAGTCACTAAGGTATTTCAGGTACAGAGTGGTAGAAGCACAGAGTATTTATGTTAAGGAGAGATTTGGTGGCTGAGAAGGACTTAAAATACGAAGACAATGCACAGGGCAAATTTTACGTGGATAACACGTGCATTGACTGTGATGCCTGCCGCCAGATCGCCCCGGATAACTTTAACCGAAACGATGAGGGCGGCTACTCTTATGTGTTCAAGCAGCCTGAGAATGACCAGGAAGCAGAACTTTGTAAGGAAGCGCTTGAAGGTTGCCCGGTTGAGGCTATTGGCGAAGACGGCGACGAGTAGTAGTAACTTACACGATTAACGTGATGAATGCGAAATTTGACGCAAAGGCGCGATGGACGCAAAGATATCGCAAAGAGATTTGAGAATGAACCGCTGGAGCGAAAGCTCTGGCGGTTCTTTAGTTTTGTGGGCTGGTGCTGAGCGGGGTTATGGATATGGTGGGGCTTGTGGTTTCGGATTTTTCAAAATCGGGACGGGTGAAAATGGGAAAGCCCAGTTTAGTCAGGTGGCCGGATGTTACGCTGAATCGCGATTTGCCCGCTGATCCTGCCGGACCGTGGCTTCCGTGTCCTTCGGCATATTCTGGCTTTTGGCAATCCCGACCTGTTGCAAAGATTTCATATGTTCCGGGAGCAAGATCATTATAAGTGAGTTGCCAATCGGGAACTGGAAGTAGCGGATTATTTATCTGGTAGAAATCAGGACTTTGCGTGGTGAGCGAACTCGTTATGCAATGTTCTTCCGCATCGGCGTAATGCGGCCGGTTTCCTGAACGTATATACTGTAGTTCCAGCGTTGCGTGGAGACTACCGGGGGCAGGGAGGTTAATAGTATGAGACGTGACTTCTACGAGGGAAATTTGAGTGCTAAACCCTCTCAGGTAGCCGGGATGGTCTATAGCCAGGGCTATCGTGGGCTGGTTCCAGGGGACTTCGGCTGTGAACGTGGAGGGAGTAGAGGATTTCATTTCAATTACGGTAAACCTGCGGATTTCGCCGCCGAGGTTGCCGTTGTAGATCAGCGGGACGAGGTCGGGTGGGAGTGGCCGAGGGCTGTTGATTGTAATAGTGAGGGTGCGCGGGCTGGATGTTTCCGATGTGTGGCCGGTTACCGGGTACGCAAATAGCAATAGCAGGGTGGCAAGACGTAGTATGTGTTGTATTTTGAGCAAGAAGAACCCCTCCAGCAGAGTAATTGTCTACTACGTGCATCACTAAAATAAAGAAGAGAATTGGTATCGGAATGAGATTTCTGGCTATTGGTTTTGCAGCGGTTACGATGGTTTCTGTGGCTATGGCGCAGGATGGAACACTGGTGCCTCCGGCAGAGGGGCAGACTGGTAAGGCTGTGCTGGCAGATATCCAGGCTAAAGTGAACAATATCCAGACACTTAAGGCGGACCTCGAGTTTGACCGCAAGGACGATGACGAGGGCGACAAGAAGAAAAAGAAGAAGAAAAAGCAGAAAGAAGCGGCGGCCGGGGGAAATGGTGAGGGCGTAAATCCGGCCTGGCCTGAGCCTGTGGGGCGTGATGTGGAGCGGGGCCCACTGGAGATAAGCCGGGGCAAGGGTGCTTATCTTTACCTGGAGCGGAAGAAGTCTAAGGAAGAATTTGTCGCTAATCCGTCCTCACTTTGGAAGCATGATATTGACGATGAGGAAGCTAAACATATCCCTGCGAGCTGGCCGGTGGTGGGAGACTTTGTAGGCGCCGCGCTTAAAATGAACGTGTTTGTGGCCCTGGAAGGCGACACGATCAAGCTGCGTGGGTCGCAAGGCGTGAGTGGCGTGCCGTGCTGGGTGCTCGAGGGGAAATCGCCGTCGAAATTGTCGATGCTTGGAGTTGAGCAGAAAACGCTGAAGATGTGGATCGGCAAGGAGGATGGGATCCCGCGGCTGATTGAGGTTTCGGGTAAAGAGGATACGAAGATCCGGCTGAAGAACGTGCAGTTGAATGCGGCCGTGGATGAGAAGCGGTTTACGTTCACGGCGCCGGAGGGGACGAAAACGGAGAATATCTTCGGGTTCTAGAGGGGGAATGGAGAGAAGAATTTAGCCGCAAAGAGGCGCAAAAGGCGCAAAAAAAAGCGGAACCACAAAACAGCACAAAGCGCTTCGCGCGGCACAAAACCACGAAACAAGGCTGGGCCGGTCTGGACTGTGTGAGAATTTGCCACAAAGAGGCACAGAAGACACAAAAAGAAAAGCAGAACACAAAACAGCACATGGCGCTTCGCGGCGCAAAACCACAAATAGAGAGTGGGCGGCTGGGCTAGAGGGTGAAAGAGTTAGCCGCAAAAAGGCACAGAAGGCATAGGGCAGCATAGCAGACTACAAACAGCACGAGGCGATTTGCGGCAGGACAGCACAAAAAGAGGTGTTGCGGGCCAGCTAAAGGTTGGCAGAATTTAGCCGCAAAGAGGCGCAAAAGGCGCAAAAGATAAAAGCGGAACCACAAAACAGCACAAAGCGCTTCGCGCGGCACAAAAATCACAAAAGTGGCGTTTGTGGCTTGGCGACAGTATTAACCGCAAATTAGCGCAAAGGCGCAAACCAAGATTCCAGAGCATAACTTAGCACTAAGTGAATCGCCGCAGCAAAAACCACAAAGGAGGCGTTGCGGATGGTTTGTCGGGTAAAGGAAGCCGCAAAAGAGGCACAAAAAAGTTAAGCTGTTCGTGGTGAAGGGAGGTTCTCGCTTTTGGGGAATTGGATGATTTTTGCGGGGAAATGATGAACTGGGCGGGAAACTTATATTAGCCTGTGACATGACAGATACCCGTATGATCCGCGTTGGCATTATTGGCGCTGCTGGATTAAGCGCCGGACGCCTTATTGAAATTCTCCTGGTGCACCCGAATGTTGAGATTCATTCTTGTGTGAGTGAGTCGTCTCCCGGTAAGCCTTTGCATTCTGCGCATCCGCAGTTGCGTGGGCGATCGAGCCTGCTGTTTGATCCCATGGACCAGGATAAGCTTGCGGAATGCGATGTGGTGTTTTCCTGCAAGAAGGCCGGCGATTCTTTTGCCTACGTAGAGGATGTGCTCAGGCACGGCAAGCGACTGATTGATTTGAGCGGAGATTACCGCCTGAGTGACAGCGCGAAGTATCCGACATGGTATGGGCTTGAGCACAAGTTTCCAGAGCTTTTGAAGTCGAAGAAGGCGGTTTACGGGTTGCCGGAGTTTTACCGCGAGGCCATCCGCAGCGCGGAACTACTGGCGAACCCCGGCTGCTACACGACGACGTCGATCCTGGCATGTGCGCCCTTGGTGGCAAAGGGGATAGGCGTAGGGCAGCCGATCGTGATTAATGCGATCAGCGGCGTAAGCGGCGCGGGGCGTAATCCTAAGGCGGAGAACCAGTTCCTGGCGGTTTCTGAGAATGTGCGCGCTTACCGGATTGGAAATCATCAGCATACGCCGGAGATTGAGCAGGAGCTGGCGGAGCTGGGTGGTCGCGGCAATGGGTCTGGCAATGACGTGCAGGTGCTGTTTGTGCCTCACGTGGGGCCGTTCAAGGCGGGCATTATGGCAGACTGCTACCTGCGGGTACCGGAATCGATGGAGATGCCAACAACCGAAGAGGTTCACACGATTCTATCGGAAGCTTATAAAGACGAGCCGTTTGTGCGGGTTTATGAGCCGGGGCAGTTGCCGCAGATTGAGTATGTGACGGGCACAAACTTCTGTGATATTGGCGCGGTAGCAGATGCGCGTACGCGGACTGTAGTGGTGGTTAGCGTGACGGACAACGTAATGAAAGGCGCGGCCGGCCAGGCGGTGCAGAACATGAACATCATGTTTGGATTTACCGAAACCGCTGGTCTGAGGTAACACGATGGCCCGCGAATTTAATGTAGGCGACCTCAGCGCGATACCTGAGAACGGTATGGAGCAGTTTGACCTGGATGGTGTGTGCGTGCTGGTTTGCCGCCAGGGTGAGCAGTTGCATGCTGTGGACGGGGTTTGCCCGCACAGGGGCGCTCAGCTGGCCACGGGCGAGCTGGAGGGCAACGTGGTCGTGTGCCCGTGGCATGACTGGGCGTTTGACGTGGAATCGGGCTGCGGATTAACGAACCCGATGTCGAGCCTGCGGCGGTTTGAGGTGTGCATTCGCGATGGGCAGGTCATAATCAGTTTGCCCGACGAATGAAAAAAGGAATTGCAGCGGTTTTTTCTGCCTCACCAATTGATCCAGATAGTGTATTGTATCATTCTAAACTTACAGGTCCTATTTAGGGAGTAAAGCAGTTGTCGATCATTGTCCAGAAGTTTGGTGGTTCCAGTGTGGCTGATCCGGAGCGGATCAATCACGTCGCCGATATTTGTATCCGTGAGAAGCAGGCGGGAAAACAGGTTGTGGTGGTGGTATCCGCAATGGGTAAAACGACCGATAACCTGCTGAAGATGGTTTCGGAATTGTCGAGCAATCCGAACCCACGCGAGATTGACATGCTGATCTCTACTGGCGAACAGGTGACCATCGCCATGCTGGCCATTGCGATCCAGGCTAAGGGCAATTCCGCCATTTCATTTACGGGCCCCCAGGTAGGTATTGTAACCGACAACAGTCATCGCAAGGCGAAGATCGTCAGGATAAACGACGAGAAGATCCGCAAGGCGCTGGATGCAGGAAACATCGTGATTGTGGCGGGTTTCCAAGGAACGACGATTGATAATGAAGTAACGACGCTTGGCCGTGGCGGCAGCGATACGACGGCCGTAGCGCTGGCGGCGGTATTGAAAGCGGATGTTTGCGACATCTACACGGATGTCGACGGTGTGTACTCGGCGGACCCGCGGATCGTAAGGAATGCGCGCAAGCTTACGCAGATCAGCTATGATGAGATGCTGGAGCTGGCGAGCCTGGGCGCGAAGGTGCTGCACAGCCGCAGCGTTGAGTTTGCAAAGAATTATGATGTGCCGATACACGTGCGGAGCAGCTTTGAAGATGTTCCGGGAACCATGGTGATTAAAGAGGTTAAGGAAATGGAAGATATTGTAGTCAGTGGCGTGGCGTATAACCGCGGTGAAGCCAAGATTTCTCTTATCGGTGTGCCGGATCGCCCCGGCGTGGCCGCCGACCTGTTTGGCATCCTTGGCGGAGCGAACATCGGCGTGGATATGATTATCCAGAACGTGGGTGAGAGTGGCACGAACGACATTTCTTTCACGGTTTCCAAGGAAGACCTGGATGACGCCCTGCAGGTGACGGAAGGCGCAGCCAAAGAACTGAACGCGCGGGAAGTTCGCCACGACAGGAACATCGCGAAGATCTCGGTTGTGGGCGTTGGTATGAGGAGCCACGCAGGCGTGGCATCGACCATGTTCCGGGCGCTTGCCAAGAACAACATCAACATCGAAATGATCAGCACGTCTGAGATCAAGATCAGCTGTGTCATCCGGGAAGATGATGTGGACCGCGCTGTGCAGGCGATCCATGAGGAGTTTGAACTGGAAGAAGTTGCGCGCGCATGACAGAGCGTATTAAGCCTGCAGATCTTTCGCAGCTTAAAACCTACAGCGTAAGAAACCGCCCGACGAAGGTGGACTTCAGTCTGCTGTCGCGGGTGCCTAATATCCATCAGCCGTTGAACGAGTTTTTCGAGTGCCTTCCGGCGGTATTGAAGGCCAAGGAACTGCTGGTGGCATCAACACGCATTGCCGAGGCCCGGATTAACGAGCGCGGTATTGTGCTTATGATGGGTGCACACGTGGTGAAGTGCGGCCTTGGCCCGATCATCATCCGCATGATGGAAGAGCGTCTGATTACGTGCCTGAGCCTGAACGGCGCGGCTGCGATCCATGATTTTGAACTGGCTTACTTCGGCGGCACCAGTGAGGATGTAGAGGCGACACTGGATGATGGCATGTTTGGCATGGCGCGCGAGACGGCGGAGATGATGAACAAGATCGTGACCGATGGCGTGCGCTTCGGCTGTGGTCTTGGGGAAAGTTTTGGCCGCGGCCTGCGGCACCTGCTGCCGAAATATGAGAAGGTCAGCATTCTTGCGAACGCGCACCGACTGGGTGTGCCGCTGACGGTGCACGTGGCGCTGGGAACGGACACGATTCACCAGCATGCATCGTGCAACGGTGAGGCTTACGGCAAAGGCGCCATGCGGGATTTCCGGCTTCTGGCTGGTATTCTGCCGACGATTCACGATGGCGGCGTCGTGCTTAACCTGGGTAGTGCGGTGCTGATGCCGGAGGTCTTCCTGAAGGCACTAACCGTGGCGCGGAACCTGAATGGTCCGGTATCCGATTTCACCGCAGTAAATATGGACATGATCCAGCATTACCGTCCTAATACCAACGTGGTAAAGCGTCCAACCCAATCGGGAGGTACGCCGATCTCAATTACCGGCCACCACGAAATCATGGTACCTCTTCTTTATGCTGGCGTGAAGTCTTTTCTGAAAGAATACCGAAGCTAATTTTCACTGGCGATCTTAGCCAGGCAGGGTATTAAGCCATCATGAACGCAAAAAACTGGATACCATGGGTAGTGGCTGCAAGCGCCATGCTGTTTGCCATGATTGTCCTGGTGCGAAACGAGATTTCGCCGGGTCCGCGTTCCTATAGCGATTTTCCACGGCCACAGCAGCCGATAATGCAGCCGGCGGAGGGAGCCTGGCAGCCGACATCGCCTGCTGCGCCGCCAGCAACGCCGCAGGCGGCGGATTACAGCCCGTGGTCGAACACACAGCGGGTCGATACTCCTGCTGCGCGGGCTACGCAGACGCCGGTGCGGACCCCAACGGCCACGCCTACTCCAATTCCAACTCCAACTCCTACCCCAAAGCCGCTGAATGCTTTTCGTGGAGTTGTGATTGATGACGCCGGAAACGCGGTGCCGCGGGCGATGGTTCGGATCGTTAGCGGCGGGCCTGATCGTGCGGCGGAGCGGTCTGCCGTGACGGATCCTGAGGGGCGGTTTTCTGTAGAGGGTATTCCGGATGACATGCTGGACCGGGTGATTGTGGAAGCGCAGGGTTACGCGGTTTCGGTTTCCAAGGATGTTCCCCTGCCGCTGCCGGATGAGATGTTGATTGGTATGAGCCCGCTCGCGGGCATTGATGCGGTTATATTGGATTTTGAAACGACCGGGACGGAGCCGGTGATGTTCTCGGGGCAGATGCAGGCGTCGCTGTTGCGGCTGCGTCCGGCGGAGACGGAGACCACTAATGCGCTGGGTATTTCGGAGCCGGTGCTGCCGGTGGATAGCTATCTGCCGGTGCGAAACCAGGACGTTGTTGTATCAGACGGGTTGCTGCAGTTTGATAATATTGAGCCGGGCAGATACCGTGTGGCGGTGAAGTCGGGCCAGAAGATTGCCGAAAGCGAGACGCTGGAGGTGCGGGAAAACGCAAGGACTAGCGCAACGCTGGTGCTCGGGATGAAGCACACGGTAAAGGGGCTGGTTTCGGCTGGCGATACGGGCAACAGGCTGGCGCAGGCGAAGGTTACGCTGGCGCCCGCACGCTCGGGCGGAGCTGCGCCGGAATTTCCTGATTACCTCAGCTTTACGGATGGCGAAGGGGAGTTTGTGATTCCGGAGGTGCTGCCGGGACGTTACTGGATGGTGGTGGGCGCTTCAGGTTACACGACCAGGACGCTTGAGAATTTCGAGGTATTGCCGGGGGCACCCCCGGATGTGACTTCTGTGACGCTGCTCAAGCAGGATCCGCTGATTACGGTTTCGGTAGTGAACGCGGACGGCCGCCCAATGGCGCAGGCGCCGCTGGTGCTGATGACGACTTCGGGGCCGACGCCGAAAACGTTCTTTGGAAAGACGGACGAGGCGGGGCTGCACAGGTTTGAGCGCTTGCTGCCGGGGCGGTACACGCTTTCCATTACTGCACCGGGCGACAGAACGAAGCAGAAGAACATCTCGGTACAGCTGGGCGATGGCGAGGTAAAGGAATTGACCGTCAGTTTTGGGAATTCTGTAGCGGTTTCGGGCAGTGCAACGATGGACGGGAAACCCTATAAAGGACTGTTGTCGTTTGTGCAGCGGGGTGCCGCCATGGCTGATAACCTGGTGGAAACGGATGAGAAGGGCAAGTATGCCGTCGACCTTGAAGCGGGAGAGTATACAGTGGGAACGCCTGAGAAGCCGGCGGTTCAACTGGTGACTATTGAGAATGCCCAGACACAGACAGTGAACGTGGATATTAAATGAACTTCCGGTCGTTAAAATTAGACGCTGATGCCCTGTCGCAGACGCTGGGAAACTTTACAGGCAAGCGGGTGCTGCTGGTGGGGGATCTTGTGGCTGATCACTATATCAAGGGGAAGTCTTCGCGCATATCGCGCGAGGCGCCGGTGCTGATCCTGAAGTACCAGGAAGAGACAGTGGTGCCGGGGCAGGTGGGTAATACGGCTGCCAACATTGCGGCGCTGGGCGCGGAGGCGCTGCTGGTTGGGGTGGTAGGCAACGATGTAAGGGGTGAGCAATTGCTGGCTGCGCTGGGCGACGCGGGAGTGAACACCGAGAGTGTGAGCAGATCGGCCAGCGGAGCAACGCTTACGAAGACGAGGATATTAGCCGGTGGCCACCATACGGCGCGGCAGCAGGTTATCAGGATAGATGATGATGAGCGGCTGGAAATTGGGGCCGATGAGCGGGATGAGCTGGTGCAGGCCATGGAGCGGGCTGGTGAGATCGCTGATGCTGTTATCGTAAGTGATTACGGATACGGTGCGATTGATGAGCGCACATGGTCGGCGGCGCTGGCCATTGCAGCGCGGCGAATGATCCCGGTGGTGCTGGATTCGCGGTATGCGCTGGATAAGCTGAAGGGGGCGACGCTGGTGACTCCAAACGAGGAGGAAGCGCTGGCGATCGCCGGGTACAACGGGGTGGAAGACTATGAGATTGAAGATGTGGGGGCCAGGGTGCGGGAGCTGTGTGGATGCCAGCATTTGATTATTACGCGCGGAAATGAGGGTATGGTTTTGTTTCCTGAAGCGGGTGGTGCGGTGCATTTGCCGATTTTCGGATCGGATGAGTGCACCGATGTGACGGGCGCGGGGGATACGGTGGTTGCCACAGCTACGCTGGCGCTGGCGGCTGGGGCGTCGCCGGTGGATTCGATGGTGTTGTCGAACCTGGCGGGTGCGCTGGTGGTGATGAAAATGGGAACGGCAACAGTGTCGCAGGCGGAGATGTCGGGGAAGTTGCAGTGGGTAAAAGCTAGTAGAATGTAGAAAGTAGAAAGTATAAAATTGAAGAAATGGCCCGAGTGCTGATCCCCCTGCACTCGGGCCACGTTGCTTTTTGACTGGTTACTGTTGCTGGTTAATTGCTGTCCGGGGACTGTGTTTGTTGCTTGGTTTACAGCAGCCCGGAGACTGTCTGGGTGGTGGCTGGCCGGCGGAGTTTGCGGATTGCTGCGCGTTCTACCCGGCGGACGCCTTCCTGGCTCATGCCCACAAGTTTGCTGGTGCTGCGCAGGCTGAGGGATTTGCCGCTGTCGAAGCCGTAGCGGAGTTTAAGCACTTTCTGCTCTTTTTCGCTAAGGGTTGAAAGGACCTTCTGGACCTTGCGCTGCTGTTCGTTTTCCATGCTGTAATCGAGTGCGTTCTGGGTGGAGGTATCGGGTATGCGGTTGAGTAGTTGCGCGCCGTCGTCTTCAAGTTCCATATCCAGGGACAGGATGGACTCACGCATGCCCATCAACTGCTCGAGCTTCTCGGCATCCATTTCCAGGAGGTGAGAGAGTTCATGCACGGTGGGCGTGCGGCCGTGGGTGGCGGCGTAGTTGCTGATGGTTTCGTTCAGGTGACCCATGAACCGCGACTTGCGGATGGGCAGACGGATAACGTTGCCGTGCTTGCGAACAGACATCTGTATGGCCTGGCGAATCCAGAAGGCCGCGTAGGTGGAGAATCGGAAGCCTTTGCGGTAGTCGAACTTATCGACAACCTCGAGCAGACCAATGTTACCTTCCTGGATAAGATCGGGGAGAGGGACACCGCGGCCGGTAAACTGGAGAGCGATCTTGATGACAAACCGGAGGTTAGCTTCTACGATTTCCTGACGGGCAGTTTCGTCTCCGGCCTGAAGACGCTTAAACAGCGCGACTTCCTCATCTCGTGTAAGCACCTGTTTACGAGCTACTTCCTTGAGATAAATTTTCATGTCTTCATTCAGGCTGGTTTTCATGGGAAGCCTCCGGTTTTGACTTGTTGAGCCTTATAGGGGCAAGGATCAGACCGAAGTTTCTAACGAACCTAAGTGTAGCAGATTCAGATTTGTAAGTAGGGCCATAAACGCATAGTGCGGTTTAGGGCACAAAAAAACTGTGAGCTTTAGCTCACAGTTCGAGTGGCATATCTCTCATTTGAGAATGCTCTTGAAGTATATAACATCAGTAGCGGGTGTCACAAAAATCGTACATCAGATTAACAAATCCGGGTATTCCCGGAAGACTTTGCTGAACTCCATGATATGCTGGACATCTTTGCCTTCAGAGGCGGGGGAGAAATTAGCAGGTTCCAATAGATAAATGACCGCTGTGGTTTCGTGACTGAAATCGAGCGGGACCGCAACGGCTTCGACGCCGGTGTTTCCGTTTCCCTCGGGCTGTGAAAAGGCGGGTTTGCCGGTGGCGAGAGCCTTGGTTATGGCTTCAGTTTCGCATGTGACAGCGCCGTCTTCATCAGTGGCGATGCAGAACGTGGTGCCTGAGTTTGCGTGGAGCCGAAGCGGAGCATCGGAGGAAGCACGGGTAAGGATACATGTAGATTTTGCGGAAAAGAAGCGGCCGATGGTTTCCAGGAGACCTTCCGCGTTACGGACCTTCCGCTGATCGGAGGCGCCGATCAGGGAGCGGTACATGTGGGCGAGCATACGGGCGGCTTCGGTTTCTCGATCGGCAGCCGGTGGCGCTGATACGGGCGGTGCGGCCTGGAGAGTGGTGGAGGAGTGGGTAGGGGTACTATCAGTGGATGGCGCAGCAGTGTTGCGCTGCCGCTGCCAGAGGGCAGATCCGGACGCGGGGGTAGTTACATCAGAGAATTCGGTATTGCGGGCAATTGATGCCATCTCGCCGGTGACATCGCGGACTGGAAGCGAATTGGCCATTTCGCGCAGAACTTCGGGTTCTTCAATGGTGCCAAAGCGCCCATAGTAATGGTTGTAGGCGTCCACAAACGGGTCGACGCATTCAGACACCAGTTGATTGGGAATTTGTGCCAGTTCTACTTCGCGGATGCGGGGCATCCAGTGAAGCAGGCGGTTACCTTCCATGTTGAGTTTGATGGGCGTAGAGATGATGATATGATGGACGTGGCCGACAAACAATGCGGTGATAGTTCTGAGAAGAGAACTGAGGGTTAGCAGCTGCTTGTCCATATCGGCCCGGCGCTCCTGCTCGGAGTCATCCAAGAGGCGATAGCCCCTGTCTTGCAATGACCGGGCAACATGTTTTGTTAGTTCCTCCGGCGGGATAATCTCCACAGCAGCCAGGCTTTTGTGGGTTTTATCCAAGCGGCGCAGCTCTACAGAGAATCCGTTTCGTTCGAAGAAGTTGCGAATGCCTTCTTCTTCTACTGTGTCGAGCTGATTGGCGGCGCCCAGAACCATCATTGTCTGGTCGCCCATTTCGCGGAGTTCGGCGAAAAACAGACCCTGTTCGATCACATATTTTCCGTCGCGTTCGGCAACAGCGAGCTCAGATTGCAGGTCGCGAATCTTTCGCCGCAGTTGCCAGCTTTTCTTGTCAAACCATCCCATTTTCGCAGCTCCCGAGGATAAGCGTTGTTTAGTATGTTTCAAGATGACTTACTAGATGTTACACAACCTTTTCCAGTGATGTATCAAGCCTTTTCCGGCGGGGGGAAGCCGCAGTCTCATTAAATTATATCTACTATGAGTCTATAACATTCCGGTTGACCTGTAACGTGGGAGCAAACAGATTTTATAATTGTGAGACTAATGGGTTTAGCAGCGCGATGAGTGGCAAGATTTTTCCGGAACAGCATTATTTCGACACGGTTTGTGGTCATGACGCTGTGAAGCAGTACCTGCTGAGAGCGCTGGAAACGGACCGGCTACCCCATGCGCTATTGTTTCATGGCCCGGGCGGACTGGGCAAACTATCGCTGGGGTATGCCCTGGTAAAGCGGATCAACTGCCTGCAGGATAGCCCCAAGGGCTGTAACTGCAACATGTGCCGGAAGATTGCCGAGGGTAAGTTTGCGGATGTCTTGCTGGTGGAACCGCGGGGAGCCACTGGAGCCATAACGCTGAATGGCTGGCGCCCGGGTAAGGATGATCCGGACGGGTTGCAGTATTATCGTTTTATTGAGACGCGCCCCCTGGAGGGCAGCCGAAAAGTTCTGATACTCCGGCATGCGGAGCGGATGAACGTGGCGCTGGCGAATTACATCCTGAAGCTGATGGAAGAGCCGCCGCCGTACCTGACGCTTATCCTGATCTCGAACCGGAAGAGTGAGTTGCTGCCAACGATCCGGTCGCGTTGCGCGCCCATAAAGTTTAATCCGTTGTCCGTAGAGGAAATGCGTGGTTTTGCGGAGCTGCGGGGATTAAACCCAGGTGCTACTGACGTGGAGACGGCGCTGCGCCAGAGTGAAGGGCGGCCCGGACAGTTTGATGAGAAGATGGCGGCATCGGCCATGGCCGACCAGGAAGACCTGGCAGCTGCCATGCTGAGTTTTAAAAAGTATGGTTTCGTGTCGCTGTTCAGGGTGGCTTCGGATGTGCTTGACCTTGGGGAATCTGGCGGTTCGGATGCGGGATCACAGTTTGAGATGAGTTTGCATAAGATGTCGGCCTGGTTTCGCGATGCACTGGTGGTTAAGATGGGTGCGGACCGGTCAGGAGAATTGCTGACGTTTCCTTCGTTGAGTTCGCAGCTGCGGGAATTTGGTGAGGGAATGAGTTCTGAGGCCATGGTTTCTGCATCGGAGGCCATTGCCGGCTACCGGAATTTTGCGCGGCGGCAGACGGATAAAAATTATGCAATTGAGTGTTTGCTTATGGAGATTGGGCGTATCATTCGAGGTTAGCAGATAAAGCTGAGAGGTTAACGGTAGCCGTTTATGAAGTTTGAAGAGATTCCAGCCGGAACGAACGTTCCCGACATTGTAAACTGTGTGGTTGAAGTACCAAAGGGCGGAAGCCTGAAGTTTGAGTATGATGAGCAATATGAGACGTTTGTGCTGGATCGCGTTTTGCATAGCCCGCTGTTTTATCCGTGCGACTATGGCTTCATTCCGCAGACCCGGTCTGATGATGGCGACCACCTGGACGTGCTTATCGTTGTGACTCTTCCAAGTTTCCCCGGCGCTGTGATTCCTGCGCGCCCGGTGGGCATGCTGCGCATGGTGGATGACAAGGGGCAGGATTATAAAATCCTTGCGGTCCCTGTGGGCGACCCGCGGTTTAAAGAGGTAGAAAACCTTGAGGACCTTGGTGAGCATATTCCTAAGGAAATCCGCCATTTCTTTGAGATCTATAAGACGCTGGAAAAGAAGATGGTTAATGTGCTTGGCTGGAGTGAGGCTGATGAGGCCAAGGCTGAAGTGCTGCGTTGTATCGACATGTTTAAGAAGGTCCACTAGGCGCCAGGCGCTGGTGAGTTGAGTTTGTATTGGGAGTAATGGGCATGCATTTACGTACTATGGGGTTTTTGGCTGCGCTGAGCATTTGGGCCGGGGCGGCATTTGGTCAATCAAACGTGGTGACATTTACGCCGCAGGATATCGCGGGCCTGATGGCAGCGGCCTGCGGACCGCAATCGCTGGCACCGGAGAAGGACACGCACGTACATAGAAACGCTGCGGGTAACATGCTGTATATCGTGGGCGCTGGTAAATTTGAGGCGCTGATCTATGCGCAGCAGCAGAACTGCAATCCGCTGTCGCCCGAGACGCTGAACCTGTGGCGGAACCAGGCGGATGGGGCTGTAAGTGCCCAGTTGGCAAAACGGTATGACGGAGAGCGGCTACTTGTACAAAGTGGTGGTTCTGACGGCATCAGCGGAAAGCGTTTTGATGTGGAGCCAAGCGGTCAGTATCTTTTGGTGTCGCACGGGGAATCGAGCGGTGTGAGCCCGGTGGATCGCCCCTATGTGCGTACGATTGATCTCCAGATTGACGGACAGCGGCTGTTTAAGCGTCCGGATGGTCTGCTGGTAGTTGGCAGCAACAAGGCTACGAACCAGCTTGAGGCGGTGCCGGTTTCACTGCAGGGCGGTACGGCTGTGGCTGGTGCGCCGATTGTGGTGCCGGGAGTGCCGGCAGGGGTGCAGGTTTTAGATTATAATGATAAGACGGATGAGTTGCTGTTGGGCGGGCTGAATGCGTCGGGGGTCACGTCGTTCGCGGTGGCGAACTTGTCGACGGGCCAGGCGCGGCTGGTGGAGAATGTGAAGCCGGGGGCGACTACGGCGCTGTTTATCAATGATCCGGGTTTGCTGGCGCGGCTGAAAGGTGAGCCTATTCCGGCGCAGCAGGGTTCGGCCGCCGGGCAACAGCAGCAAAGGGGTCAGCAGCCGCGGCAGTCTGACGATCCAGGGCGGAAGCGCGGGTGGAACCCGTTGGGATGGTTTGGTCGGGATTAGTTGCGGCGGCTGATAACGAGGGAATGGAACTAATGGGACCTATAGGACCGATAGGACCAATAGGGAAAATAGGACCAATAGACTCATAGGGCCAATAGGTGGGTTGACCTGAAGGGGATGTATTGCTTTTGAAAATCTCTCGAAATAGTCTGCTGGTTGTTGTGCTGCTGGTGGTTTGCCTGGCGATTTTTGTGGGGCGGAAGTATTACTGGTACCCGATTACTAACAAAGATGCCGGTGCGGACGTGATTGTGGCTTTTGGGGACAGCCTGACTTATGGTACGGGGGCGGGGCGGGGGCAGGACTGGCCTTCGCTGGTGAGCGAGAAATGCAACTGCAGGATCGTAAATAAGGGCGTGCCGGGGGATACATCCAGTGATGCCCTGGCGCGGCTGGACAGGGACGTGCTGGCGCTGGATCCGCAGATTGTGATTGTCGGTTTGGGCGGTAACGATATTTTGCAGCGGACGACGCCGGAGACAATGTTTGGCAATTTGCGGACGATTATCGATCGTGTGCAGGATAGCGGCGCCATGGTGGTGCTGCTGGGGCTGAACGGGTTTCCGCTGGCGAGCAGCCTGGGCGGTGAGTATAAGGCGCTGGCGCGGGAGACGGGGAGCGTGTATGTGCCGAACATCCTGGGTGGGATTCTGACGAGTGCGAAGCTGCGGGCTGACCAGGTGCATCCGAATGCGGAGGGATATAAGATTATCGCGGACCGGGTTTATGATAAGCTGGAGCCGCATTTATGATAATTACTAATTACCAATTACTAATTACTAATTGTGGGGCGAGCGGAGCTCGCGGATAATGGATGCCGGGGATTATGCGCTGGTAGATCATTCAGATGGGGCGATTCCCGGTTCTGTAAAGCTTACGATTTGTATCGCTGTTAGGGCTCTGCCGGTTCATCGGCTGGGTGGACTGGAACACCATGCAAGAGATCTGGCGGTTGCCCTGGCGCGCCGCGGGCATAGTGTCCATATCGTAACCACGCCAGGATGTGCGCGGGCGAAGTTTGGCCCGGAAGATGGCGCAATCACTGTTCACGTATTACCGGGCGTGGCGCCGGCGGATTACAGCATCAAATTTTTCCTGCGCATCGGAAAGTTTCTGGAACGCATTTGTCGTGAAAACCAGGTGGACGTACTTTGTCCTGTGGATATGGCCGGGATGTTTGTATATGCCAGATACTTCTCGGCTGCAGTAGTGCCGATTATCCATGGCACAATGACCAGTGAAGTACCGCTGGACTGGCGCTATCGGCAGCGACTTTCCCTAGGCGGAAAAGTGCGCGCTTTATGGCAGTATAAAAGCAGGTTGCCGCTGATGTCTATTTTCAGGTGGATGATCAATCGTTCTGAGACCATCCTGGTCGACAGCGAGTTTACGCGCCGGGAGCTGCTGCTATCGGTGCAGGGGAAGCCAGGCAAGGCCGGTGATCCAAAGCTGTGGGGGGAAACCCAGGCTCTTGCACGGCTGGCGGAACAAATACACGTTGTGCCGCTTGGGATAGATCCCGAGAGGTACCCGCAGCCGGATAAGAAGGACTCGAACTACAATATCGGAAAGCCGCTGCGGATCGGGCTGCTCGGGCGACTGCAAAAAATCAAGGGAATCGAAATCGCCATACGGGCGGCGGCCGAGCTGCGGGCACGGGGAATCGATTTCCGGATGACGATCGGCGGCAGTGGGAGTTTTGAAGGGGAGGCAGAATTACTCATAAGGCAACTGGGTCTATCCAAATTTGTGCGGCTGGTGGGTCGGGTTGCCCCTGAGGATATTGGAAAGTTTATGGCAAAGCAGCACGTATTCCTGTTTCCGGATTTGACGCAGCCGGCTTTCGGATTGGTAGCGGTGGAGGCGATGCACCATGGATTGCCGGTGGTGGCGGCGAGAGTAGGCGCAGTGCCTGAAGTGGTGTCGGAGGATGTCGGATGGCTGTACAATGCCTGGAATGTGAGCGAACTGGTGGATCTGCTTGCGAGAGTGGCCGCCGATCCTGGAGAAATCTCTGAGAAGAGTGCGGCGGCACGGGAAAAGAGCAGCCTATTTACAGCAGCGAAAATGGCTGATCGTACAGAAAGGGCACTTCACTCAATTCTTAGAAAGAAGACGGGATAGGAGACTTAGAGAGAAATCACGCGCCGGAATTACGAAAAAATTCCAGCGGGGAAAGGGAAAAAGTGGCGGGGCCGACGAGGCTCGAACTCGCGACCTCCGGCGTGACAGGCCGGCGTTCTAACCAACTGAACTACGACCCCGCTCGGGTCTGGTGCATATACGATTCGG
>JAKFFN010000042.1:0-20300 GCA_036675025.1 Candidatus Sumerlaeales bacterium | reverse complement strand
TCCGCGGTTCGCGCAGGCCGTGGTCGAACGCGCGCGTCGGGATGCGCTGCAATTACTGGGACAGGAGAGGCTCGTCTTGGCCTAAGCAACCCTAAACCGTAGGCGTCGGCCCGGTGCCTGGGCCGGCGCCTAGCCGGGTCTTTCGCAGACACCCGGTCCGAAAGGACTTCCGTCTCAAGTGCTGCTCCCTGCCAGAACGGAGGAGCTGTATGTTGAACGGAATCTCGCGGAAGCTTCAGATGGGCCTGCTCGCCGTGTTACTGAGCTTTCGGGTCCTTGCGAACGTTGTAAAGCACGGCGCTGGTTCCATCGTTGTTTACCAGCAGCTTAAGGTCACCCTCGCGCATGGCAAGATTCGGACTGCGGTCTTCGCCCTTTGCCAACGGAATTCCCTTGCGCGGCTGGTTGTTCTCATCACGCCGGCCAAATTCCCAGAACAGCGGCCCTTCGCGTTTTACCGAAGTTCCAAGCATAGCGGCAGACAAATCCTGGCCGTCTATTTTGCCCTGGGCAGCGGGAACCATTTTGATTCCCGCAAGGGACGTCAACGTCGGCAGCAGATCTATGGCTGTCAGAACGGTTTCACTGTTCTCGGTACCGGCAGCAATATGCCCGGGCCACCGGATAACAAATGGCATCCGGATACCGCCTTCATAAAGGCTGATTTTCATGCCGCGCATGCCGTCAGTCCGGGTATGATTGTAATGAGGAGCCGGCCCATTATCGCCGGTGAAGAAGATGATCGTGTTTTCTTCCATGCCCTGGGCTTTCAGTCCATCCAGCAGCCGGCCGATCTGCCGATCATACTCTTCCAGCACGCCCCAGAAATTTTCTATCGGGTCGAACGCGTAGGCCTCCCCGCCATACTTGGCCACCATTTCCGGGCTCGGCCAGAAGGGTGTGTGCAGGTCATCAGGCCACAGTGTAACGAAGGAAGGCTTTCCTTCATTGCGTTTCATAAAATCCAGAGTGGTATCAACCATGTGGCGGGTGCGATCCCACCGGTCCACCTGACCCGGATCTTTATGCTTATCCCAAGGTGGCTTTGTCGTTCCCAGTTTCGGGTCGCGATCCGAATCCGGACTCTCCGACGTGCTATAGAATTCATCATAGCCATACTTCCCAATGGACGGTGCATTATCGACATCGCGCCCGCCGCCCAGATGCCACTTTCCTACATGTGCCGTGGCATAGCCCGCCTCTTTAAACGAGTTCGGCAAATAAGCCAGCGCCGGATCCATGTAATCGTTCTGGTCTGCGTCCCGGTTCCCCTTACGCTCATGCAGGAAGCTGGTCAGCCCGGTTTTCGGGGGATACAGACCGCTGAGCACTGACGCTCTCGACGGTGAACAGATGGGCATGTTTACATAGAACTGGGTGAACTTCATGCCCTCTTTCGCCAGCCTGTCTATATTGGGCGTCTTTACCTTGAGCGGTGTTTCCGCAAAACTCGAAATGTCAGCGTAGCCCATATCGTCGGTGAAAATCATTACGACGTTGGGCTTTTTATCTGCCGATAAAGTTCCCGTGGTTTGCGCCGCTACCGTCTGCACAGTCGCCACAAGTCCTGCAACTGCCGTCAGCGCTCCAACGCGGGAAATCAGGGTCTTAAGGTGGGACATATAATCCTCCTGTTATCTCTCTCTGCTGTCCATAGACACGAGTAAAAGTGTAGAGGTAGCAGAGGCCTGTCAATTTTATCCGTTATAAAATTGACCTAGTAAAGCGACCAGCCATCAACCGCCGCTGGGATTGTGCCAAACCTGACGCGGATTATCCCGTGCTCTGGTGTGGAGCTCGCCAGGAAAAGCTCGGCGTGGGTGGGGTCGCTCATGCGAGCAGCCAGCCCGCGATACGCAGTGGGAACAAACGGAACTCCGCCGAGCCTGGACGAAATCTCCGTCAGCAGCACCTGGAATACTGCCCCATCTGTCCGCCGCACAACCACGATCTTCTGCCCGGTCGCGTCATAGCCATACATGTTCCCAGCCTGATCTGCAACGAGATCATGCAGGTCCACATCAGCCAGTGCCGCCTGCGCCAGGGCGCTTGCCGCTGTGCCGCCAATCACGTCCGTAATCCGAAAGATTCTCCGATCCTGGTGCGACGCTACATGAACTTCACCGCTCGAGCTGTCCGCGCCAATTGTTTCCGGGATAATTTGTGTGCTTCCCGATGCCGCTGCTTTCAGCTGCGTCTCGGAATACCGCTGAGTCCACACTCCATTACCCTGGCCAAGGGTGCCAATGCTGCGATTCCCGCCGGCCCCGCGCACGCCGGCGATGGTGCCATCTGGCAGGGTTGTATGGTCACTCATTCCGCTCAGTTCACTGCCGCGCCTGATTATCGATGTAAGGCCACTGCCAGCACCAATCGCCAGCATAGCCGGATTTGGGTTGGTGCTGCCGAACCCGTCGTCCATTACAAATAGCCGGTCTCCCGCGGGCGAATAGTCAAACCCTGACATTAAATCAATGCCGTGGCCTGTCGGCGCATTAAGTTCCAGCACCATCTGCTCCGTATTTGTGATAAGGCTGGCGCTCGCGGTGTCATCGTCAATCCGTAGAAAACTTTTTCGCCCTGCCTCATCCACGTGGATGGCAAACAAATCGTCTGTACCATTCGGCGCCGCTGCCACGCCATCAATACGGCTGGTCGCAGTTCGGCCTGCTCCCGCCTGAAGGGCCGCACTGGATATGAACGGCGCCACAGAAAACTGGTTGAAGTTAACTGTCGAAAACACCGGGAATGGCTGAGTCCGATGCGGCAATGTCGCTCGCCACGCCAGAACTTCTGCCGACATGGACTGCACAACCGACGGGTACGCGGCTGCCAGGTTCGAGGACTCGCCCGGATCAGTGCGGACATTGTAGAGTTCATGCCCGGTGTTATTGGGATTGACGAGCAGCTTGAAGTCGCCCTCGCGGATCGCAAGGATCGGGCTACGGTCTACATCGTTTACTCCCGGCCGCGGCACTTGCGTCGTCCGCCCGTACTCCCACATCAATGGCTCCGAACGTGACAACTGGGTGTTACCCAGAACCGCCGCCGACAGGTCTTCGCCATCCGTCACCGCTGCAGCTTCCGGCAGCATGTTTATACCTGCCAGGGCGCTGAGTGTCGGCAAAAAATCCACGGTACTCATAATTGTTCTGTCGTTAGTTGTTCCGGCAGGCACATGACCAGGCCATTTGATAATGAACGGCTGACGGATCCCACCCTCATAAAGGCTGAGTTTGCTGCCGTTCATGCCGTTTGTCCGGTCACGGCCAAAGTCAGGAGACGGCCCGTTATCACCGGTAAAGAGGACAATTGTGTTATCCTCCAGACCCTCTTCCTCAAGCCGGTCCATTAAGCGGCCAATCTGCCGGTCATACTCTTCCAGCACACCGTAAAAATCCGCCCGCGTGTTTACGTCATCCACTACGCCGCCATGCTTGGCTGCCATCTCGGGGCTGGGCCAGAACGGCGTGTGCAGATCATCAGGCCACAGAGTAATAAAGCAGGGTGTGCCACTGGTAACTCTCTTGCGCAGCAGAATGTCCATGGTGCGATCAACCATGTACTCCGTGCGCTTGTGCCGCGGTACCTGCCCGAACTCCGTGTTCATGTTCCATGGCTGAAACTTAATCCCCAGCTGCGGATCCGGGTTCGGGCTCTCCCACGTGCTGTAGGCCTCGTTGTATCCGTACTCGCTGATAGAGGGTGCGTTATCCACATCACGCCCGCCGCCCAGGTGCCACTTGCCTACGTGGGCCGTGTAATAGCCGCCCGCCTGGAATGTCTTCGGCAGGTGCGAGTGCACAGGATCCATGTAATCATTCTGGTCCGATGTGTTGTTCTCGTTACGAAACTGAAGGTAGTTCGTCAGGCCGCTTTCCGGCGCAAAGCGTCCGCTCAACATCGCCGCACGCGACGGGGAGCAAATAGGCATCGCCACGTAGAAGTGCGTGAACTTCATACCTTCGGCAGCTATCTGGTCAATGTTCGTGGTACGCACTGGGAACGGGTTTGTTGCAAAGCTGGAGATGTCCGAGTAACCCATATCATCAGTAAAGATTATGATAACATTGGGTTTCTCCGCCGGGGGCTGCGCATGCGCCGTTCTATTTGCCGCGGAAAAAGCCGCAACCGCAGCTGCGGCGGCTGCACCATAGATTAAGCTGCGGTTAAAATGCATGACTTAGCCCCTCCCTGGGCGGAACCTGGCAAACTCTACCTTTACGCGAGTTAATTTGTTCCGCCGGCAATGCAAGGCTGAAGTTAGTAAAGTGTCCAGTCTTTCACGGAAGATGGCACCGACCCGAACCTCACCCGTACAATCCCGTAGGTACTGTTGCCGCTTGAGAGAAACAAATCTGCCTGGGCGTAGCCGGCAATCCTTGCTGCAATTCCGCGCCACGGAACTGCGGCAAAGGCCGGTTTTCCCAGAGCCATGGCAATTTGTGTCAGCGGGAAGGTAAACACTGCCTTGTCAGTGCTGCGAATGATGACGATCTGGTTGGTTGCAGCGTCAAGGCCGTAAAGGTTACCGTACTGATCCACTGCCAGATCGTGAAGATCAACGCCTGTCAACTCAGACTGGGTCAGCCGGACAGGCACCGGGCTGGCAGCCGCAAAATTGTCGACCTCGAAGAGCCCATGGTCGCCATGGGCAGAAACGTAAGACTTTCCAGAAACCGGATCCCCCGCGATGGATTCCGGCGGCAGAGAACTGGCGCCGGGGGATGCCGCAAGAAATTGCGCTTCGGTTAGCTTGGAAGTGTATGTCCCGGTGGCCGGGTCAAGCAAGCCCGTTACGGCAGCTGATGGTCGAGCGACCAGTATGGTTCCGTCAGGCATGACGGAATGATCGCTCAGCCCCGCCAGGTCAGTTGTTCGCTTCACCAGTGTTGCCGCGCCAGTTTCTGCACTCAGCTTCACCATAGAGACCTCAGTAGAAACGCCGTAAGCATCTTCAGCGAAATACAGCGCATTCGCAACAGGCGAGTAGGCGAACCCCCCCGTTAAAGATAATGCCGCGCCATAGGGCGAACCCAGCTGCTGCGCAATTGCAGCGGAATCAGTCAGCCTGGTCGGTGACCCATCCGCGGTAACGCGCAGGAAGCTTTCAAGCTGCGAGCTGTCGCTATGGATCGCAAAAATATCACCGGCCGGGCCAGGTTCCGCCGCAACGCCGGCAATTGCCGACGTATCCGCAGCCTGCGCCGCCGACTGCAACTGACCTTGAGTTGCCACTTCATCAATAGTGAACTGGCTAAAAATTACAGCTGCGTTAACTGAAGTAGTCACAGCCATCCATATGGTTAAAGCAAACAACAATCCCGTTTTACAACCCACTACGCACTCCTCACTACCGATAAAAGCTTATCATTTTTAGTGAGAATTGAGAATCAATTCTCTGCTCCTGAAGTATTTCCAGCTACCCATTTCTGCACCAGGCGGAGCGAACGAATGAGCAAGTATATATCAACCCGTAAAACAGCCTTTACCCTTATTGAACTACTGATCGTAGTGGCAATCATTGCGATACTGGCTGCGATTGCTGTCCCCAATTTTCTCGAAGCCCAGACCCGGGCGAAATTTTCCCGGGTGAAAAGCGATGTGCGGTCGCTGGTGACGGCTACCGAGACCTACATGATCGACAACGGGCGCTACCCGCTGCCGAGCGACGAAGATGGTAACTTTATGGTAAATCCAGCCACTGACGGGACTGAGTGGTTCGAAACCAAAACAGCCGTTTCGCTCACTACGCCCATATCTTATATGTCCACGCGGGTAGGCGATGTGTTCGCGCCCAGGGGCACAAAGGATGCGCAGCACTTTCACTACACGTCGATCAACTACCTGGATATGGGCGGACACCCCCGGGAAGAGTTCTATGAGTATTTCCACGACCTGAAAGAAGGCGCGTTTTCACCCACGAGCGTGCAGTACTATTACCTGAGCTACGGGCCGGACGCGGATCATGACTTTGCCGATGAAGATCATGGCCATGGCCACGCCCATGATGGTTCCGGCGCCATTTACGATGCGACCAACGGAACTGTCTCCAGCGGAGACATATATTTTGCAGGTCCGGGTATTGGCTTTTTATAAGCGCCCGCTCAGGCGCATAGGCAAATACGGAAATGGCTGGGGAGGAAGGATTCGAACCTTCGAATGCGGGATCCAAAGACCCGTGCCTTGCCACTTGGCTACTCCCCAGCATTCTGGCGGTCTTACCAAATTCGGGAATTGTGATTCACCAACGACCGCGCCAGCGCGCAAACTTGTCTCTGAGGCACAAAAGCCTTCTTTCCTTCTTTTTTCTCTTTCCTTTTTAAAACAAATCACTAAGTTATCCTGATGAAGTGAGACTAAAGGTGACTTTCAGATTGATTTTCTGATCAGTGGCCAAACAAACTATAAAGATCAAAGTTTGGAGAGGGTACTTTCACGCCGTGGATTTACCGTGTCAAATAACGCCAACCAGTAGCGCCGCAGCAAGCGCGGAGGCCGTGGTATGATCAAGAGCCTGGCCTCTGGCCTTTACGGCGGCGTGGTTGAAGCCCGCCGTAAGCTTTATACCGCTGGCATTGTGCCGGTACGGCGTGCGGCTGTGCCCGTTGTATGCATTGGCAACCTCTCCGTAGGTGGTACCGGCAAGACGCCCATGGTGGAGTTCCTTGCCCGAATGATGCCTGCCTGGGGCCTTTGGCCGGGTATAGTTTCGCGCGGGTACAAAAGAAGCACTCCCGCCGAGCAGGTCGTGCTTGTGTCTGACGGCACCGAAATTTTTGCCACGCCGGACCAGGGCGGCGACGAACCGGTACTCCTGGCTCACATGCTCCGCGGTATTGCCGTGGCTGTATGCGCTGATCGAGCCAAGGCTTGCGCCGAACTCACCTCGGCCGGTTTGTGTGATTCCATCATCCTCGATGATGGTTTCCAGCACCTGAAGCTGCACCGCGAATGCGACATCGTACTGGTAGATGCCACGGTAGATCTCGGCAAAACGCGCATGCTTCCCTTCGGCACCCGCCGCGAGCCGCTAAGCGCCCTGCGCCGCGCCACCTGCGTAGTCCATACCAAGGTTGCCAGCCCTGATGCCATCGCCCCGCAAAACGACTACTACCGGAAGAACCGGGCAAAGGTTTCAAAAATCGCGCCCTGGGTTCCGCAGTTTGCGACACGCTTTCTCCCCGAAGGCCTCGTGCGCATTGGTGGTGCCGAAGATGACTCTGGAGATTTGGACCTCGGCGATCTGCCCGGCCTTCGCGTAATGGCCTTTGCCGGAATTGCCCGCCCCGAAAATTTCTTCGATACCCTTCGGACACTTGGCTGCGATGTGGTCGGAAAGTCCTTTGAAGACCACCAGTCCTATGAATACATAGACGTCGCGCGCATCCTGGATTCCGCCATGGAAGACAAGTGCGACGCCGTCATCACGACGGCCAAGGACGCAGTCAAACTCCTCGATATGGAACTGCCCAGCGAACCGCCAATTTATATGCTGACGCAAACTGTACAGATGGAAGACCAGGAAGCATTCCAGGAACTGCTGACGGACAGCCTGCGCCGCGGCGTGGCACTAACCCCGGTTCCCTAAACCGCACACTTGCAGCTCTTAAAAGCTGTGGAACAAACGTTCACCTGCGCAATAGTCTTTTCCAATGGACGAAACTGCCACTCCCTTTAATCTTACCAGTGAGTTTGCCCCGAGCGGTGATCAGCCGCAGGCTATAGCCAGCCTGGTAAACGGCCTCAGCCGGGATCTCAAACACCAGGTCCTGCTCGGCGTTACCGGTTCCGGCAAAACCTTTACCATGGCCCAGGTGATCAACCAGGTCAATCGTCCTGCCCTGGTGCTGGCCCACAACAAGACTCTCGCCGCCCAGCTTTACCGCGAATTTAAAGAGCTTTTCCCCCAGAACGCGGTTGAGTATTTCGTTTCGTACTATGATTATTACCAGCCCGAAGCCTACATCCCCAGCAGCGATACGTATATTGAAAAAGACTCGGCCATCAACGATGAGCTCGACAAGATGCGCCTCGCAGCAACAAAGCACCTCCTCGAGCGGCGCGACGTCATCGTAGTCAGCAGCGTATCGTGCATCTATGGTATCGGTTCGCCCACTGACTTTGGCCATATGCGCGTTTTCGTGGAAGAGGGCCATAAGGAGCCACGAAATGATTTTCTGAAGCGGCTGGTCGCCATCCAGTATCGCCGCAATGATTACGACTTTCACCGCGGCACCTTTCGCGTACGCGGCGACATTGTCGATATCTTCCCCGCCTACGAAGAAAAGCTCGCCTACCGGTTGGAGTTCTTTGGCAATGTTGTTGAGTCGATATACGAAATTGATCCGCTCACCGGTGAAAAGAAGCGCCGTCTGCGCCGCGCGGTGCTGTACCCGAGCAGCCACTATGTAACCGAACGCCCGAAACTTGAGCGCGCCGTTAAAACCATAGAGGACGAACTGGAAGACCGCCTGCAGGAACTGCACGCCAACGGCCGCATCCTCGAGGCGACCCGTCTTGAACAGCGCGTCCGCTATGACCTCGAGATGATCCAGGAAATGGGCACCTGCAGCGGCATCGAAAACTACAGCCGCCATCTTACCGGCCGGAAATCGGGCGAACCTCCTTTTACTCTCCTGGATTACTTTCCTGATGATTTCCTCATGTTCATCGACGAAAGCCACGTGACCCTGCCCCAGGTGCGCGCCATGTATGAAGGCGATCGCAGCCGTAAGACAGTGCTTGTGGAGCATGGCTTCCGCCTGCCCAGCGCCCTCGATAACCGTCCGCTACAGGCGCCAGAATTCGAGCAGCGTGTTGGCCAGGTTGTCTACGTAAGCGCCACCCCGGGCCCCCAGGAGCTTGACCGAAGTATGGGCCTGGTAGCCGAACAGCTCATTCGGCCCACTGGTCTGGTTGATCCGGAAGTTACGATCAAGCCGGCCCGCGGCCAGGTGGAAGATATCATCGGCGAGATCCGGCCGCGTATTGAAGTCGGCGAACGCGTCCTTGTGACATGCCTCACAAAGCGCAGCGCTGAAGACCTGTCCGAGTACATGACCGAGCTGGGAATCAAGGCCAAATACCTGCACTCGGATATTGATGCCATCGAACGGACCGAGATTATCCGCGACCTGCGCATGGGCAAATTTGACGTACTTATCGGCATTAACTTGCTCCGCGAAGGGCTCGATTTGCCGGAGGTGTCGCTGGTCGCCATCCTCGACGCCGACAAAGAAGGTTTCCTGCGCGGACAGACCGCCCTTATCCAGACCTGCGGCCGCGCGGCGCGTAATGTGAACGGGCACGTGATCATGTACGCAGATCGCATCACTGACGCCATCGAGAAAACCCTGGCAGAAACGGATCGCCGCCGCGAGAAGCAGTTGGAGTACAACCGCCAGCACGGTATTACCCCGCGCTCTATCAAGAAGAACATCGTCAACATCCTGGACACGGTCTACGAGCAGGATTACGCGGATATCCCGATGGCAGCGGAAAGCGTCGGTGAGTATGTTGATATTGCTGCGTTGCCAAAGCTCATTGAACAGGTCCGCAAAGAAATGAAGGATGCGGCCAAGAAGCTGGATTTCGAACTGGCTGCGTCGCTGCGTGACCGCATGATCGTACTGGAAAAGACGTTCCTCAGCGGCGGAACGGCCCTGCCCGCCTCCCAGGTGCAGGCCGCAGTAACGGGCCTTTTCACCGGCGGTGGCAAAAAAGGTGGACCGAAACCGGAACCCAAGCCCTACGCCACCGGCAGCAGCACCCGCACGCGTGCGAAAATCTTTCGGGCACGCAAGAAAGCTTAAGCTCCGGCTTTTGCTTGTCGCCTGGAAATCAAATCCCTTGAAACAAATTTCACCGCCCCGTCGGTTTAACTCGATCATTAGCTGAATGACGGGAGTAGTGGCCGGATGAGAAGATGGATTGGGGTATTGGCCCTGGCGCTTGCAGTAACCTTTGGTGCAGGCCGGGCAACGGCTGCCGAAGTAGTTACGCTCGACGGGGTGACGCTCGATAGCGAAGCCCTGGACAACGGATGCTCTACCGAAACTGCAAGCGCATCTGCCGAAGATCCGCAAGATTGCCGGTACCGCGTCTGCTTCTCCTTGCTGAAGAGCCTCTGGCTTCTCGACGAGGCCAGCCGCCGCAAACTCGAACCCGACGCCGAAGCCATGGAAGAACAGCAGCGGGAGTTTGAGAAGTCTCACGTTGGCGAAGAATTGGCGTTTACGGTTCTCCCCCGCCTCAAATTCCAGCGGCAGGCGATCCAGCTTTACCGCGACCGCCGCGCCGAAGATCCCAATTACAGCTTTGCTTCACTGTGGGCCGATGTCTCCACGTCGGCGACGCAGCTGGAAATTCCCGAGCGGGCTCTGCGTGCCCTTGTTTCCGCCTACGGTGAAGATGAACAGCGCTTCCTGGAATTCCAGAAGATGTTTCCCGATGATCACGAGACCGCCATGGCGCGATCACGCAACAGCTGGGAACGCGAGGCGCGCCGCGTTGCCCTGGAAAAAGAAATCAGCCCCGAAGACAATCTTACTTCCGGCGAACTGGAAAAAGCCAGGGTCGAATGGATGCGAGAAATGGAATCTGCCCCGGAAGCCATGGATGCCATGCTGCGCGAGCGCAAACGCCAGTATCACGTGAACGCCTACCTTTTGAACCAGGTCAAAACCAAGGCCAAATTCGCCGATCCGTCTTTCAAAGAGGGATTGGTTCAGTGGATCGAAGCCAAAATCATAGACCCTGATAAAGCCGTCTTCGGACGCGACTAAACATCCTGCCGTTTACTCGCTGATCATGCTGCGCGGCTCATCTTTCACTGCGGCTTGCCACTGCTCCGGCACTTCGCCTTTGTAGAAGACTTTATATAAAAAGAGACCATTGGGCGGCACCGTAACCGCCTGCTGGTGACGCTGCCCTGTTTCCAGCATCCCGCGGATTTCATCGTGCGTGAGTTTACCTCGTCCCGCCGCCACCAGGGTTCCCGTCAGGATCCGCACCATGTTATGCAGAAACGAACGGCAGCGGTAATCTACCTGGATGATGTTATCCGGCAGCTGTGTGATTTCAATGGGAAGCAGCGTAAGCGTTGTGCGGGTGGCTGTGCAGGTAACGGCCCGAAATGCCTGGAAGTCGTGGCGCCCGGATAAGAGCGCCGCCGCCGCATGCATCCGCTCCAGGTCCAGCCTTTCCCGTACATGAGTCAGGTATTTTGGCGCAATGGCCGGACGCGCCTGTCGGTTACATAAAAAGAACCGGTACCAGCGCAACCGGGCATCGCGCCGCGCGTCAAAATCAGTCGCCGCCTCTTCGCATCTAAGCACAGTAATATCAGCGGGCAAATGAGTCCTTAGTCCCCGGCCAATCGCGGTGGCACTCATCGTGGTGGCAGTCTTAAAGCTGATAACCTGTTCCATGGCGTGCACTCCGCTGTCGGTGCGGCCACTGGCTGTTACGCGAACCTGCTCGCCCAGGTGCCGCTCAAGCGCCTCCTCCACCGACTGCTGCACCGTTGGCGAATTCGCCTGCCGCTGCCACCCGGCATAAGCCGACCCATCGTACTCTAACGACATGCGAATGACTTTTGCTATTGTATCACTCATGGCAGCAGGTCTTTTCGTGATTACATTCCGTTATGGAGCGGTAAAAAAGCATATCCCACGACATGTACAAGAAATCACACTACATATCTGAACACGCTACGAAAATACAGCCTGGCGTCCAGCCGCTTCCCCAGCTGGACCCCACAACAGATCCGGAGCACTTCCCCGGCGAGGGCTATCGCGTAACGCTGTTCAATGATGACTTCCACTCGATAGAAGAAGTGGTGGCACAGCTTCTCAAAGCTCTTGAGTGCCCGCTGGACCTGGCGGTGGCCATTATGATGCGCGCCCATACAAAGGGCTCTGCCACGGTCATTATCGCCGATCAGCCTGTGGCAGATTCTGTAGCTGCCACGCTTCGCGAAATTGCCCTTGTTGTCAGTGTGGAGCGGGTGTGAAAGACGTAAATGGGCCAGCAATCTGGGCTCAGGCACAAGACAGGTTACGCGTACTGGACAGTTCTTTTCGCCGCCGCTGTGACGAAGTCGGCGAAGCTGGATCGCCCGAGAGCGGTGTAGACCGCCAGGTCAGCAAACAACGGCTTATCAACTTCTGTTCGAACGACTACCTGGACCTGGCCAACAACCCAAAAGTAAAGCAGGCGGCAATCGAAGCCGTTGAAAAATACGGCGCCGGAGCCATGGCATCGCGGCTCACCTGCGGCACTCTTCCCATTCATCACGAACTGGAAGCTGCCATTGCGAATTTCAAAGGCACAGAGGCAGCGTTGGTTTTCTCCAGCGGCTACCTGGCCTGTGTGGGCCTCATCCAGGCACTCAGCCTTCGCGCCGACGACAGCCGCGTACCCATTATCTTTGACCGCTTAAGCCACGCCAGCCTGGTAGACGCCGCCACCGCAACTCGTCGTAACTGGCGCTCCTTCCCTCATAATGATGTGGATTCCCTGGAGATTCTCCTCAAAACTCTTCCGGCGTCAGGTTCGCCGACAGCGGTAGTTGTTACCGAAGGTGTTTTCAGCATGGACGGCGATCTTGCGCCCCTCGCCCGCCTGAGCGAAGTCTGCGATAAGTATGGAGCTCTCCTTGTCATCGACGACGCCCACGGCACGGGAACCATGGGCGAAGGTGGAAAAGGCTCCGCCGCGCTTGCAAACGTTGCAGACCATCCCCATGTCGTCCAGATCGGCACGCTCAGCAAAGCCCTGGGCTCGCAGGGCGGATTCGTAGCTGGCCCGGCAATTTTGCGCGAGTTGCTTGTCAATACTGCCCGCACGTTTATTTTCGACACAGCCCTGAATCCAGCCGCTGCCGGCGCCGCATTGGCCTCGTTACGTATTCTGCAGGAGGAACCGGCGCTGCTCGAGAGCCTTCGGACAAACATTGCTATTATGCGCAAACTGCTTCACCTGGAAGACTGCAATGCCGGCTGCCCGCCACCAATTATCCCTGTGATTCTGCAGGATGAAGAGAAAACGATGGCGCGCGCCGCCGATCTGCGGCAACAGGGGTTTCTAGTTTCAGCCATTCGTCCGCCCACGGTACCCGTCGGCACTAGCCGCCTCCGGATAACTCTTTCAGCGGCGCATAAAGAAGAAGACGTACGCCGCCTGGCGCAGGCTGTAGCTGTGCTGGAAGCCCTGTAGAGTCGCCCGGCGCTTTACCTGTATGCCGCCGTTCATTCTTAACTCCTCGCTAAAGGCAGCATGGTTACCAATCATCGCAGCGGCACTTTTCCTTCTTACCGGCTGCACCGGCGAAGGCGATCTCAAAGAAGAGACCACGCTCCATTATGCCCAGATGGATGAACCCAAGCGGCTCGATCCGGCGTTTGTAAAAGATCTGTATGAAGGCATCGTCAGCGGCTTACTCTATGACGGACTCGTGGTGTTTGGCAAAGGCGCGGCCGTGGAGCCCGGCCTGGCTGAACGCTGGGAGATCAGCGAAGATGGTCTCACCTATACGTTCCACCTAAGGCCTAAAGCCAGGTTTTCCAATGGCGAACCGGTGAAGGCGTCGGATGTGCGGTTCTCGCTCACGCGGATTCTTCTGCCCGAGACGAACAGCCAGCGCAAGTGGGTGCTTGATCGTATCGCCGGTGCGGATGCGGTGACCTCGGGAACAACAACGACTCTTGCGGGCCTTGCCACTCCTGATGACCATACCGTGCAGATAACCCTGGAAGCGCCCTACCCGCCGTTTCTCACTATGCTGGCGATGCCGAACGCGGTTATCATTCCTGAGAATCATCCAGGCACCTTAAACGAAGATCCGCAACAGGCCGCTGCGGCAAGAGACCGTGATCCCATCGGCACCGGGCCGCGGATTCTGCAAAAGTGGCTCCACGACCAGCGGCTGGTGTTTCGCCGCAACCCGCATTTCTGGGGCGATGGACCTCATCTCGAGCACTTGGTTTATCACATCCAGACGGAAGATTCCGTTCGCTACCGGCAGTTCGAGGCGGGCAATTTTGATATTATCCAGGTAGGATTCCAGGCCCATGATGCCTGGCAGGGCGAACCTGCGCGGGCGCGGCTGACGACAGCCATCCAGGAACTGCGGACAGACTACCTCGGCATCATGTGTAGGCAGCCTGCCCTTGCTGATGTGGGGGTGCGCCAGGCGCTGAGCCATGCTGTTGACCGTGAAATGATCTTCCGAGACATACAGAAAGGTCGGGGCGTGGTGGCAGCCGGGCCGGTACCGCCGGGCATCGAGGGCTACCGGCAAACTGCCCCCGCTTATCCGTATGATCCCGCGCGGGCGCGTGAGCTTCTGGCCGGGGCCGGCCATCCGGGGCTGGGCCTGGAGCTTTACTACCGTGAGGAACCGCTGAACGACGAGATTGCGCAGGCGCTTAAGACGATGCTGGAGGCGGCGGGGGCACGTGTGACGCTGATGCCGCGCGATCAGGCTGCATTGCGCCAGGCTATCCACGAAGGACAGGCGGACTTGTTCCTGGCCAGCTGGACCCTGGATTACCCGGACGTGGAGAACGCCCTGTACCCTCCGTTTCACAGCTCCAACATCCCGCGGCAGGGTAACCAGACCCATTTCCGGAATGCCAAGGTTGATATGGCCCTGGAAGCCGCGCGCTCGGAACCTGACAGCGTGCGGAGAATAACCCTTTACCAGCAGGCGGAAGACCTCGTTCGAAATCAGGCGCCTTGGATTCCCCTGTTCCACCGGAAGGTGTATTACGCGGTGCAACCGGACGTAAAAGGCTGGGTGCCCGCACTGATTTACAACGCCGACCGCTTCAACGACGTCCGAAAATCGCCTTCAGGCCGATAATTTCACATGCGATATTACGGCTGCCGCCGTACTTTTGCGATTCCTCCCCCTTTCCCTCCCTTGGCATAAAAAGGACCCGGAACCGTCTTTTGTGACAATTCCGGGTCGCAATTTCTCGCGGGTGGGAAATTCTGTCGCGCCTGGTATCGCGACACGAATGCTCAGGCTATGCTGAGTTCCTCTTCCACCAGCATCATATACTCCACTTCCAGTTCCTTCATAACGGCCTCTTCCTTGTCGGTGCCGTGATCGTAGCCCAGCAGATGCAGCAGGCCGTGGATCAGAAGGGTTGTGAGTTCGCGCTCCAGCGAATGATCAGCCGTATCGGCCTGGAGCTGCGCACGGGGTACTGAGATCACAATATCGCCCAGGAGGTCCGGGTTGATTGTGGCGAAGCGACCTTCGTTCATGGGGAACGCCAGAACGTCGGTTGATTTGTTGATTCCGCGGTAGTTACGGTTGAGATTGCGCATCTCGCCGTCATCCACATATACCACGGAAATCTCTGCAGTCGTGCGTCCCTTTTCCTCAAGGATCAGTTTCAGCACGTTCTGTGTGATCTTCTTAAGACGATGAGTCGTGATGATGTTGCCTTTGCTCTTGTTGCGGACGTGTATGTCCATGCTTCGATTTCCCTTCCTATCGACTGCATTTGTTTCTTTCGCAAGCAGGTTGCATTCGCCTTCTCCCCGGCAGAAGAACGAGGCGGAACCTGACTGCGATTAATCCTGTTAGCCCATAGACCACCAGATTTGAGAGCGGAAGGAAGCAAGTTATGCTCCAACCCGATCATGAACGCTGCATAATGAACAAGTGCTGCCACATCGGGGTGCTACGCGGGAAATTTTGATATGTATTCCGCGCTTCCGCACTTTACGCGGTGTAACATAGCAAGCCCCATATGCAAGGAAAATTTGTGAAATCTATCACAAGCTACCGAGCCGGGACCTTAGTTTTTCGTACTCCCCCTTCTGCGATTGCACCCAACGATAATAATCTCCGTGTTCCAACTTGCTGGCTGCCTCTTCATCCAGAACCACCGTTGCCTTCGGATGAAGCTGCAAAGCACTTGCTGTGACGGCCGATGTGACCGGTCCTTCAACCAGGGCTTTTACCACGTCGGCTTTTCGCGCACCCGTGGCCAGCAGAAGTAGTTGCTTCGCGTCCAGGATTGACCCTACACCCATGGTAATCGCAAACCGAGGAACCTCGTCTTCGTTGCCGTTAAAGAACAGGCGGGCGTTATCCTTTATGGTCTGCTCCGTCAGGGTCTTCACGCGAGTACGGCTGGCCAGGGAGCTTCCGGGTTCGTTAAAAGCGATATGGCCGTCGCCGCCAACACCAAGCAGCTGAAGGTCAATGCCGCCAGCCGCGTGGATCTTCTCTTCGTACTCCGCGCATGCAGCATCCGGGTCCGCGGCCATGCCGTCGGGCAGGTTCACGTTCTCCGGCTTTATATTGATGTGGTTGAACAGGCGGTCATGCATGAACCAGTGATAGCCCTGGTCGTGGTCGCGGGGCAGCCCCAGGTATTCATCAAGGTTAAAGGTCCGTACGCCGCTGAAGTCGAGCCCCTCGGCCTGGTGAGCCTTCACCAGCAGCTTGTAGGTGTCTTCAGGGGTGCTGCCGGTGGCGAGGCCAAGCACGCTGGCTGGCTTTGATTTTACCTGGCTGATGATGATTCCCGCAGCGCAGGCAGCAAGTGCCACGCGATCTTTAACTATGATAACTTCCATTTATGGGTTCCTTCTGAGAAGTGGTGATATAGGGCCGTGGCTACTGCCCCGGTTATGGTTTCATCGCGACCAAAACTGGTCGTGGTGATCTGAACATCTTTTTCCACGCGGCTGAGTGCCTTGGTGTGGAGAGTTTTGGCCATGAGGTCGAGCAGCAGATCGCCGGTGCCGGTCATCGTGCCGCCGATAATGATGATGTCGGGGCCGAGAAGGTTCACCACGTTAGCGATGCCGGTGCCGAGAAGGCGGGCGGCGCGATCAACCAGGTTGAGAGCGAAGCGATCGCCTTCAGCTGCCGCTTTAAAGATCTCGCGAATGCTGAGGTGGCCGGCGGCGGAGGCAAGCTCGGCCACTCGCGTCTGCACGCCCTCCTGAAGGCCGGCCTGGGCCTGCTGTACGATGGCGTGGTCACCGGCGAGGCTTTCCAGGCAGCCGTAGTTGCCGCAATAGCAGAGCGGGCCGCCTTCTTCGCGCATGCTGATGTGGCCGAACTCGCCCACGTTACGACCGCTTCCGCGGTAGAGCTCGCCGGCAATGACAATACCCATCCCGAGGCCGGGCCCGAGCTGGACATAGAGGGCGTTGTTGAAACCGCGGTGGGTTCCAAAAAGCAGCTCGGCCAGCGTGGTGCCGGTAATGTGGTTATCCAGAACCGTCGGGATTCCAAAACGGTCTTCCATGTGCTTGACGAGAGGCACGTCGGACCAGTTTTCAAACCGGGGAAAGGCGAGAGATACGCCGGCCTGATGGTCGATAAGCCCGGAAACGCCAAGTCCAATCTGCAGCGGCTGTCCGGGTTCCAGGTCAAGCTGGTCCTGGATTGCCTGTTCCAGGGTGGCGAGGGCTTCGCCGCGGTTGCCGTTGACTACGCTGAAGTTATACTGTTTCAGGTGGCGCAGATGGCCTTTGAGATCCCCCGTTGCAGCCGATATACCGCGCGAAGTGAAACTGACGCCGATGACGCGCCCCAGGTCGGAACGCACATCCAGCAGCTGCGCCTTGCGTCCGCCTGTGGAAGGGCTGCTCATGCCGTCGGCAACCAGCCCTTTTTCCTGCAGTTCAATGATGGCGTTGGCAATGGTGGGGAGGCTGAGGTTCAGCCGCTGCGCCAGGGCCGCGCGGGAAACAGGACCGGATCGCCAGATTTCAAAGGCAACTTCCGCCGCATGGCGCGGCGTGTGGTGGTGAGTGGTTTTACGGGAAGAGGTCAAGTTCGCGGAGTCCTGGTCGGGCGATGTGGTATCACATCGCCCGAACTTTTCACAATTTTTCACAGAAGTTGTTCAGGAGCGGGTGGTGATAACCGGAAAAGGGGAGTTTTCCACATGCTCGAAAAAAATTATTGGGGTATTTATATAAGTCGTGTGTTTGCAGTTGTTGACGCGGAGAAACTCGAAATCATTAATTTTTAAGTCGTGTGTTTCCAATGGTTTATGCGGAGAAATTAATTGGTATATTTGTGTTTTGTCTTGGTTCGGTTGGATTTTGGAGAGCATGAACTTCGGTCTTTCGTGATTGGTTTACCGGAATTGAACCACGGAAAAACCGGTTGGGGAATTCCCGCAATGACCCTTAGCGACCCTTGTAGACCCAAAAACTTATGAGGCGGCGGTTGTAAGGTTGGTGCTTCGCGGGCCCTTTCAGGGCTACTTCGTGGGGGGCGGGTGACCCGGGGTTTAGTCGTTCGTCCGCTGACGCGGACTCTCTCCTGCACCCCGGGCTATCACCCCAGGCCCTTGCAGGGCGTTATAAGCATGGCGGCGGATCGTCGGGGTCGGGCGGAGTCGTCAGGGTTGGGCGGAGTCGTCGGGGTTGGGCGGAGTTGAGGGGGTAGGGCGGACTCGTCAGGGTCGGGCGGACTCGTCTCGGTCGGTCGGGTTTTTAGAGTGGTCGATGGAACGTCGACCCTATGGGTTATTACCGTCCTACTGCGCGGTCGAATCGGGCTTTTGCTGTTGCGGCGTCGTAGAGAGCCTGGATGTAGCCTTGTTGGGTTTCTATCAGCTGTCGGCGGGCTATGAGAATATCTATGTAGCCGCCGCCGCCCAGGTTGAACTGTTCCCAGGTCAGGTTCACTGCCTCTTCCGCCGCTTCGCGCAGGCCTTCGTCGTAGCTTTCGATCTGGGCGCGGGCGATCATCAGGTTCTGGTAGGCCACTTCCACGTCGCGGCGAAGATCATTATAGGCGATGGCGATCTGGGAGTAGACTTTCTGCGCCTCGGCTTCGGCCTTTGCTATGCCGCCTTCGTTGCGATTCCATAGCGGGATTTCGATGGCCGCCGTTACCGCGGCCGAATCCCCGTCGAACTCTTTGGATTTGCGTGCGCCGATACTGAGATCAGGCCACCATTCCCGGTTCTGTCGCTGGATGCTCGCGTACTTCTGTTCAAGCTCCGCGGCCAGGCGGGCCAGCTGCGGATGAGCGCTGAGCGCTGCGCGTATTGCTGTATCCAGAGATGGCCGCCCGTAGTCGTGAGGGAAATTAAGCCGGAGTCGAAACGTCCGTCCCAGGTGCCCGCCCGTTAGGGCATCAAGCGCCGCCATGGCGCCTAGTTTGCGACGGCGTGCTACCTCATGTTCCCGCTGCGCCTTAAGCAGTTCCACACGGGCGTTAGTCAGTTCAATTTTTCCGGCATCGCCGAGTTCCACCCGCTGCAGAACGAGATCATACTGGCTCTGGGTCAGCGAAACCTGGGTGGAATACATCTGCTCCAGTGCCGCGTGATACTGCGTCGTCCAGTAGGCTTCGCGCACATCGGCCCGCAGGGCATTGGCATACTCGAACTGCTCGCCCGCAACCACCGGAAATCCTGCCAGGGCTTCGGCCTGACGGGCCGCGCGCTTGCCGGGCAGTTCAATGGGCTGACTGAAACCCAGCGACCAGATGCTGCGGCTTTCTCCTGTTTCGTCGGAGTCCTCGCTGCCAAACTCCATGTCGAGTTCCGGGTTCGGAAAAGCACATGCCTCAACCAGAGCAGCATGGGCGGCGGCATGATTGGCGGCAAAGGTCGACCAGTTGGGGTTGGCTTTCCACGCCAGGTTCATCACGCTGTCGATGGAATATCCACCATCTCCGCCTACTTCGCCCCAGTAGATGACCGGACGTTTTATGTCCGGCACAGCCGGAAGCGTTGTCGGGAAATCGTCTGCCAGGGATGGCGATTTTAAAGGCGCGCCTTCAAAGTCGCTTTCTGATACAGGCGGCAGCGTAAGGAGGTCAATGGTTGCAGTGGTAGCCGGTTCGGCGAGCAATTCCGTGACGCCGGTGGTTTGCGCGGCAGCGATAGCGCCAATCGCACTGAACATAGTGGCCAGGGCCATAACGGGAACGGTTTTGCGGGCTTTCATAGGATCAGGCTCTTTCTTCGTGGCGAAATTGCAACAGTTGAAACGGGAAAATACGCCGGCGGCACTGGGGAGTAGTCGTGGCGGTAGTGATACAGGTTTAGGCGTCCCTTCAGGACGCGGATTGAAGGGAACGGTAACCCAGGGCGGCGTCGGGCACCCGCTCACGCGGTTGCCCTCCTTGCCCTGGGCTATCCTAATTGTCCCTTCAGGACAGAGGCATGTCGCGGATACGCCGAAACCGTCAGCGTGTTCGACTTCGCAACCACCAGGCCCTGTCCATTTTATCTGTTTAAGCGCGAGCGCCCGGTTACGCGGTTGCACTCCTTACGCTAGACCATCTCAGCGTC
>JAKFFN010000274.1:0-3631 GCA_036675025.1 Candidatus Sumerlaeales bacterium | reverse complement strand
CGCTGGAAGCCGAACTGAGCGCCATCGAGGGGCTGACCGAGCGCCCCTACAACGTGAATTTCTTCTGCCATCAGACGCCCACGGCCGACCCCGCGCACATCGCGACCTGGCATCAGATGCTGGCGCCCCTGTTCGCCGAATTCGGCATCGACCCGGGCACCATCCCCAGCGGCCCGACCCGCCAGCCGTTCGATGCGGCGATGGCCACGGTGCTGGAGCGGCACCGCCCGGCACTGGTCAGCTTCCATTTCGGCCTGCCGACCCCCGAACTGCTGCAGCGCGTCCGTGCCACCGGGGCGAAGATCGCCTCCAGCGCCACCACGCTGGAGGAAGGTCTCTGGCTGCAGGAGCATGGTGTCGACGCCGTGATCGCCCAGGGCCTGGAGGCCGGCGGCCACCGCGGCATCTTCCTCGGTGAGGAGCTGACCACCCAGCTCGGCACCTTCGCCCTGCTGCCGCAGCTGGTCGCCGCGCTGGACGTACCGGTGATCGCCGCCGGCGGCATCGCCGATGCCCAGGGCGTGGCGGCGGCGCAGGTGCTGGGCGCTGCGGGCGTGCAACTCGGCACCGCCTACCTGCTGTGCCCGGAAAGCCGCACCAATGCCCTGCACCGCGCCGCCCTGAAAAGCCCGCGGGCCCGACATACCGCACTGACCACGCTGTTCACCGGGCGTCCGGCACGCGGCATCGTCAATCGGATCATGCGCGAACTCGGTCCGCTGCCCGCGGACGTGCCGGACTTTCCGCTGGCCGGCAACGCCATCGGCGCACTACGGGCCAAGACGGAAGCCCTCGACCTGGATCACTGCACGCCGCTATGGGCCGGACAAAACGTCAGTGGCTGCCGCGAAACGCCGGCGGCCGAACTGACCCGCGAGCTGGCCAGTGGCTGGCGCGATTAGCGCGAACCGAGCAACGGGGCCTGCGCCAGCTCGGTCAGATTCGCCGAGCCGGTGCAGAAACAGACGATGCGTAGTTGCTCGATCAGCGTCTGGAAGTGCGCCGCCACGGCCTCGCCGGAGATCAGCGCGCTTTCCAGCACCGCCGCCGCCTGACCGACCAGATCGGCTCCGAGGCGAATCGCCTTGGCGGCGTCGATGCCATCGCGGATGCCGCCGGAGCCGATCAGGATGGCATCCGGGCAGGCTCGACGCACCTCGGCAATGGCCTGCGCGGTAGGAATGCCCCAGCCGGCGAACGCCTCGGCCACCGCGCGCTGCTGCGGACTGGCGCTACGCGCCGCTTCGACCGCCGCCCAACTGGTGCCACCGGCTCCGGCCACGTCGAGCACCGCGACGCCGGCGTCCAGCAGTTGCCGCGCCACCCGCGCCGACAAGCCCGAGCCAACCTCCTTGACCACCAGTGGCGCTTCCAGCGTCACGGCCAGGCGCTCGATGGCCACCAGCACGCCGCGCCAATCGCGATCTCCCTCGGGCTGCACGGCTTCCTGATTATCCCGGCACTGGTGATTCTGGCCCATATGCCGATGAAGCTGGCGGTCGGAACTTCCCTCTTCATTATTGCAGCCAAGTCTTTAATTGGTTTTATGGGTGATCTGCAGGGTAGTCAGGTAATTGACTGGAAATTGCTAAGCACATTTACCGGTCTGGCCATTGTGGGGATTTTTGTTGGTATTTTTCTGTCAAAAAAGATCAGCGGTGATAAACTTAAAAAATCCTTCGGATGGTTTGTTTTGGTAATGGGTGTATATATAATCATCAAAGAAATATTCTTCCCAAGCGGCGGAGGCCATTAATATGGATAAGGATCTTAAAGGAGGAAAGAATATGAAGCGTGTTCTGGAATTGCCTGAAGAAACATTCTGGAATGACCGGTACAAATCCAATGAAACAGGATGGGACCTTGGTAAGGTTTCTCCACCTTTGAAGGCCTATATTGATCATCTGAGGGATAAGAATATCCGGATATTAATTCCGGGATGCGGCAATTCCTACGAGGCGGAATATCTTCTGGAGAAAGGCTTTAAAAATATTACCCTGATCGATATCGCCCCTGCCCTGGTTGAGAAATTGAAAATTAAATTTCAATCTGATCCAAATATCCGCATTGTTCTGGGTGATTTTTTTACCCATACCGGTGTTTACGATTTGGTTCTGGAACAAACGTTTTTCTGCGCCATCCATCCCCTGTTACGTAAAGCTTATGTTTCAAAAATGAAAGATCTGCTGGATCAGGGGGGCAGAATTGCAGGAGTGTTGTTTGATAAAAAATTCGAAAAAGAAGGCCCGCCTTATGGGGGTTCGAAGGAAGAGTACAGGAACTTATTTGAGAATGATTTTAAATTGCAAACATTCGAGCCATGTTATAATTCCTTCATTTCCAGAGCCGGAAGCGAGTTGTTTATAAAGCTTATTAAAATTTAACATGTTCTTTTGAATGTAACCAATGTTACTCTGGCCTGATATAATTCTGCTGACCTTTGTATAAGAAATTATCGGGGTATTAAATATATCCTCCAAAAATAAAAAAGGCCAGTAATGATAAACTGGTAAAAATGATACACTATAAATCAATTAATCAATAAAAAATTATGTTCTTTCAACACATTTATGATAAGAGCCTGGCACAGGCCAGTTATTTTATCGGCTGTCAAAAAGCAGGAGTAGCTGCAGTAATTGATCCTAAACGCGATGTTGATACTTATCTTGCCATTGCAGAAGCTAATAATATGAAGATCACTCATATTTTTGAAACTCATATTCATGCTGATTTTCTTTCAGGTTCAAGAGAACTGGCTAAATTAACCGGAGCCGATATGTACCTGTCAGATGAAGGCGGATCTGGATGGGAATATGAATTTGATCATAAAGGCCTGAAGGATGGTGATGAAGTGAAATTGGGTAATCTGACCTTTGAAGTGCTGCATACTCCGGGACATACACCGGAAAGTATCAGCTTGCTTCTTACCGATAACCCGGCGACTAAGGAACCGGTGATGTTATTTACAGGAGATTTTGTTTTTGTTGGCGATATCGGCCGTCCGGATCTGCTGGAAAAAGCTGCAGGTATGGTTGGTACCATGGATGCTGGAGCAAAGCAGATGTACAAGTCGATTAATAAGTTTGCAGAACTGCCTGATTATATTCAGGTATGGCCTGGTCATGGTGCTGGTTCTGCCTGTGGTAAGGCCCTCGGTTCAGTGCCGAGTACGACTGTTGGTTATGAAAAGGTGCGCAACTGGGCATTCCATTATGAAAATGATGAAAAAGGCTTCGTTCAATACCTGCTTGCGGATCAGCCTGAACCGCCCAAGTACTTTGCGATGATGAAAAAGCTGAATAAGGTCGACCGGCCGCTGTTGACTGAAGTTCCGAAACTTAAGAAATTATCTGCAGCTGAATTGAAGGATGCACTGGCCAAGGGAATGAAGTTAATTGATGCAAGGGATAAAAGTGATTTTGCTGCAGGATATATTCCGGGAAGCCTGAATATTCAGGGTAACAATTCCTTTGGAACCTGGGCAGGATGGTTCCTGAAATATGATGAATCATTCATCTTATTAGCCGATGAATCAAAACTAGACGATCTGACCAGAAAATTAATGCGTATCGGTCTTGACAATATTTATGGATACGTACCTTCCACTTCAGTCTGGACAGAAGATGGCGGT
>JAKFFN010000153.1:0-3662 GCA_036675025.1 Candidatus Sumerlaeales bacterium | reverse complement strand
GTGAAATTACTAATTACTAATTACTAATTACTAATTGTGGTGCGGCTTCGCCGCGGATGATTGGATGGGTTGAGTGGTGGTTGTGGCGCTGGTTGGGAACTGCTGGAGAGTTTTTGACGCAAAGACGCAAAGGCGCGAAGGAATAGCAAAAGAAAGGGGGAGAGGGGAGAGGCGAGGGCACTGATAGGTGTAATAGGACCTATCAGTGTAATAGGACTGGTAGGCGTAATAGGACTGGTAGGCGTAATAGGACTGATAGGCGTAATAGGACTGATAGGCGTAATAGGACCTATAGGACCTATAGGACCTATAGGCATTTTGGCCAGAGTGGGGAGGTTGGGCATATGGGACGGATAGGACGGATGGGATGGTTGGAATTTCGGGGATGGACGGAGCTTCGGGGTGGGATGGAGCTTAGGGGCAGGGGGATGCGGTGTGTAGTGTTTAGGTGTTGGCATTTGCGTTCTCCTTTCTCCTTTTTCCGTTAGCCGTTTTGAATGTTTTATAATTTGTTAATTTGATTTTGGTTCAACTATTACGGTGATGGGGTCTTTGGTGAAGTAGGTGTTGGCTATGTTGGTGATGTCGGTGGCGGTGATGGAGTCGATTTGGGTTAGATAGTTGTCGAGGAATTGGGTGCTGCCGGTGATGGTGTAGTAGTAGCCTATGGTGCTGGATTGGCCGGTGTTGGTTTCCATGCCGAAGAGGAGTCCGTTGCGGATGACGCGGCGGGCTTTGTTCATTTCGGCTTCGGTGGGGGGATTGGTTATGAGGCCGCGGAAGATGTTTGTGGCTTCGGTGACGACGTGTTCGGGGTCGGCATCGGAGAGGGTGGCGGCGATGTAGGCCATGCCGGGGTAGCGGTGGGTGGCGTAGCCGGCGGATACGGAGTTTACGAGGCGCTTTTCTTCTTTGAGGATGCGGTAGAGCCGGCTGCTGGCGCCGTCGCCGAGGAGGGTGAGGGCGATATCCATGGCGATGACGTCGCGTTCACGATCCATGCCGGGGGCGGAGAAGGCGGTGCCGAGGTAGGTTTCGTTGACGTCTTTGCGGACGCGGTGGAGGAGGGGATCGCCGGTGAGGGTATCGCGGGGGGAATCGGCGAGGGGCTGGCCTTTGGTGGCGAGGCCGGCGAAGGCTTTGCGGACGAGAGGCTCGCACTGGGCGGGGTCGACGTCGCCGACGATAAGGAGGACCATGTTGTCGGCGGTGTAGTAGCGGCGGTAGTAGTCGTACATGTCGTCGCGTTTGAGGTCGGATATGCTTTCGAAGGAGCCGAGAACGCTCTGGCGATAGGGGCCGGCTTCGTAGGCGGCTTCGTAGAGTTCATCGTAAAGGAGGCCGAAGGGGTTGTCTTGTTTGCGGCGGTATTCTTCGAGGATGACCATCTTTTCCTGGTCGAACTCTTTGGAGTCGATGAGGGAGTTCTGGATCATGTCGGAGATGCAGTCGAGGGCGGTTTCGAAGTAGGGGCTGGCGACGGTGACGTAGTAGTGGGTGAAGTCTTTGGAGGTGCCGGCGTTCCATACGCCACCGACGGACATGATGACTTTGTCGAGCTCGCCGGGGCCGTAGCGGGGGGTGCCTTTGAAGAGCATGTGCTCGAGGAAGTGGGAGATGCCGTTGATGCGGGGGGCTTCGTTGGCGGAGCCGGTGTTGACCCAGACGTCGAGGGTGACGACTTTGTTGGGTACGGTTTTGATGAGGACGGGCAGGCCGTTGTCGAGGGTGAAGTGGTGCATGGGCGGCGGGGCTCCTTGGGGTGGAGTGGTTGCGACGTTATGTATGGTGTACCGCGTGGTGAGGGAGGTTATCGTGGGGAAATCGAATTTTGACGCAAAGACAGGAAGGCGCGAAGGAAATGCAGAAGAAAGAAAGGCAGAGGATTTTTGGCCGCAAGGAGGCGCAAAACGCGCAAATTGGAGCCTCAGCCAAGAGAAGCGCAAGGCAAGATTAGATCGGCCACAAAAAGGCACATAAGACACAAAAGGACTGGCTGCAAAGGGTGAAAGGGGGAGGATCATTAGGATAGGATTAGGGAAAGAGAGAGCATTTAGGGAAACTTTTACCGGGGGTGCGGGGAGGCAGTGGAGTGGGGGGACTCAGCAGTTTTGTGAAGTTGGCTGGGATAGGCAGATAGGACCAATAGGACCTATAGGACCCAATAGGACCAATAAAACTAATAGACGTAGGACAAAGGATTAATGAAGAAAGGGATGGTTTGATTTAGATTGTCGGGGGATATTATGCTGGGGTCTAAAGGTGGGGGAGAGAAATGAGGGAGTAGAATGCCGGTGCGGTGGGGGTGTACGCGTGGGTAGATGGTATGATTTTTACTTTTAGGAGAAGTGTCGTGGGTGGATTGAATGTGGCTATTATGGGTGCAACGGGTGCTGTGGGTCAGGAGATGCTTAAGACCCTTGAGACCCGGAGGTTTCCTGTGGCTACATTGAAGCTGCTTTCGAGTGCTCGCAGCGCGGGGACGAAGGTGCCTTTCCGGGGTCGGCTGATTACGGTGGAGGAGCTGAATGCCGATAGCTTTAATGGCATTGACCTTGTGCTTTCTTCTGCCGGGGGCTCTGTAAGTAAAGAGTTTGCTCCGCTGGCTGTGGCGGCGGGTGCGGTTGTTGTGGATAACACGAGCGCGTTCCGTATGGATTCTGCGGTGCCGCTGGTGGTGCCTGAGGTGAATCCGGATGCGCTGGATAACCATAATGGAATTATTGCGAATCCGAACTGCTCGACGGCGCAGATGGTGGTGGCGCTGGCGCCTATCCATAAGAAATCGAAGATTAAGCGGCTGGTGATTTCGACGTACCAAAGTGTGAGCGGCACGGGACAGAAGGCCATTGATGAGTGCCTGCAGCAGTCGCGGGATATCCTGGACGGGAAGAAGCCGGTTTCGAAAGTTTATCCGCACCAAATTGCTTTTAACGTGTTGCCGCATATTGATGTTTTCGAGGCGAACGGCTACACGAAGGAAGAGATGAAGATGGTGAATGAGACCCGGAAGATCCTGGGTGATCCATCTATCATGGTGACGGCTACGACGGTGCGCGTACCGGTTCTGCGTGGCCATAGCGAGGCGCTGAACGTGGAGACGGAGTCGCCGCTGACGCCTGAGGAAGTGCGTGAATTGCTGGCGGATGCGCCGGGGGTTTGCGTGGTGGATGACGTGGCGCATAACCATTACCCGACGCCGGTGTACGCGGAGGGTCGGGATGAGACTTTTGTGGGGCGTATCCGGCAGGATATCTCGAACCCAAACGCTATTGAGATGTTTGTGGTGAGTGATAACCTGCGGAAGGGCGCGGCGCTGAACGCGGTGCAGATCGCTGAGGAAATGATGCGACGGGGTTTGCTTAAGAGCGTGAATGTGGGGTAGCGGCGCGGGAGCCTTAGGATATAGAAACAGGAACACAAGAAGCACAAAATTAAGAGCACAAAATTAAGAGCACAACGAACACAAAAGATCAGAAACTGGATTAGGCGCCAAGAGATGCGTAGATGGCGCAAAGGCGCAGAAGGCGCAAAGAAATAAAAGCATGATTAGCCGCAAAGAGGCGCAGAAGGCGCAAAAAAAAGATTAGCCACGAAAAGGCACAGAAGGCATAAGAATTAGATTTGATTTGGGACGGGCTGTTTGGCTCGTCCCTTTTTTT
>JAKFFN010000382.1:0-20570 GCA_036675025.1 Candidatus Sumerlaeales bacterium | reverse complement strand
GTAAGCGAAGCTGTGCGCCTGAATGTGGTGCAGAATCTCGGCATCCCCGAGGATTTGACCACTACCCTTTACAACTGCGTAGACCTGGATGAATTTAAACGGCTGAACAGCTACCAGCGGGCGCAGATACGAGACGAGCTGGGATTCAAGCCAAAGCACAGGGTTGTTATCATGGTGGCGCGCGTCGTGGCGCAGAAGAACCACGCCCTGGTGCTGGATATCGCACCGGAAATTGTTCGGGAATCACCCAACGTGCGCTTTCTCCTGGTCGGAGGCGGTCCTGATGAAGACGACCTGAAAGCCAGGGTGAAGCGTATGGGTCTGGAGGAGAATTTTATCTTCCTCGGCCGGCGCGATGATGTGCCGCGGCTGCTCGCCGCATCGGATGTTGCCATTCTACCTTCGTTCAAAGAAGGGTTTTCCAACGCTGTGCTGGAGGCCATGGCATGTGGATTGCCAGTTATCGCCAGTGATGTCGGTGGAAACGGCGAGATTATCGAACACGGCACCAACGGCTATCTGCTGGAAACGACACCGGATTCGTCAAACCGTTTTGGCGTGGCGGTAAACGGGGTGCAGTTTCCGCGGCTGTTGAAGCGGCTGATAACTGATGATGGCCACCGGGAAAAACTGGCTGAAGCCGCCTGGAAAAAGTCGCGCCACTACAGTATTGATGCAATGGTCCATGAAATTGAGCAGCTCTACCTGGAGATCCTGGAAGGGAGTACAGCTACATGAGCAAAGATAAGTGGTCTGAAATGATTGCGGTGGTGCTGGGCGGGGGACGCGGAACACGGCTTGCCCCGCTGACCACCTACCGAAGCAAACCCGCCGTCCCACTGGCAGGCAAATATCGCCTGGTGGATGTGCCCATCAGCAACTGTATCAATTCCGGTATCCGGCGCATCTTTGTTCTTACGCAGTTCAACAGTGCGTCGCTCAATCGCCATGTTGCCCAGACCTACAAGTTCGACGATTTTTCCGGGGGCCGCGTTGAGGTTCTTGCCGCCGAGCAGACGCCCGAAACAGAAGCATGGTTCCAGGGAACGGCTGATGCTGTAAGGCGAAGCATGACTCACGTAACGGACCAGCCCAGCAGCCACGTCCTCATACTTAGCGGCGACGCGCTTTACCGGCAGAATTACGAAGAAGTGTTGCAGCAGCATATCAGCGAAGGCGCTGAAATTACGGTCTGCTGCAAACTCGTAGATGAACAGCAGGCCAGCGACTTTGGAATTGTGGATATTGACGATCACCGCAACGTGCTGGGTTTTACCGAGAAACCAAAAGGCGATGCCATTCCGCCGCTAAAGGTAGATGCTGATGTCATTCGGCGTGCTGGCCTGTCCGGCGACAGCACCAGCCGGCCCTATCTTGCCAGCATGGGTATCTACCTGTTCAATACAGAAACCCTTCTGCGGCTTCTCAACGAGAACAAGGACGAAGATTTTGGCAAACAGATCATTCCGTCAGCTATCGGGCGTTACAAAATAACAGCAAACCTGTTTGATGGCTACTGGGAAGACATCGGTACCATACGCGCGTTTTTCCAGGCTAACCTTGATCTCCTTGCAGACAGGCCGGAGTTCAGCTTCTTCCATGATTCCTGCCCCATTTTCACCCACGCGCGTCTGCTTCCGAGTTCTGAAATTAAGGATTCCCACATCAATCGCGCCATGATAGCCGAGGGAAGCCTGATCTGCAAGGCGACCATCAACAACAGCATTATTGGTATCCGTTCCATGATCCGTGAGGGCAGCAATCTTGAAAATGTGGTGATGATGGGGGCTGATTACTACGAAGATTTTGATGGGGTCGGTACGCTGGATCGTCCCGGACTCGGAATCGGGGGGAATGTGGTGATCCGAAATGCCATCGTAGATAAGAACGCCCGGATCGGCCACGACTGCAAAATTCTGAATGAAGCCAACGTGCAGGATGCTGATGAGCAGCACTACAGCATTAAAGATGGCATAATAATCATCCGGAAAAACGCGATGATTCCGCCCGGCACTGTAATATAGAATCCGCCGAGTTCATTTAGAAAGTCCGCCATGGAAAAGTACCACGATTACACGCGAGTGCGCCTCGCCCAGCTTGCCACCCGCATGCAGTCCCTTATTTACCCGGAAAAGCGGCCAATCGACGAGCTTCTTGTAAGCGAGCGGCAGGACGAGCGGATTTCTTATGATGCGGCGCAGGCCCTTAAGAAGTGGCGACCGGCCCAGATTGGAGAGCAGTTTGGTCCGCTGTGGAGCACGTACTGGTTTCGCGCAAAGGTGCAGCTGCCCAAAGGGTGGGCAGGGCGTCGGGTAGACCTGCTGTGGGCAAGCCACAGCGAAGCCACCCTGTGGATGGACGGCAAGAGCGTGCAGGGGCTCAACCACACGCCCATGTCATTTGATAAATCCACCCGGCCCGACGCAATCCTGTTGCAGCGTGCAAAAGGCGGCGAAACGCTGAAATTCCAGCTGGAGATGGCCTGCAACAAGCTCTTCGGCTATGATGAAAATTACGCGCCCCACTACACGTCAATCAGCCCGTATGTGCTCGATCAGGCGGACGTGGCTTTATTTGACCAGGAAGCCTGGGACCTTTACTTCGATTTCGTTACGCTTCAGCAACTGGAGGCAGACGGCTTCGCGCATAAGGACCTGGAGCCGGCCTGGCAGGGGCACCTGCTGAGCGAACTCAACCGCTTTGCAAATGTGTACGTGGCAGGCGACCGCTCAACCTGGAAGTCCGCCCGCCAGATTCTGACCGACCTTTACGCGCAGAAGAATGCGGACTTTACCCATGAACTTTCAGCCATTGGCCATGCGCACATTGATACTGCCTGGCTATGGCCGCTGGGTGAGACAGAACGCAAGTGCGAACGTTCTTTTTCTACGGCCACCACTTACATGGCTGCCTATCCCGAGTACAAGTTCGCCTGCAGCCAGGCGCAGCAGTATGAGTGGATCATGCAGCGTAATCCCGACCTGTACCAGCGCATCAAGCGGTACGCGAAGACGGGCCAGTGGATTCCCGTAGGGGGCACTTGGATTGAGCCCGACTGTAATATTCCGAGCGGGGAGAGCCTGGTGCGCCAGTTTCTATTCGGACAGCGGTTCTTCGAGCGCGAGTTCGGTCGCCGGTGCAATGAGTTCTGGAACCCGGATGTGTTCGGCTATAATGGGCAGCTGCCGCAAATCTGCCGGGGCGCAGGCATCGCGCGATTTCTCACGCAAAAGCTTTCGTGGAACCGGTTTAACAAACCGCTCCACCAGACCTTCATGTGGGAAGGCATCGACGGTAGCGAAGTGTTAACCCACTTTCCGCCTGCTGATAACTACAACGCCACCGCTGACGTGCCGACGCTGCGCGAGAATGTGCGCAAATACAAAGACAGTGACCGTTCGACCCAAAGCTACCTGCTATTCGGCTATGGCGATGGTGGCGGCGGACCTACGAAAGCCATGCTGGAGACCTTGCGCCGCGCCCGCGATCTGCAGGGCCTTCCGCGTACGGAGCTTCGCAGCAGCGATGATTTCTTTGATCGCCTGGAGCGCGATTATACCGACCGCGTGCGGATGGTCGGCGAGCTCTACTTCGAGTATCACCGCGGCACCTACACCAGCCAGGCTGCCACCAAGCGCGGCAACCGGAAAAGCGAAATCCTCCTGCACGATATCGAGTTTCTTTCGGCGTGGTCGCTTGCCGTCGGCGGTAGTTTCGAGTATCCCGCTAATGATCTGGAGCAGCTCTGGAAGCTTGTGCTCCTAAATCAGTTTCATGATATTCTTCCAGGCTCATCCATACGCCTTGTATATGAAGATGCTGAAAACCACTACGCGCTGATAGCCCGCGAAGGCGGTGCGTTGCTTGAGTCAGCGGCCGCTGCGGTGCTTGAACAGACCGAGGCGAAGGATTACACAAAAGACTTAGCCGTCATAAATACCGCCGGCTTCCCGCGCGCAGAAGTTTCTGAAGATGCAGGCGGCGCCCTGTTCTGGGCCGAAGCACCCGCGTGCGGCATCGGTGCCACGTGCGCCACCCACCACACAGTCATCGTGCAGAAGATCAAGGGCGGTGGCGTGGTGCTCGAAAACTCGTTCCTGCGGGCCGAACTTTCTGCCGATGGCACAGTGCGCAGTCTGGTTGACCTTGAGACTGAGCGCGAAGCGCTGGCCGGCGCAGGCAATCAGCTATTGATCTACAAAGACGAACCTACAGCGTGGGCTGCCTGGGATGTGGATCCGCAGCATATGGAAACCGAAGAGGCTTGCCCTCCAGCGAAGACAATGCGTGTGACCCGGGAAGATGACCTGCGCGCAGAGGTGACTTTTACGCGATCCATTGGCGAGAAGAGCCGGATGTCACAGGTGGTTCGTTTGGATGCGGGCGCACGCCGCCTTGAGTTCCATTGCGAGGTCGACTGGCATGAGACGAACCGCATGCTGAAGGTCGCCTTCCCGCTGAACGTGCGGGTCATGGCCGTGACTTACGAAATGCAGTTTGGCGCGACTGAGCGCCCGACCCATTTCAACACGCCCTATGATCTCGCGCGATACGAAGTGCCCGGCCACCGGTGGGCAGACATGAGCGAACATGGTTTTGGCGTAGCGCTCCTCAGCGAGTGCAAGTACGGCTGGTCAGCCTTCGGAAACGTGCTAAGGCTGAGCCTGCTTCGCAGCCCGAAGCATCCCGACCCGGAATGCGATATGGGCCACCATACTTTCGCTTACGCCATCATGCCGCATGCGGGAAGTTGGCAGTCTGGAGGAGTAGTCCGCGAAGGCCTGGCGTTTAATATGCCGTTAATGGTTATGGATGCCGCGGCCCCGGCAGAGTTCGCGTCGTTGCTATCGCTTGCGGACGATACTGGTTCGGCGAACCTGGTGATTGATACCGTCAAACGCGCAGAAGATAGCGATAACCTCATAGTGCGTCTGTACGAATGCCACGGCGCTCGCGGCACGGGCCGATTGCAGGTGAATACGCCGTTTAGCAGGGCAATCCGCTGCAACCTGCTTGAAGATGAAGAGGAAGAACTGGCGATATTAGATGGTACTGTTGAAATCCCCTATACGCCCTGGAAGATAATCACGGTAAAATTAGTGAGGGTAGAAACTAAGCCGCGTCGGCCTAAGCCAAAAGCGAAACGCTAGAAGCAGAGGTGCAAGGTGCCCGCACCTTTCTATTGCACACCCGCACCTGCCTCTCTAATACGCACTCAATATCATTAATCAGGAGGCTGCGCCGGCTTTGCGAGTACAACTTTGGTGTGACATGGAAGGTGTGGCAGGGATTAGCAACTGGGACCAGGTGAACGGCGGTGCCCCGCTTTATGAAGAAGGTCGACGCCTGTACATGGGCGAAACCAACGCCGTCATCCGCGGGTGCAAGCGGGCCGGCACAACGGAGATTGTCGCCATCGACGGCCACGGCGCCGGCAAGGGATGGAACTTCAATTCGTGGATTCATGGCGAAATGGAATCCGGCGCCGAGTACATCCACGGGTATCGCTGGGGCTGCTACGTTGACGGCTTCAAGGATGGAATCGATGCTGTATTGATGCCCGGTGCCCATGCCCGCGCCGGCGTGCCCAATGGCGCACTCTGCCATACCATATCCAGCACCAACTGGGTGAATGCTTACATCAACGGCAAAGCCGTAGGCGAAAGCGGGCTCGTCGCCGCCATCGCGGGCAGCTTCGGTGTTCCTGTAATCTTTGCTTCGGGCGATGAAGCCACCTGCGAAGAGGTCATTGATTTCATCGGCCCAAACGTTGTGACGGCGTGTGTAAAGAAAAGCCTTGGCCGTTACAGCGCCCGCAGCCTTGCCCATGCCGACGCCTGTAAGCTCCTGGAAGAGAAAACTTTGGAGGCGCTGTCGAACCGAAAGAACTGGCCCGAACCGGTGCGCTATGAAAACCCGGAACTGCGCGTCGAACTCCACACGCCCGATAAAGCAGAACACTTTCGCAATCGCCCGGGCATCGAGATTGTCGACAGCCGCACCATCGTGGCGCGCGGCAAAACCTTCTGGGAACTCTGGGACAACTTCTGGTACCGCGACTAACCGATGGTTGATGGTCCGGAAAGATTAGCCGCAGCAAATGATCCAGGCCGTCGCCGACGGCTTCACGTGCTGTTGCTCACAGGCCTGGCGGCCGTCGCGCTGCTGCTTTCGTTCGATCCGGCGCTGCTCAGTTTCTGGAGCCTTCGTCTATACTCTATCCTGATTTCATTGCTGCCAGGTGTGGTGCTTGCACTGGCCTGCGCCGGTTGGGGAGACATTTTAGTACGACGCGCCGGGCCGGGACTGCATCCCACAGAACGCCTGCTGTTCGCCTTTTCAGTTGGTATCGGCATTCTTTCCAGTGCGGCAGGTCTGCTCGGGTTCACGATCTCGCTAAACGCCGTTTCTGCCGGAATTCTGGCAATTATCGGCATGCTTGCAGGACTTCCTTTATGGAAAGATCTTCTGCCAAAAACAGCAGTCCGACCCTCAAACGGGCAGTCCGGCATTTGGCAATCCATGGCTGCGGGCGCAGTGTTCTTCGCGGTTGCCCTACTTCTGCTGATCTTCTCTCTCACACCGCCGCTTCTGTTTGACGTGACGGAATATCATCTTGGCGCCTGGAGCGACTACCTCCGCCCAAACGGCACTGCGCAGTTCATCGCCATGCCCCACAACTTCTATGCGCGGTTTCCCTTCCCCATAGAGTCGCTCTACTTCGTCGGACTTTCGCTGGCGCCCTATATCGACACCGCACCCAAGGTTTTCAACGCAGTCTGCGTTCTTGCCTGCGGCTACGCCGCCGCTGTCTTTGTGCGCCGGTGGGGTGTTAATCGCACAGGCCAGTTGCTTGCCGCATTGGCTGCCGTTACGCTGCCAGTGATGCTGGATGTTTCCATAGATGCGATGATTGATGCCCCCGTAGCGCTGTTGATCATCACTGCTTTTTTAACCGCTCTGCGCGCCGCCGGAAAATTTCCTGCACAAACCAGCGGAGTCCCTGCGCTCTTTCTTCCTTCGCTCTTTCTCTTCAGCACCGCACTGGCCAGCAAATATACCGTGGCCCAGCTCTACCTGTTGCCCTGGCTGCTGATATGCCTCTCTGCATTGCTGTCGCGCCCGGCCCGTCCTCCGGTTCGAATCATTTTTCTGATGCTTCTTGCCGCTGCCATACCCCTCATCGTGTGGTTTGGCAAAAACGTAATCATATACGGCAATCCCCTCGAACCCTTTTTCGTCAGTATCTTCCGGCCAGGTGATGCCGCGGGCATTGCGCGGGAGAAGTTCTACATCGAAAGCCACTTCCCGCAGTCGTTTCTTTCCGTGCCATACTGGACGTCTTTGCTCCCGCGCCTCCACGAGTTCGTATGGCTTTATCTAGTTGCCTGCCTGTCCGTCCTGTTCACATCCCACCGCACCATTGCCATCCGCGTAGCGGTATTCTCAGCCGTTGCGTTTCTCCTCTGGAACCTGGTTCGTGAAAGTCAGGACCGTTTTCTTCTGCCTGCCATGGTCCTGGTTTCTTCCACAGCCATTGCCGGCATCATGTCCCTTCCGTCAAAAATTTCACGGCGTATTCTCGCTGGCCTGGTGATGACCTATTGCACACTCCAGACAGCCACCTACGCGCTGAAACTGAAAGAATCCGGTGCCGTCGATTACGTTCTGGATTTTTATCCGACCAGCGCCGCCCACCGGCCCGATGATCCTGCCACCCCGCGGGAAGTATTTCTCGAAAAGAACCTTGGCGATCTCGGTAAAACTCTTACCGATATCCGCAAGCAGATAGCCGGCGGAAAACTGCTGCTGGTCTACGAGGCGCGCCCGTACCTGTTCCGCCGCCGCGCCGCCGACCTTCCTGTAGATTACAATGTCGTGTGGGACGACTCCGTACTTCTTAACACCATCCGCTCCGCCACCAGCGCAGATCAGGCATGGCAGCTCCTCGCCGATGCCGGTTACACGCATATTCTGATCAACCGGCAGGAACTGCTCCGTTACATCCAGCAGTATGCGCGCAAACAGCAACTGCTGCGGCTCGGCGTGGCCCCGGGAGAAGATCCTCGCGTCGCCTACAGTGCAACGCCTCATCCTGAAGATTTGTACCCGCCTTTTTATCGCGATCGTGATTGGGAAAAATTACGACCTATCGTGCATGAACTGCTCGCGAAGGCGGATGCTGAAGCTGTTATACGCCACGGATTGCCATCGCCCCGCGCCAACGTACAACCTATTGATATTATTGTAGCTCCACTGTCCGCCCGGTAGACGAATTAGCATGTTAAGCAGACCACCTTGCACCGGCGTTGTGCAGAAATGGCATTGAATATGCGACATGCCTGAGCCAGAATGCCAAATGGCAAAAAATTCCATCTCGGAGGTAGTAAAATGTCGAAGAAGCTCTCAATCGCGGCCGCCCTTGTTTTAGGTATGACTTTAGGCGCCCCGGCAGTAGCCAGCGCTTATTGTGGTCCGCACCATCAGCCCCAGCAGTGGGCTCCTCAGCCGGCCTACCACAATCCATGTCAGCCGGTATGCCAACCGGTCTGTCGTCCGGTATGCCGTCCAGTTTGCCAGCCGGTCTGTGATCCTTGCGATCCTTGCCGTCGTTCCGGCCTGTTCGGCCTCGGCATTCTTGGTATCCTGTAACAGACTTCAGGCTGTTCAGGAGTGCAACGCTAACCGCTTTGCATAACACCTGATACCTTAAGTTTGAATGCTGGCATTGTTCCCTGCGTTTTCACGCCGGAGGCAATGCCGGCTTTTCATTTTTCTTACCCAAAAAAAATGCGCTTGTGTATGCTATGTGGGATGGGTGTGTAATGCCATCCAGTTAACATTATGGCAGATTATACAAACTTTCTCGGATTAAGCCCGCTCGAATACGGGTTGCCTGAAGCCCTGGCAGCAGACATTGAGCTGATTGACCAGCTCCTGGGGCGTCTCCTTCTTACTGAAGGGGAGAAGCAGGTAATAGATGTGGCACGGGCTCTGTATGCGCAGTGCGCTGCCGATAGCAATAGCACCGGGCACGAGCCAATTGAATCGGGCCAACTGACAGACAAGCTCCTGTCAGAATTTCCCGCTCTCAATGATCCCGCAATTGTTTCCCGGGTTTTGCGTGCCTTTACCGTCCTGTTTCAGTTGGTTAATACGGCAGAACAGAAGGAAATCGTTCACGCGAATCGCAAGCGCCAGGCACGCCAGGCTGCCGATGCGAACAGGAAATCACAGTGGCGTCCAGAATCCATCGGCGACGCCGTATCACGCCTTTCAGCCGCAGGCGTCAGCGCTGAAGAAATGCAGGCGCTTCTCGACAAGGTGGAAATTATCCCCACCATTACGGCTCACCCGACCGAAGCTCGACGTCGCGTGGTAATGGACAAGCTTCTCGCTTTCGCCGATGCCCTCAGCCAGCGCGAGTTGCCCATTGATGCCTCGCGCCTTGATCGCCCACTGGATCTGCCTTCGCAGCAGACTGATGAGGAACTCTTCCGCCAGCTCATTGCGCTCTGGAATACTGCAGAACTGCGCTCTGGTCGCATGTCGGTGATGGACGAAGTAAACAACTCCGTGTACTTTTTTCAGCGGACCATAGTCGACGTTGTTTCCTGGCTGCATCACGATCTGAAAAACGCCCTGGCAAAAGCCTATCCTGACCACGAGTTTCAGATTGGCACATTTATCCGCTACCATTCATGGGTAGGCGGTGACCGCGACGGCAATCCGAATGTCACTCCGCAGATCACCTGGGCAACCGTTCTTTACCATCAGAACGTTATCCTTAACCATTATCTCTCCTGCATTGAGCCGCTAAAGCGCGAACTTTCCCTGTCATCGCGCCTGGTAGAACTCTCGGATGAACTGCAGGAATCTCTGCAGAAGGATGCGAGCCTTATCACGCTGGACATGGAAGAGCTCGACCGCTTCCGCCAGCAGCCCTACGCCCTGAAGCTCACCTATATTGAGCGGCGCCTGCAGGATACTCTCCGTCGTCTTGAGCACCTGCAGCATCACGATCTCTCCCGCGATGACTTTGAAGAAGTTGCATCCGCGGCCTACACATCCGCAGACGAATTCGTGCAGGATCTGCAATCTATCGAACACGCTCTGAAGCAGAAGTCTACCCAGGTGCTTGCGGAGAGCGGCCTGTTGCAGCGTCTCCTTGTGCAGGCGCGCACCTTCGGGTTTCACATGGCCTCGCTTGATGTGCGTCAGCACAGCGACGAACACGCCCGTGTGCTCGACGAAGTGTTCGAAGCGGCTGGTATTCTCAAGCCGGGCGAGACCTATAGCGGTCTCCCGGAAAAAGAGAAAATCGATCTGCTCGCAAAGGAACTACTGTCATCGCGGCCGCTGCTCCCGCGCGGTTGGGCCGGTTCGCCCCTGGCCATGAAGACCCTAGGCGTTTTCGATACCATTCGCCAGGCTCGTGAAAAACTCAGCCGCGAAAGCATTACCGCGTACGTTATCAGCATGACCCACCAGGTCAGCGATATGCTGGAAGTGCTGGTGCTGGCAAAGGAAGCCGGGCTTGTACGCTGGAAGACCGAGCGGGCAACAGAAAGCGAAAGCGCGACCCGCCGCCTTGAGAGTGATCTCGACATAGTTCCCCTTTTTGAAACAATCGAAGATCTTCAGCATTGCGACCAGTTGCTCGGCGAGATGTTTACCAATGACACCTTCCGTCTGCACCTGGAAGCCCGTAACAATTTCCAGGAGCTGATGCTCGGCTACTCAGACAGCAGCAAAGACGGCGGCTACCTGGCCGCCAACTGGAATCTGCAGGATACGCAGGACCGTCTCTCCGCCGCATGCAGAAATGCGAAAGTTGATTTCCGGTTCTTCCACGGCCGCGGCGGAACAGTTGGCCGCGGTGGCGGCCGCGCCAGTCGCGCTATTCTTTCGCAGCCGCGCGGTTCCTTTACCGGCCGCATCCGTTTTACCGAGCAGGGCGAAGTCGTTTCTTTCCGTTACGCGCTGCGACCTATGGCACACCGCCATCTGGAGCAGATCGTTAACTCTGTGCTGCTTGCGCTCTACGATGATCCAGCGCGTATTTTCGGCGACCAGGTAGAGGTGAGCCAGGCTACTCCTTCGCCGGCTGCCGAAGGACGCAGCCATGACCGCTTCGGTCCCGCCATGATGGAGATGGCAGCCCACTCGCGCCAGGTTTACCGCCAGATGGTACACGAAGATCCGGAATTCTGGGAGTTCTATGCCCAGGCCACGCCTATCGCCCACATCAGCCAGTTGCCCATCACATCCCGCCCTGCGGCCCGCGGCGGCGGAGCACTGAACGGCATGGATGAACTCCGCGCAATCCCGTGGGTGTTTGCCTGGGTTCAGAGCCGTTACGTTGTTCCCGGTTGGTATGGCCTCGGCGCTGCACTTGAGCACTACGCCGGGCAGAAACCCGAGAATCTTGAAGAGCTCCGCGCCATGTACCGTGAGTGGCCGTTCTTCCGCACAATTGTCGACAACGCCCAGCTGGAGCTTGTCCGCACGCACCTGCCCACCGCCGCCCACTACGCCGGCCGCGTTAAGCCGGAAAGTCTCGGCAAGCGCTTTCACGATACCATCGTGCAGGAATATGAACGCGCCAGCCACTGGGTGCTGCAGGTTACGGGCCAGGAGCGCCTGCTTTCTACATCGCCCGTGGTGCAGAGCACTGTCCAACTTCGCAACCCGGCTGTGTTCCCCATAAACCGGCTTCAGGTTATGCTCATGGAACTGTGGGATCGCCTGCCGCCCGAAGAGCAGAATCGCAGCAACGCCTGGAATGAACCGCTGCTCCTTAGCATCACCAGCGTAGCCGCCGGAATGCAAAGCACCGGCTAATCGCTCTGTCTTGATGTAGCCAAAACTCCACCCGCTAATCCATTATTATCTCCGGATTGGCGGGTGTTTTTTCTTTGCGGATTTCTATGCGTCCTTTGCGACACTGCGTCAAATTCGTTCAGGTTTCTTGCTTAATTCCCCGGCTCCCACTCAATATCACGTATGTCCGGGTTGCTCCGCAAAATGTCATCAATCGCTGAAGCCACGGGTGTCGGGTCCGGCTTCTTCCCGAACAGGCTCAGGAAGGGGCGTATCGGATCGAGAATTACGAGGAACATGTTCTCTTCCCCGTGCACAATGCCACAGCCCACCAGGTACATGTTTTTACCATGCATTACGCTCAGCGCCCAGCCCCAGTCTTCTCCTACCGGTCCGTGCGCCTGTAAGCCCCGGGCCGCCAGCTCTCCACGCAGGTAATCTGCAGCCCTGTGGCCCCAACGGTCGCGGTTTACCTGCATGTCATCTTCTTCACAGCGTGGAAATGCATCCGAAACAAAACTTACCTGCTGTTGCCCGCCGCGCTGGCCTGTCGCCCCTGGTTCGGTCATGAGGGCGTGTTAGGGCACACGACGGAGACGGTAAAGGGAAAAGCGGCTGGTGTTAATTTTAGTTGATATTTAAGGAAGTAATGGGCTAGTTCAACGAGAACCCGTGAGCCGCACCCGCGCGCTCAAAGCGGATTTGCCAAAATCGACACACTCACCGGAGACCTTCATAATGGCAAAGTATCGGCATAACCTGCCTCTCCTCGGAAAATCCCTGTTTCTTACCGACGCCGGTCTTGAGACCGACATGATCTTCCACAAGAACCTGGACCTGCCCAATGCCGCGGCATTTCACCTGCTCCGCGACCGCGCAGCTACCGACGCCATGATGCAGTATTACCGCGATTTCTGCAAGCTGGCGCAGGATATCAACGTCGGGTTCATTCTTGAAACTCCTACGTGGCGCGCTAATCCTGATTGGGCCGCCAGCATCGGCTACAGCGAAGACGAACTCGCCGAAGCCATCCGCAAAAGCGTGAAGCTGATGGAACAGCTACGAGGGGAGTTTGAGACTGGCAACTGCCCCATGGTCATCAGCGGCGCACTTGGCCCACGCGGTGATGGGTACGTACCGTCCAAAGTCATGACGGCCGAAGAGGCCGAAGATTACCACTCCATGCCCATTAACGTGTTTAAAGATACCGAAGTCGACCTGGTCACGGCCTTTACCCTGAACTACGCGGAAGAAGCCGTAGGAATCGCCCGCGCTGCCAGGGCAGCGGGTCTTCCGGCCGTTATTTCATTTACCGTAGAAACTGACGGCAGCCTGCCCACGGGGCAGAATCTAAAGGATGTCATCGCCGCCGTAGACGCCGCCACAAACAAATATCCGCTTTACTACATGATCAACTGCGCCCACCCCACTCACTTCGCCGACGTCCTCGCCTCGAATGAACCATGGCTGAAGCGAATCGGAGCTATCCGTGCAAACGCGTCCTGCAAGAGCCATGCTGAACTGGACGAATCGGAGGTTCTTGATGAAGGCAACCCGGAAGAGTTTGGTCGCCAATACGTGCCCCTTGTGAAAAAGCTGCCCAACCTGAGAGTCATAGGGGGCTGTTGCGGCACCGACATCCGGCACGTACGAGAGATTGCGAAGAATGTGTTGAAGACATAGCATTTCAACCCTGGCAAGCTATCGGCACCCAGATTCGGTGCAGATCCCTTAACGCGTTGCTGCCTGTAGTGAGTATTGGATTTTAAGAAATCGTTGTTGTGACAGGAGAAATATCCTGTGGCCGTACAGGTGATTTTTAAGGAAATCTATTGACGGCACCGGTGGAGGTTTTTCCAATCACGCGTTACTGAATCTGAGTGGGGGAGCCTTGCGCTTTGTAAAGTGGCGCAAGGAAAACCCGAGAGGCTGTCATGAAACGCTACCTGTTACTGGTTGGTTGTCTGCTGGGGCTCATGCTGATGGGTGGACTCGCTACTGAGGTCAATGCCCAGCCCAAAGAAAAAGTCGAAGAGAAAGTCTGCGTCGCCCGCATCCATGTTATCAAAGGTTGCGCGGCATGCGAAGCCATGCAGGAGTGGCTGGTCAAGGCAGGCATCAAGCTTGAGCGTCAGGATGTTGAACAGGGTCCTTACCGGTTATATCCCACTGTTGTCTACTCCGACAAGACCGTCGACCACGGTGAGCGCATGTACAGGCAGCTTGTTTCCATTCCTGAAAAAATCTGCGTGATCTCCTGTTCCGTTGGCACGAATTAAGCATAAAGCTGATTCCAAGTGTCACGTTGCCCTTGATTATGATAATTTGTTCACATAACCACAGGCCGCAAGTGATGTGAAAAATCATGTGCGATCTCCGGCGGGCCGACAGGTTGGTCAGGAGCATTGCCGGAGAAAGTTCCAGGAGGTTTGTTATGAACATTAAGACTGTTGCTGCTGCTGTGGCAGTGGGTGCTGTGTGTGCAGTTGCGCCGGGCGTTGCCTCGGCTGGTGGTGAGATCCAGGCTTACGAGCGTTCGTCCTATTCGGCTAGTTCTGCTTACGGAGCCGGCGCTTACGGTGCCCCCGCACCTCAGAGCTATGCCCGTCCCATGGGTCAGTATTATGGAGGCTATGGCTGCTCTCCGTGCGCCAGCATGCCTTACGGCTATAGCTACGGCCGCCCCTCCGGTGGCTTTGGTGGAGACTTTCTTACTGCAGGATTGCTGGGCGTCGGCCTCGGCTACCTGATCTTCCACTAACACCAGCTTATTACACATAAGTAGTTTGAAAGCCCCCGGCGGAGTCCAAATGGTTCGCCGGGGGCTTTCTCTTTTTAATTACCAGTTACTAATTACTAATTACTAATTACGAATTGTGGTGCGGCTTCGCCGCGGAAGAAAGGAGTGAGGAACTCTCATCTATTTTCACGCCGCAGGCGCTCCAACTCGTAACAAGAGAGAAAAGCAGTCTTCGCTATACTCACGCCGCAGGCGCTCCAACTCGTAACGGGAGAGAAAAGCAGTCTTCTCTATTCTCACGCCGCAGGCGCTCCATCATTAGTAATTAGTAATTAGTAATTGGTAATTAGTAATTGGTAATTAGTAATTAGTAATTAGTAATTAGTAATTAGTAACTAATTTAGTACTCCACAATAAACCTCGGCTCCGTCCGGAAGATCTCCAGCCGGTCTGCCGCGTGTTCTCTCAGGTACGGCGCGTTGTCCATAAAGTCGATCACCGTCGCCTTGGTTTTTCCTGGAGCTTTTCTTAGCGCCCGGCCTACCCGCTGCAGCGCGCGCGTTTCGCTTCGTCCGGCGCTCGCCAGCACCACGTTATCCAGGCTCGGTACATCCAGGCCCTCATCAGCCAGCGTTGTGGCGATGACAATTTTTTCCTCTTTGCGGCAAAGCGCGGCAAATACCTTGGCACGTTCTTCCGCGTCATCCGACCCTTGCACCAGGGGTACCCCGCCCAGCATCTCCTGCAGAATTTCACCATGCCGCACCTGGCTCACCAGCACCAGCGTCGTGTTTCCGTTAGAGCTCAGATCCCGCGCCGTCTCGGCAATCAGCTTGTTGCGTTTCCGGTTTTCCACGACGTAGGTGCTGTATATGTCCTGGTAATCCACCTTGCCGCCGCGCACCTCCAACTGCGGCACCGCAAGATACTTTATCGTCGGCGGCACCAGGAATCCCAGGTCTATCAGCATCGATGCCCGGGCGCTGTAAAGCTTCGGCCCCAACGCGGCTTCCATCAGCAGGTCCTGCCGATCAGCGCGGTAAGGCGTAGCGCTCAGCCCGTACCGCCAGAGCGCTCCTTCCATCTCCATGGCCAGGCTGTACGCAGTGTCAGCCGGCAGATGGTGGCACTCGTCAAAGAAGACAACAGGCACAGTCTTAATCAGCGTTTGCAGATCCTGCGCTGTCGACGCATAATCCGAGCGATCGGACTCCAGCGGCTCGTCATCATCCGGCGACTGGTCCAGCTTCACATCCATCACACGCGCACATGTCTGGATCGTTGCCACCGTCACTGGCTGAAGATTGATCTGCCCATCGCCCGCGCGGCCTATGGGGATCCCCAGTTCCCGCTCAAGCACAGATATGGTCTGGTACATAAGATCGCGCGTGTGTACCAGGAACAGGGTTGGCCGCGCAATCTGCCTGATGAGGTGCGCAGCGATCAGCGTCTTCCCGCCGCCTGTTGCAATTTCAATTATCCCACGGCGCCCCGCCAACGAAGCAGCAACGCACTCCTGCTGATACTCACGCAGGGGAGTTGATACTGCCGGAGCATGTTCAGCCACAGCTGAATTGCTGCCATTCCCCGCCTTTTTGCGCGTCTTGCCTGTGGCCGCCGCATCAGGAAACTGCAACCGCTGCGTCTCCGGTTCCTCCGGCCAGTGAATGTCCACATCCACGCCAGACTCACGCACAATTTTCGCCACCCGGTGAGCCAGACCGCTGGGGAACACACTCTTGTTCACGTTAAACAGGTGGCGCTTGCCGTCCCACGTGCCCTTTTTGTAGCGCGTCATAAATTTGTATCCGGGCAGATGAAACGATGTGCTGCGATCAATCTTTTCCATCGGCAGGTTCACGCCTGCAAGGATAGCATCCAGGTTACCGGCGTTGATCCGGGCCCGGCCATGGCGGATCCGGTACATCTGGTAGGCGCGCACCAGCCGCTTGTCTAAACTGGCAGATTCCACGTGAAAGATATCGAGCAGTTCATTCAGGTGCCCGATTCCCACTTCCCACCTGCGCTTCTCCGGGTCCCACCGGCGCTCCGTAAGAGCGCGCAGGCGCGATATCACTTCCTCGTTATACGGAAACGAGACTGCCACTTTACCATTTTCGAGAAGCTCAAGAGAAAGAGAACGAGTCTTGTTCATAGAGATTAGCTTAACCAATGAATTACATGCTGTCATAAAGGAAACATCACATTAATCGAGCAGGCGCAATGATTTTAAAACGATTGTTGCATAAACTTGACTTTTCTTCATTGAGCAGGGGGAGTGACTATGTGGCATCGATGTCACTGGAGTGATTTCCCCGGGAGAGCCTTCTAATATGCGAACTGCAGCCTGTGCCGGACTCATACTTTTCAGCCTGTGCGCACGCGCCGGGTTCGCTCAACTGGCCCCGCCTCCCGATTCCGCGGCAGACAAGCAGGCAGAGAACCACCCCGTCGCTGCTGGGGATCATCAGAAAACCCTCGGCGATTTCTTAAAGCCCGAAAACCGGCCTGATGGCCCTGAAGTTGATTCCATCTACGCCAAGGTGCCCCCGGAACTCGATAAAGCCGTGCGCTACATCGCCATGGATAACTTCACCAGCGCAGCAGAGGAACTGGAGCTTCAGGAAGATAAGATTGATGATGACTTCCAGGTCGCCCGAATCAACTTATGGCGCGGCATCAATTACGCACTGCATGCTTATTACTACCCGGATGAAGGCCCGGAGCTGGCTACCAGTGCCACTTACCATTTGCAGCGAGCCATTAACATCTCCCAGGAGGAGGAGGTAATGGAGGCGCCTGACGCGACGCGACTCCTCGCCGAGATGGCTGGCCATGGCTGGACCACCGCTGACCCGGCAGCCGAACTTCAAGAGGCCGAGCAGCGCGCGGAAAAATCGCGCCGCGCCATCGATTTCTATTATGCTGGCGTTATATCCCGCCGCCTTGCCGCGCGCGCATGGGCGCACTCAGACACCGCAGAACAAGACCAGAAAACCCTGTCTCTTTTCGCAAAGGCCGTCGCCCGCGATCCCGACCACTATGAAAGCTGGAGCGCTTACCTTCCGGCCATGTTGCCCGTGGGCATGCATGACGTCGCCACGACAGAAGCCGCCAGGATGTACGAGCATTTTAAGATGCTGCGCACGCCGCTCCTTGCAGACCAGGGTCCGGCTGTGCTCAAGATTAACACCAGCAGCTACCGAACCATGAAGGACGACGAGGACATGCTGGCAGAAGTGGCCGCCCGCTGGCCCGATGCACCCATGCCCCATTTCGAAATGGCCATGCGCGCCATCGAATCCACTCCCACCCAGGCGCTGGTGATGTTTTCAAAGCTGATTGAGCAGTTTGAAAACGGCACTTTCAAACCGCTTCCGCGCGAAGCCGGCTACTACCCCAGCGCCCTCTACAAATACGCTTTCCTGCTACAGACCGTCGAACGCACCAGTGAATCCCTCGCCATGTATCGCAAGGTTAAGGCGCTCTCGCCAGACTACGCGGAAGTTAATCTCAACATTGGGATTCTGCTGGCGCAACTGAGCGATAAAGAGAAAGACGGAGGCAGAAAAGTGGCGCTCCTTAATCAGGCTTTAGAAAGCGTAATCCGGCAGAAGAATTATCGGGGAAAATCCGCAGAGAAAGCAGACTCTTTGACAGAACGCATTAAGATGGCCCTTAAGGCACAAATGACTACGGCGCCACAGTAGTCCTATGTGCTGAAAATTAAGGATAAAGCTGCCAGCAACTATCTGCCCGACTGGGGCCGCTCGGCTCGACAGTGATTTGGATAGGTGCGAAGTTATTTATGGAAGTCCAGTCGCCGCCGCCTGACCCAAATATCTGCCATTGTATAGTAAATGACCCTGTAGCAAGTGGCTTTGCCACTACCATGTGACGAGCCGATTGCCAAGGGTCCAGGGCTGGCGTAGCAAATGAGACCAAACCCGAAGAAGTTGTGACTGCCGAGTTCAAAGATGTCGTTGCGTACTTAACCTCGATCTGTGCCGGCAGAAACAAGGCAGAGGAAATATCCCAGGCGCTATCAGGCCCATAACAAGAGGTGCTTAGCTCAAGAACGATATCTTCGGACAGAGTGATCTCATAGTCTAGCGCTCGTCCGCTGACACCAACGTCTGCTTCGTTCGGCCACAGTATCGTTATGGTTTGGGTGCTGCTATTATCGTCGGGAATGGGATCAGCTGTAACGCTGCTTTCAGCTGTCAAAACGACTGTAGTAAGACCTCTTCCGTTACCAACCAGCAATGCTCGAACGTAAATAGTCACAGTGGTATCAGGCTCTAGAACTGGAATTGTATAAGAGATCTTCTGGTCGTCTATAAGTGCAGGACCTGCGCCTGTTGATACGCTCACTGGGGTAAGGCGATACGGCAACAGGCTTTCCAAACGCACATCAATAGCTGTATCCGGACCTTTATTAAACACGTCCGCCTGAAAGCCAATTTCCGTTCCAGGGTAAGCGGCTACTGGCGAAGCTGTTAATGCTACTCTAAGGTCGGCACTCATTGTTTCCTGTCCCATAACCGCAGCTGTTGTCCCGCAGATTAATAGTGCCAATATGATCCTGATAGAGTTCATTGTCATGTTGTATGGTCCAGGGGAGGATGTGGTGCAACTGCACCCTGCCAAGCTGCACATGAGAAATGAAGAGTCAACAATTTCAGGAGAGAGACGTGGCAGGAGAAGAAGTCCCAGATACCGTCCTCGAAGACCAGAAGCGCTACTATGAATCTCGCGCGGCTGAGTACGATGAGTGGTTTTACCGCAAGGAACGCTATGACCATGGGCCGGAAGTTAACGCCCGGTGGCATGCCGACGCCGCGATCGTAGCCGATGTGCTCGCAGACTTTTCCATGACTGGCGACGTCCTGGAGTTCGCTCCCGGCACCGGCATCTGGACCCAGCGCCTGCTCACCACTGCCAACACTATCACTGCAGTGGATGCTTCACCGCAGATGATCGAGATCAACCGCGCGAACTTGCAGAGCGACAAGGTGCACTACATTCACGCCGACATCTTCGCCTGGCAGCCTGACCGGCAGTACGACGGCGTGTTCTTCGGTTTCTGGCTAAGCCATGTACCCATCGAGCGGCTCGATGCCTTTTTCGATACAGTCGCTGCTGCCCTCAAACCCGGTGGTAAACTCTTCTTCGTCGACAGCCGCCCCGACCAGACCATGTCAGCCAGGAATCACAAACTTCCAGAAGCCGGCAGCCAGATCATGAAGCGCATCCTGAACGACGGCAGCAGCTTCGATATCGTAAAAAATTTCTTTGATCCAGCCGACCTCACCGCCCGCTGCGCCAAAGCCGGCCTGACAGTAAACGTCAACGAAACCCCAAACTATTTCATCTACGCCATCGGCACTCGCGTATAAGCTGATGCCCTGCCATTGTGCTCTATTTCGGTAACTTTTCTAAATAGGATATAATGAGCCGATCCCTTTCAGAACGTGGAGGGGTTACTTTTTCCAACAGGGCGCGTGCTAGTTTTGTGTAATGCTCATTGCCGTTCCAGCCAATGAGCAAAATAAGAGGAACTGTTGTTGCTTTGAGAAGTGCAGTTGCTTGCTCTTCAAAGGCTTCTTTTCCAGCTACGGCAAAACCGCCGTACAGATTCCAGAATTCCGCTTCGGCCATAAGCTCAGCATCTCCTCTTACGCTTTGCAGTAGAGCTTGGCTTTTTTCCCAACTGATGTTTTGTACATCCTCGGAAAAGCCGTGGTGGACGAAGTATCCATAATCAGCTGTTTGCAGCAAAATAACTGCGGCATTAATTTTATCTTCGTCAGTAAGAGGCTCATTAGCATCAGATGCATCGAGATAAAAGCTAGCTGCCTTTGCTGCTTCCCCTAAAGTATCATAGCGCCGTGCTTGCTCTAGCTTTGTCATTTTCAAAATTTCTCTCGAAATTGGACAGCTGTCCACAGCCTTTGTAACCTTTTTCTTTCTTTTGCTTTTCTTCGTGCCTTCGCGCCTTTGTGTC
>JAKFFN010000159.1:0-20759 GCA_036675025.1 Candidatus Sumerlaeales bacterium | reverse complement strand
TATCAGTGTGCCTCAAGGCACCACTGTTTCGACTGACGAAGGCGAGGTTCTCATCGATCTTGTGGAACCCGACCAGCTCTGGATGGCAGCCCAGGGTGGACGCGGCGGGCGCGGTAACCAGCACTTTGCTACGTCGACCAACAAGGCGCCCCGCCGGTGGGAGTATGGCGGCGACGGCGAACACAAGACGCTTATCCTTGAACTGAAGATGATTGCCGACGTCGGCCTCGTTGGCCTGCCAAACGCCGGCAAAAGCACCCTGCTTGGCCGCCTGACTAAGGCAAACCCGAAGATCGCTTCTTATCCCTTCACCACCATCCATCCGAACCTGGGCGTGCTGCAGCTGGATGACAACACCCGCTGCGTCGTTGCTGACATCCCGGGTCTTATCGAAGGTGCTCACCAGGGCGCCGGCCTCGGCCACCAGTTTCTCCGCCACGTTGAGCGTACCGGGTTTCTCGTACATCTTGTAGCCCCCGCAGAAGATGTGGAACTCGCTGACTTCGATCACTTCTGGTACAGCTATGAACTCGTTAACAGCGAGCTGGCGGCCTACACAGAGCGGCTGGCAGCTAAAGAACAGATCGTCTGCCTTACCAAGGCTGACCTCGTGCCTGAAGAGCAGCTGATCGAGATTCAGACCGAGTTTAAATCCCGCGGTGTGGAAGCCTTTGTGATTTCTTCCGAGACCGGGCAGGGCATCAGCGAAGTGGTCGATGCCATAAAGGTTCACCTGCAGGAGCATCGCCAGCGCCTGGCTACAGAAGACGCCACGGCGGATGACAACATCTGGCCGGACTAACGTCCGCCTGCATCGGTTACTTTTCGGGCTTCTCTCCCAATAGCCGTGCCACTTGCGTCTCAGCCTCCGGGTTACCAGCCAGCACCACCACATCCCCCGGATAGATCGGTTCATCCGGCAAGGGATTCACCACGGTCGCCTCGCCATGCTTAACCGCAATTACGTTGGAACCCGTCTTCTCGCGTATCTTAGAGTCCATCACGGTGTGGGGTTCCGCATCCGCCGGCACCTTCACCCGCATCACGCTTAGCCCCTCGGCAAACATTACCAGGTCTTCACCGCGCATGATGTTGAGGATAATACTGCTTCCCATGCTGGCGTACGACATCACAAAATCCGCCCCCGCGCGGTGTAGCGTTCCCACATTGGTTTCGCTGTTCGCCCGGCTGATGATCTGCAGTTCCGGGAACAGGCGCCGGCAATAGACCGTCAGGTAGATGTTGGTGTCATCGTCACTTGTGGTGATCAGTACCGTCATGGCGTGATGCAGCCCGGCTCGCTTTAATGTGCCAATGTCCGCCGCACTGCCAGTTACGTGCTTGTCTGTCACCGCCAGTGCCGGGTTCTGTTCCACTATGCGGTAATCCATCTCGCGTTCTTCCAGCGCATTTGCTGCTGCCAGCCCTACTCTGCCGCCGCCAAGAATTACGACTGGCTCCTCATTGGCCACGTAGATAAGGAACAATTCGTCGTAAGCATCAAGCTGGGCCTGTGTTCCGGCCAGTACCAGCACGGATGCCGGTGTGATGACCGAATCAGCCTTTGCCTGTACAAATTTCCCGCGTTGCCAAAGGCCAGCTATGGTAACGCCTGTGGCCTCTCTCAAATGAGATTGGGCGATGGTCTTCCCCACAAGCGGCGTTCGGGTGGCGGAAGCTTCTGCAATCAGGAGGTCGTCAACCTTGCCGATCACGTTTACGCGACTGCTCATGCCGATGGCTCGCCGGGCCAGGAAACGGCCGAGCATCGCCTTCATCTCGAAAACATGCGTGCTTCCGGCCAACTGCAGGATATCCACTGAATCATGAGACTCCGCATTGGAAACGATGGGCACTGTCTCTGACACTTCGCGCACCGTAAAAGCTATGCCGGTATTCACCATGTCATTGCCGGTGGTTGCTACCAGTGACGCTTTATCGGCCCGTGCATGGCGGTATGTTATCGGGTCGTCCAGGTCGCCCAGCATCACTTTGAATCCGGAATCGTGGAGGTTCAGCGCCCGCTGTAACTCCGGCAGGATCAGCACGTACGGAATCTTAAATTCCTTCAGACGTCGCATCAGGTTTTCAGAAACCGGATCAAAGCTGGTCAATATCACGTGGTTGTGAACGTCATGGGGTAATTTCCGAGGTGCTCGCGCCTGGCTTTGCGCCTGCAGCCACGGGCTCAGGAAGAACTGGATGAAGGCGAAAGGCATAACTATCAGAAGGAAAATTACGCCGGATACCAGCACCAGCACAGAGAACAGCCTGCCCAGGTCGCTATGGAATGTAATGTCGCCGAAGCCCAGGGTCGACATTACCACCATGACCCAGTAAAGCCCGGAGATCCAGCTGTGCTCCTGTCCCTCCCACACCATAATGACGTGGAAGAGTACGGTGTAGAGCACTACCAGTACAACAAGCGCCGCCACGAACCGCATGAGCAGCTTGATGTTTCGCTGGGCCTCCCGGTTGCGCAGGAAGAAGGCAAGCTGCACAGGTACAAATTTCATAGGTACTCTATGATCAGGCCTTTACGGCAATGCAAGCCCTACCAGCATTCCTCCTTCGAGACGGGATCGGCGGGTTTGCCAGAGTAGGAAAGTTTTCCGGCAAGTTTTCCACAGGCCAAAAAAAAAGTGGGTGTAATTCGATAAGCCATTACACATCAGCACTTCTAGTTGATCTATTAAGTACATAACTAAATAACAGAGTTTGTCGCGATGGCGATCCCGACGGGTTAGTTGAGAAAGTTTTATAGAAGTCATAATGGCAGGGTTCTGCCAGAGTGAAAGGGCGTTGGGTATTCCCGCACAGACCCTTACAGCCCCGTACAGACCCATAAGCTTTAGGCGGGCATAATGATCTTATCGGATTTGCGTGGCGGTATCTGCAGCTACGGTCAGTTCAAATCGCGCTATGGTCTCTTTGTCTCCGATAATTTGTCCGCTGGTTATCCGGCCGTTCTCTACTGCAGGCAGTAACAGCAGCTTAAGATGGCCCCGGGGTGCGACGGCGATTCCGGGCTGGCCATTGATGTAAATGACGCGGGCAGAGAAAGCGCGGAAGCGGAGCGCGCTGTTTGCAATAATTGTGGCACCGCGAGCGGGAGATGCACCGGCCAGCACTGCGGCGGCGTCAGCTTCAAACTCAATATCGGGATCAAGAAGCGCGATGAGCGCCTCAAAATCACCACGGCGCGCGGCGGCCAGGTAGGCATCGATCACTTCTCTTTTGCGCAGGCTGTCGGCATTCGGCATGCCATCCCCAACTGTCACCCGGCGTCGCGCCCGGCTGGCAATCTGCCGCGCCGTGTCGGATGATCTTCCCACTATAGGCGCAATGTCATCGAATGGGACATCAAACATATCATGCAGTACGAACGCCACGCGTTCTACCGGGTTCAGCCTGTCGAGCACCACCAGCAGCGCAAGCCCGACGGAGTCTGCCATTTCGGCTTCCTGTGCCGCATTTACCCGGTGCCTGGGCGCAGCGAGCGCAAGGCCTTCAGCCTCAAGGCTCTCAAGCGAATCTTCCCGCCTCGTCCCGCGCGCACGCAGGGTATCCAGGCAAATGCGCGAAACAACAGTCCGGAGCCACCCGCCGGTATTCTGCACGTCGCTCATATCTGTACGGCTAAGGCGCAACCAGCTTTCCTGCACGGCATCTTCCGCATCGCTAAGGGAACCAAGCATGCGGTAGGCTACGGAGAGCAAGTGCTGGCGGCACTGTTCAAACTGCTCCGCGAGAAGATCGTCTTTTGTTTCGTTCATCTGTCACACTCCGTAGGTTCGTTACGTCATGTAATGTGACGGACAAAAACCGGCGGGTGTGACAACCCGGCCGGAAAAATCCGTCATACCGGCTGTGCTTTTAGTCGCAATACTACAGCCTAATTACTCTACCAGGGAGAATCTCATGGAACCTAGACTGACAAATCTTACCGGGCTGATACCGGGCGCCGTAAAGGCTTTACAAAATCTGCATGCTGTAGCGCACACGGGCGGAGTTCCCCAGGCGACGATGAACCTTGTACATTTGCGGGCAAGCCAGATTAACGGTTGCAGCTTTTGCGTGGACTACGGCGCCCGCCATGCAAAGAAAGCCGGCGAGACGGATGAGCGATTGTTTGCAGTGGCTGCGTGGCGCGATGCACCGTTTTACACCGATGCAGAACGAGCCGCGCTGGCCCTGGCTGAAACCGTGACACGCCTGAGCGACCGCGAGGACCCGGTGCCGGACAGCATATGGAACGAAGCCGCAAAGTACTATGACGAGAAGCAGCTCGGCTCACTGCTTCTGTGGATCGGCACCACGAACATCTATAATCGCCTTAACGTGAGCACGCGCCTGCCCGCAGGTGCGTGGGATCCGGATGCCGCACGGACAACGGGGCCGGCAAACGTGACCGCGGGAGTAGCGTAACGTTCACAGCTAACAGCTCACAGCTGACGGAGTGCGGTTGTTGGTGCTTCGCTGGCCCTTGCAGGGCTGGACTTCTTTGGGGTTGGTGACCCGGGGCTGCGGAGGTCGTCCGCTCACGCGGCCGACCTCCTCACCCCGGGCTATCACCCCTGGCCCTTGCAGGGCGTTGTGAGCGGCTGCGCCGCGAAGATTGCGGGTGGTACTGAGGATTGGAACGATGCCCGGGCTGCGCCGCGAAGATTGCAAAGGGCGATTGGTGGTGGCCGAGGCTGATATGGGCCTTGGCGATGGAAATAGGAGAATAGGACCTATAGGACCAATAGGACCAATAGGTTAGATTAGTCGGATCGGTCAGATCGGCCGGATCGGTCAGATCGATCAGATCGGACCGATTGTACAGATTGTTTAGATTGGGCAGATTCCGCTCTCATGCTCACCCCTGCCAGAGGCATTTGAGCGGCCCTTTTTCGCCGTAAATGGGGTCCATCTTTGGGAATGGAAGTTTTGCGATGTTTTCGATTACTTCGGGCCGGTCTGCCGGCTTGCCTTTTCGCAGGTCCCAGCTCTGGCCATCGGGATAGGCGCCAAGGACTGAGAACAATGGCCCGGCCTCGATGCAGCGATGGCCCACCCCCGCCGGAATAATCAGCACATCGCCCCGCGAAACATCCAGCACCTTGCCGTCCTCGCCACCTAGCTGCAGTGTGGCCTTCCCATTCAAGACGCCTAAAAACTCATGGGCGCTGCTGTGGTAATGATGGTAGTCGTACACTCCATTTACCCACGTATCTCCCCAGCCATGGCTTTCCAATAGCTGGCGCAGGCCCGGTTCATCTTGCGTGATGCAGTAACGATAAACTACCAGTGGCAGGCGATTATTAGGGATGGAACCGTCATCCTCAAAATGATACGTCTGTGTCTCGCACAGGTCCATCACAGGGCCCTCCTTGTCTCCGCCCTATCTGAACAAACGCCGTGCCACTGGCAATCTTACGCGGCTATCAAATTGCCGGCTTCAGGGAGTTTGGTCGGGCTGCGGCTGGAAAATATCGAAGGTCTCAACCAGCTGCGCCGCCGCCCGAATCTGGGATTCCGGTGCCCGCAGGATCACCTGGCGCGTGCGGTCATCAGCGCTTACCTGGCGGCTGGAAACCAGCAGGAAGTTTTCCAGCTGCTTTGCGATCTCTCGCGCGCTCGCGTAACGCAGCGAAAACACCTGCACGGGCAGTTCCCGGTCCACCTCGCGGATCACCTCCGCGATCTCCGCCTGCTTTTCCGGCACATCGTAAACCACCAGCTTGTTGGTGTAGTCGGCGCGTGATACGGTGCCGAAATTCGGCGTGAGGATCTGGCGGACAATCCGCTCAACTTCATTGGCACTGGCCGACTCCAGCGCATACACCTTCGCCACCTGCGCATCGCTCACATAGGCAGACCTGTCCCACAGTTCATATCCGCCAGGCACCTGCTTAAGGTAAAGATCGGGATCGGATTGTTCAATCGCTTTCAAAACCTCAGTAACCGGTCGCGGGTCGGTGTTGATCAGCGTGATCTTCTTGTCATCAATTTGGCCCCGCAGCTGAATCGACACCCCCGACTGATCGCGTATCTGGTTTATCACGCGGCTGAGCGGCAGGTTGCTGGCAATAACATGCGCGGTAGCCGTCGTGTAGACGTTTAATGGCGGTGCGGCCGCCGCCCGCTGCATCGCCATTCGACCGGCTGATCTAAAAACGGGCTTCGCCTCCGTTGACGTTGTCGACTCCGCCCGCAGTGGCACGTGTACCATCATGGCCAGGCCGGCCATCAGAAAGAACTGTCCCCATGTGTTGCTCATGCTGTCCTCCGCAATTTTGATTCAGCGGAATTCAGCAAAGGTGAGACCAATTAATCAGCGACTTGTGATATCTTGTTAACCTGTTGATTTCATGGCGCTTAGGCCACAAATCAAATGTCCCCGGCGGCGTCACTGCTGTACGCGATCAACCGCTGTTTTACGGTTACACGCTCCGGCTGACCGCGATTACGGCCTTTGGAACTTTGCGCGCTTCGATATCGGCCAATGCGCGCCCGGCGTCCTTCAGCGGGTACTTCCATGCGGCAAGATCGCGCCACGGATGATTTCCCTGGTGGCGCGCCATAGTCTGCACTGCGCCATAGAAGTGGCTGAAATCACTGCCCCAGCACCCACGGATATCCAGGTGCTTCTTGTTGATCTGCAGGTGCGGATTAATTGGCACTTCGCCACAATCGGTGTATTGCCCGACCACCACAAGCGTGCCGGCATCGCGCGCGAGGTCCATACCCTGGCTGACGGCAATCGGAACACCCGTCGCCTCGATAACCACATCAGCGCCGCGCCCGCCCGTGAGCCCGCGCACCTCGCGCAGGCACTCGTCAAACGACCGCGTCTCAATCGACAGTGCCACATCAGCACCCATCTGCCGCGCCAGTTGCAGACGGTCATCGGGCGCCCCAATGGCAATCACAGTTCCAGCACCGGATATCCGCGCAAACGCAATGGCGCTTAACCCCACCGGCCCCGTGCCCTGCACCACAACGGTATCATTCAGCTTTATCGCAGCCCGCTGCACGGCATGGAATGCCGTAGGTGCGCCGCAGCCGCCGCCGATAAAGGCATCCGGTTCCAGTTCCCCCGGCAGCCGAATCGCCTTCACCCCCGGCTTCAGGTAAATAAACTCGCTCCAACCCCCCAGCGGGCCGTTGCCGGCGCCGTAGGTAATGCCATACACTTTCCGCGAAGGGCAGCGCGTCGTATTTTTGCCGACAAGGCATTGCCAGCAGTGGCCGCACGTTTCGTGAACATCGAGAAACGTCACCATATCACCGACGGCAAATCGTTCGCCTTCCAGGTCGCTGGCAGTGCCATCCGTATGGGCGACCCGGCCCACACTCACATGCCCCGGAATAATTGGATAAGGCACTCCCGCCAGCCGCCCGTGCCACAGGTGCACATCAGTGCCGCACACTTCCGAGTAGAGCGTCTCCAGCAGCATCGCGCCTGGTTCCGGCTCCGGTATCATAACAGTGCCATATTCCAGTGCCGCCCCCGGCGCGGCCATAATGACGGCGTTACATTGGCTTGGCCAGCCCACTGACATCTTATCCTTTGCTCGATCCCATGGTAATGCCCGCGATAAAGTGCTTCTGCATGAACATGTAAACCAGCAAAATCGGGATAACCGCCAGCGCGGACCCGGCCATCTGCAGGCCGTAGTCGACCGTGCCATGCATGTCTTCCATGGTGGCAATGCCCAGCTGCACCGTCTTCATGCTGTCTTTGTTTGTCAGCACGAGCGGGTAGAGGTATGTGTTCCACTGGAAGATAAAACGAAACACCGCCAGCGCGGCAAGCACCGGCCGCGCCGCCGGCAGCACCACCTTGCGATAGACCTGGAAATCACCCGCGCCATCCACCCGCGCCGCATCCAGCATGTCATCGGGGATCGTCTCCATGTATTGCCGCACCAAGAAGATGCCAAACGCGCTGACGATGCCCGGGATGATTAGCGCCAGGTACGTATTATAAAACCCGATCTTTGCGAAGAGGAAGAACGTAGGCACCAGCGTGACCGGGTAAGGAATCATCAGCGTACCGATAAGCACGGCAAACAGGGCGCGCTTGAAGGGGAAGTTGTATTTGGCGAAGCCGAAGGCGGCCAGGCTATCGAGAAACACACCAAGTATGACACTACAGAACGCCACGAACAGGCTGTTAAAATACCAGCGGGGGTAGCCTGCCCCCAGCCACTCGCTCCAGTCGCCCCACTGCATCATCTCCCAGTTAAGCAGGCGCTTGTAATTCTCCAGCAGCCTGCCGGCTACGGCGGGATACGTGCGCGGGCGCACCTTGCCCACCACTGGCGACCACTGCTGGTCTGGTTCCGGCAGGTACACCAGCACGTTGTTTCCGCGCGCAAGGTCGCCGGTGACATCCGGCGCTTCCAGCAGCAGGGTGATCTTGCCGGGGTTGTTCTTTGTTTTCTCCAGACCCAGCCGCCGAGATGGTACAATGCCCGCCGGCAACCGCCCCGGCGCGGTTGTAACCAGCGCTTTGGCGCTCGTCTGCGGAAGCACCGGGATGCTCGAAAGCTCCCCCACCTCCACAGCCTCAAGCGCCGGCAGCGCCACCTCTATCCAGGCGGTGCGGCCCGTGCGGAAATTCTCAAACTCATCAGGCAGCAGGCGCCCGTTGCCCACCTCCGCCGGACCCTTCAGCGAGATGAGCAGCATATAGATAAACGGCAAAATCACCACGGCCGCGGCTATGGTGAGTACGGCAAGGGAGGCAACCGTCTGGCCAAACGTAAGCTTATAGATGCGGCTCGCGTGGTAATCGGCGAGCTGTTCTTCTGTAAGGCCGGCTTTGGCCGCGCGCTGGGCTTTCCTGTCAGCTGTTACCTTGCGCCCCGGAAGCCACGGCGGGTGCCCCTTGGGTATGAGAGGAGTGGGACTCACTTATCCGGCCGTACCGAAGAGGCCTCCACGGCAGAATTGCGCGGCAGAAGCGTTAGCGATTGTAGCGGCGGTATGGACGGTTGCAGCTTTAGCGACTTTAGCGGCAATACTGATGCGTAAAATTACGCCCACTACCGTACCGTTTGAACAGGGGATTTTGCCGGTGCGGCGGCAGCAGCGGGTGCTGCTGTTGCTGCGGGTGCGGCAGCGGGCTTTTGCGCCTTGGCGGCTTTCACCCGGGCCACGTACTTTTCCGGGTCCTGGTTAAAACGCTTCTTACATTTCTGGCAGCACAGGAATATACGCTCACCCTTGAAATCGACGAACAGGTCCGGATCGACCTCTTCTTTCATCATTACAGGGCAAGTTGTATTGGCATCTTTAGGAAGCTCGGCAGCACCGGCGGCGCCAGCAAAGCTAAACACCACACCGGCAGCAACCAGCGCAAAAGCAAAACGTGAAAAGGACATTTCTCGGGTTCCTCGCCCATTAAAATAGACCCTGCCGCCCGAAGGCTTCAGGAACATCTAAAGCAAATCTCCGGCAGAGCCATTGTTCAAGCGATTTCAAAACGGAAAACGTAGAACGTAGAAAGGAGAAGGTGAGAAAACTACATTCTACGGCCATCTTTTGCCTCTAACTATGAAGATTCGTATGCCCTTTCCGTTCTACTTTCTACTTTCTACTTTCTACGTTCTACGCCAGCTCCAGCGTCGCCCTCACTGCCTTGCTGATCCCCTCGTAAACCTGCGCCGGACCCGCGTTATACATATAAGCCGGGCTCGTAACGATCTTATTCTTCGTGTCCACCACGAAATCCGTCACCGGACAATCCTGGTGCTGCCCGCCCAGCGTAGCGATGTCCGCCGCCGTCTTTTGGTCATTGCCGATAGTCAGCGTCACCTTCGGATCAACCTCAGCCAGCGCACCTGCCACCACAACCGGCGAGATACACATCGACCCGATCGGCTTGCCCGCCTGGTGAAACTCCTGCAGCACCCGCGCCACTTCCGGATCCACCCGCGAACCCGTGCCCGCGCTCGCGTAGTTGCAAAGATTCTTCGCCGCGCCGTATCCGCCTGGCAGCAGGATCGCGTCATAGTCAGCCGCGCGAATCTCGCTCAGCGGAACAATCTTCCCCCGCGCAATACGCGCCGCTTCCACCAGCACATTGCGCTGTTCCTTCACCGGCTCATGCTTCAGGTGGTTCACCACTTCAGCCTGCAACTGGTCCGGCGCACAGCACTGGTACTTCGCCCCCGCCTGGTCAAGAGCCAGCACAATGAACACCGCCTCGTGAATCTCAGAACCATCCATCACACCGCATCCACTCAGTAGAACCGCAACACGCTTGCTCATCAGATCAAATCTCTCCTTGCTCGTGCATCGTAGATGCTCATTTTCCAGATACAGGGTACCAGCACAGCGGGAAAGGGTTCAAAAGATGGGAGGAAACAGCAGGTAGCGTGAGCGATCCTCATTCACACGTTCAAAAGAATACTTCTGCTGCCGGTCCGCGAGTGCAACGCTCCGGCGAGGGGAATGATCCACCGATCAGAACAGTTATTCAATTTGGCTGCCTTACCGCCATTCCTCTCATCACCTTCCTGCTGGTTTCCGTCGTCCTGCTTTCCTTTCTCGCCTACGATAAAAATCTACGCGCAGCGCCTCTTGAAAAGCTGACTGCACCCGAGCGCGCGGATTACGAATTATGGTCTGCTCAACCCATTGACGTAACCACAGCCAGTGCCATTGCCGTACCCTCGCCGCAGCTGCAGCAGCAAAAGCGCGGCTTCAACCGGCGCACTGATCAGGTCTACGAAGACGCCCTCGACATTTTCGAGAGCAGCCATACCCTCTACAATAAGTACAAAATGGGCGAGCCCATATCGCGCTCCGAAAGTATCGCAATGCAGGAGCTGTCACTTGTTGACAGGCTCCGCCGCGGGATGCGGCCAAGCACCACCGAGACGGCCCGACTCGTAGAGCGAACTGCACCCATAGCTGCTCTTATAAATGAAGCGCGCACCCTCACTGCAGACCCCGCCTATACCGCCTATCATTACCCGTTCGATTATGATATCAGCATAGGCCAGGCCGAGCAGCTCATTGCTGCCTATTGCATGGTGAAGGCACAGGTTCAGGCGTGGCCTGAGGCCATTGATGCGCTGAACGTATTGGTGGAACTCTACCGGGTTCCACCGGAAGTTGCCCTCCGGTCCTTCTACGCATACCAGTTGAGAAACCTGGCAATGTTCATGGCAGATCGAACATCGGATACGGCGGTACTCAACTCCCTTCTTGAAAACCTGAACCGCGCCCGCGAGGTCTCACTTCACCCTGCTACGCCCCTCACATTCCTTGCACCATCAGGCATAGGCATGCTTCGCGAGATGCACGAAACCGGCTACATTAACCGGTACCCGAAAACCCTGGGCGAGGCGCTTGCCCTTCGCGCCATGGAGAGAGACTATGGCAATTACCTGGTGCAGGTGCTTCCGGCTACAGACCCGCGTCACATGCGCGCACTGGCGAGAAAGCTGGTCAGCTCTATGTCAGATTCCCGGAGAGACATCATCCTTGCCCGTCTACACATCGGCATCCTGAAACCGGCGGCCCGGCGGCTGCAGCTGGCCACCAGGACCCCGCACGTGGTCGGGATGATTACCACCGATGCCGAGAAAGCGCGTAACATAACACGGGCGCTGGTCGAATTTGATCTGGCGCGCGTGGCGCTTGCCCGCAACATCGCCAGTCTGCGCGGTGAAGGAAATCTCACGACCTCATCAGCTTTTGTGCCGGAATACATGTCGAAGTTTCCCACCGATCTATACTCTAATCAACCCCTGCAATACGACGCCGACAATGACAGCTTCTACAGCCCGGGTCCCGACGGAGTGAAAGGCGGCGGTGATGACATCTATCACCGACCGTATAAACTACCAGCAGTTAAAGGCCTGCCGGATATCATGTACTAAGGCAACACCACCAACTGGGAGCGCCAACCCTCGAACAGGACCCTACCGGGAGCGCCGGCCTCCGTGCCGACCTTCAAAGCACAGTCGGCCTCTTAGCTCGACAAGCGCCCTACCGGGAGCGCCGGCGGCCCGCCGGCAAAAGCGTCAACTAAAACCAAACTCTAATCGCGCAGCGGACTCCCACTTCAAGCCCCGGCGTACCGCGGAATTTATTCCGTAAAGTGGACGCCCCCGCACCCACACTCCACCCCCGCGCAGCGCCATCCAACCCCACCGCAAACCAAATTCTTAACCCGCGAGGCGCCAAAAGTCCTCAGCCATGTTGCCGGTTTAAATCATTACCTATGTTCCCGGTTTACATACACGCTTTTGCCGGCGGGCCGCCGGCGCTCCCAGTAGGGGCGTCTTCAAGCTCCACCAACTCAGGTGACCTTGAATCCGGCCGCATCTATGGCCGATATTCTCCATTCTCCCTTGTCCGTTCTCCGATATCCGTTCAACGTTTTCCGTACCCGCCCAGCCCATTGCCTGCTTTAACCGCTCTCCGTTCTCCGCTCTGCGTTCTCCGATATCCGTTCAACGTTATCCGTACCCGCCCAGCCCATTGCCGGCCTTAGCCGGCCAGTCTTTGCACCCGCCTTTAGGCGGGGTGTAATAACCCACGCATGAACACCATAGCGCGCTTTAGCGCGGCTTTCCCACCGCTTTAGTTCTTCGTCCCCGTAACGCAGCCATTCTCCCAGCCACTTCCCCCTTGAAAACGTCCCCGACACCAAACATGAGTTTCTACCGCAGGGATTTCAAGCAACACAGCGCGAGGAAATAGTGAGCATCGACAATAATAACAACCTACTCGCCAAAACCCGGCGCACCAATACTCAAACACCCCACCCACTCCACTCCACCCCTGCCGACAACAAAACCCATCCCTCCACCGATCCCATCCACCGCCGCGGCTGTTCATGTTTTTCCATAATTGCCTTCGGCCTGTTCTTCCTCCTCGCCCTCGCAATCCTGGGGCTGCTCGGCGTCGAACGCTACATGAAGAAGAAAGCCATCAAAGACCTCAAGCCGGCTGAAGTGGAAGAATTCCAGCGCTGGGCTGAGTCCGATATGAACATCCCGCCCGCCGCACTCACCTCAAAACCTGAACTGCCCGCAGCCCTCCTGAAGGAACGCGCCCTCGTCTTCCAGGAAGGCAAAAGAGAGTACGAACGGTGGGAGAAACCTCTCTTCCAGGGCAGCCCGTCCATCGTCGAACTCATGCGGAGCGGCAGTACGCTCACCACCGGACAGCTCGAAACCCTAACCAGCACCACGGCAACTTTTCCTCCGCTGCTGGCCCGCGCAAAGGCGCTGTTTAGCAATCCTGATTACGTGATTAATTCTCGCACATACCCCGCCACAGGCAACGTCCTGTTTCTGGAATACACCCTGATGTTGAGAGTCCTCAACGCGTATGCCCTCATGCAGACCTACACCGGCGACTTTGCCGGTGCTGTGGATACCACGGATGTGGTACTGATCCAGAGCAAGCGTGATCCGGCCCCCGGTTTTATTTACACTGTGATGGGCTATGAAGGCGGCCGCCATGCCGCGCACCTGGCCACGCTGTTTCAGCGCAATACATCCGATCCTGAGCATCTGCAATCGCTATTGGATGTATTGAACCAGCGCCGCGAACAGGCTTATCAGAGCGGTGAGCCCTACACCTACATGGGCGAATATCTCCCGCTTCTGGCGCAGATGCAGGCGGATGGCTACACCTCTCCCACAAAGATTACGCCGGGTCTGCTCATGGACACGGGCATCTTTGCTGAGCGGGATTACATGGAGTGGCTGGATGAAAATCTTCCCGCTGGCAGCCCACGCCGCACCGGTGTTCGCCGGCGCCTTGCCGAATTCCGAAGCGCTACCCCGACCGGCAAATTCGACTGGCAGGAAGCCATTACCCGCAGCCCGTTAAGGTTTGCAGTCCGGCGGCTTGAGCGCGCTTCGGTAGATGTGTTCCTGGCAGACTATTGGTCATCCGTGAAAACGTTTATGACCAACTGGGCCAGCAGCCGGCGCAACTACGATCTCGCGCGGCTCGGGCTGGCCCGCCGCATTGCGGAATTGAATGGAGAACCTGTGCCGGTGACCCCGGAAGACTTCGTGCCGAAGTATCTGCCGGAGTACCCCGTTGATGCGCAAACGAGTAAACCGCTTGCAGTGCCCCCGCCCAGCACTTTTTCCTCTGATCCCGAAACGACGGGCACAGCGGATAGCCGGTTGTAGGCCCGCACGAGGTGGGTGAGAAGCCAGACATACCCCGGCCGCTACCTGCACCGGAAATGCATGGAGAGTCGTCTGAAACCTCCTCCTCTCGCTCCGGCTGCTCGTGCTTTGCGGCGGCCCTCTATATGCTGTTTATTTTGGGCGCATTGGCCATCGGCGGCATGGCCATGCTGGAGCACTATGTTAAGAAGAAGGAGTTTGAGTCAGTCTCCCCCACAGATCTGGCCAAGTTCCAGAAATGGGCAAAGCAAGACCTCGGTATTCCCGCACAGCTCCTCGAGATTCCGCCGCCGGTTCCCGATCACATTGTGACTGCCAGGGCCAGGCTTTTCCGTGACTCCGAGGCAGAGTACAATCGCTGGGATCCTATTACCGATAATACCATCCTGCCGCGTCATTCCGTAGTCGACATTCTATATACCGGCGGCCCCCTGACAACGGAGCAGCTTGCCCTCGTTACAACCGTCACGGCCGCATTCCCACCTTTGCTGGCGAGAGCAAAAGATCTGGTTAACGATCCAGAGTATGTCGTTAATCCCCGCGGATACCCGGCCACAGGCGGACGCATACGCGGCACGTACGACTTCATGCGCATGTGTAGGATCTATGCGCACTTTCAGGTCGAAACCGGCAATGCCGCGGCGGCTGTAGAGACTGTAGATTTACTCCTCTCATTCTTCAAAAAGGACCCTGCCCCTGGTTACTTATATTCTATTATAGCAGCAAATGCTGGACGTGATGTGGGCGACGTTGCAACAGCCATGATTTGCAAAACTACCGACACTGTTGTGCTCACCAGCCTACTGCAGCTGATGAACGAAGAAGTGAATGAAACGTTTGAAAATGGCGCCGACTACCAGCTGCTTAGCAATAGTGTAATCGTGCGCAGGCATATGAAAGCCGATGGTTATATCTCAGAAGTTCCCGTGAAAAACTGGGATTTCGTAGTTGTGCCCTATGAGCAGCGCCTCTACCTGGAATGGCTGGAAAAGAAACTTCCACATACAAGTAGCCGACGCAGGGAAGTGCAGCGAGAACTTGAGGAATTTCGCAGTTACTCATCAAATGTTCTGCCCAAGCCCATACGCCATTTCTTTAGCAAGAACCATAATGAATTCATCTCACGAAGGATTGACGCCATGTCCGTAGATATGGAAAAATACCTGGAGTGGGAAGGACTTCAATCACAGCGCAAGTTCTGGCGACAGCACCTGAACCACTACAACACCGCCCGCCTCCAACTGGCGCAGCGGATCGCTCAGCTAAATGGCGAAACCGTGCCAATGACCCCACCCGACTTCACCCCGCGCTACCTGCCTGAGTATCCCCTGGACGCAAACACCAGCACCCCCCTCGCAGTACCTGCTCCAATGCCCGCTTTTCAGTAGGGCAGGCGTCCCGCCTGTCACAAAGAGACTCAAACCCGTCAGGCCACCATTGATCCTTCACCGTTCTGAGTTCTCCGGGTCTCCATTAAGAGTTTTCTGTCGCCCTTTTTGTCTAAAAATCCCGCCGCAGCACCACCTGGTTTGTTTCTTTCCTGATCGATCTCTCGAAGATCACCGGGGCAAACCACGTAAACGCGCAGATGCCCAGCCACGCAATCTGCAGCGGGCCTTGCAAGCCTGGGTTGCCCGTGTCTTCGGCGATAATGAGCAGCAGGCGATAGACAACGAACGCGCCCAGCAGCACTATGATTGCCCGGGTGGTACCCATGGCGTTCAGCCACACCTGGAACCGCCACCACACCCCCATCACCGGGTTCGACCGCGCCTTCACGCCCGCCAGCAGATGGATGGCGTCGCTGGAGTTCGGATCAATGCCCATTGCCCAGATGGCATGCTGTCGTGCATCCTCAACCTGATTCCGGCGCAGCAGCACCTGCCCCATCAGGCACAGCCCATCCACGTGTTGCGGTTCCATTTCCAGCGCCGTTCGGGCAAGTTCCTCCGCCCGGGCCACGTCACCCGTGTGCAGGTAATACTCGCCCAGCGCCGTATAGTTGTCCGGGTCATCCGGGTCCAGTTCCAGCGCCTTCTCCAGCAGCGGGAGAACCTCTTTCCGGCGATCCTGCACCTTATACACGGTAGCAAGCACGCTATAAGCATACCCGTCAGCGGGGTCCAGCTCGATGGCCTTTTTGGCGTGCTCTTCCGCTTCTTTGTATTTCCGCTTCGACACCAGCACCGTGGCAGCCGCGATATGACAAAGCTGGTTGTCAGGCTCCAGCGCCAGGGCGGTCCGTGCTTCCAGCTCCGCCGCGTGCAGCCGTTTCATCTGGCTGAGGGCAATGGCCAGCGTCGCGTGGGCACCGGCGTCATCAGGCTCGTAACCGAGAATCTGCTTCAGGCTTTCCACCGCGCCGTGGACATTCCCATGCCCCATGGCCCGGTGTACGTTGATCCAGAGTGCCTCAACAGGTGCGCCCGACATCATCGCACCACCAGTGTCAGGAGCGGACCAACCTGTTCCTGGATCATAGGCAACACACGCCGTCCGATCAGGAAAGCCAGCATCACAACAAAAAATCCGTTACGTGCGATGCCACCAAAGTACTCGTAAATCTGGAAACCGGTATTCTGCGTAACGAAAAGCCAATAGCTGATGCCAAGCTTCCACACGGTAAGGGCAAGCAGGGCGTAGTCCACGGTGTCTTTGGTCAGTATGTTCATGCTGAGCATCACTACCGTTACCCCCACGATTACCGCGGAACCGATAAACCCCAGCACAGCCAGCCCCACCTCTTTGCGCAGCGTTGGGCTGCCCATGGCAATCCCGTTAAACACCGACCACGGCCACGACAGCCACGCACCGCCGAACATAATGCCCAGCAGCGGCCAGATCGGGTTCACGGTAAGGTGCTGCATGGTACCCGGCTTCGGCTCATCAGCAATGCGGTAAGCTTCCATTCCCCGGCTCATTCCTTCCCGTGCTTTTTCAGAAACTGCAGAACATCATCATAATGCCCGGCCTCATTAGCGTAGCGGGCATAGTTGCGCGCGCTGGTCAGCCAGTCGAGAGTTGTAGGTTTCACGCTCTTAAACGCCGCCTGCACATGGGCGGAACTTATCGGCACTTCGGTACCGCCGCTGATGGTCGCTTCGATGGCCTCATCCGTGGCCGTCTCCACCAGGTTACGCAGATCAGCGCCAGAAAAACCGGAAGTCTTTTGAGCAATAGCGGCAATGTTGACATCACCGGCTACCGGTCTATCGGCAAAAAGCAGTTCCAGGATTGCCATTCGGGCTTCCTGGTCCGGCGGCGGCACAAACATCATCCGGTCAAACCGCCCTGGCCTCCGGAAAGCCGAGTCGATCGCCCACGGCACGTTCGTAGCGCCAAGCACAAGCACCCCGGCATTATCCTGGGCAAAGCCGTCCATCTCGGCCAGGAACTGGCTCACCAGTTTCGATGATGTGGCTTCCCGGGTAAACTGGCGCTTGCCGCCCAGCGCTTCCAGTTCATCAAAGAAGAGAACCGAAGGCGTGGTAGATCGGGCACGATCAAAGATGGCCCGCAGCCGATGTTCCGATTCGCCAATGTACATGTCGAGCACATCGGCAATGGACACATTATAGAACGAAGCCTCACACTCCCCCGCCGTAGCGCGGGCAAGCAGGGTTTTACCACAGCCGGGCGGACCATAAAGCAGGATACCGCCGCCCGCCTTACGCTTAAAGCGCTGAAACAGCCCGGGCTTCTGGAACGGCAGGATGATCTTCTTGCGGATCTGGTCCTTCACATCAGCAAGCCCGCCGACATCCCGGAATCGAACCACGCTGGTCTCCGGCTGGATCAGGCGGTCAATCTCCAGGTCATCCGTATCATCGTTGGCGAAACTCGTCACGCGCTGGGGGTCTGGAGTGCGGCGATCAAGGCCACGGTCCAGTGGTTTTTCTGTCAGGCGGGCTTCCAGGGCAGCGTCTTCCAGCGCCGGGTTTTCCGTAATGGCCTTGCGATACAAAGCCAGTGCCTCGGCCTGGTGATCGAGCCCCGCCAGGGCCCGCGCCCGCAAAAGCTGCTGATCAGGGGTTTCCCCCGTGGCAAACTGCAGCGCCCGCTCATGATCGCTAAGCGTCAGGCATACCCGCGCCGCCACTGCCCGGTCTTCTCCCGCCGGCCACGTGGCGGGGTCTTTTTCTTCCAGGAGGAAATAGGCAGTCTCAGCCTCACCCGCCTCCCAAAGGCCTTTCACCAGCACGTAGAGAAGCTGTGCGTTATCCGGCGAAGCCTGGTAGGCTGCTTTCAGTGCGTTTAGCGTTTGTTCATCCATAACTGGATCATACAAGAATACCCTCGATTGTCCTACCGCAAGACTTTTGAAACACCAGAGCGGCATAGCGCCGGCATTAAAAGGTTTGACCTGTCGACTCGCTGGCTGCAACTGTACAATCCTTGACTGAACCTGAACCCCGTAACCCAGGAGTCCTCACATGGAATCTCGCAAGGTATCACGCCGCAAATTTCTGGCTTCGGCTGTCGGCCTCGTTGCCGCGCCTTATTTCATTCCCTCTACAGTACTGGGCAAAGATGGCGGGGTTGCACCATCAAACCGGCTGGCAATGGTGCACATCGGCGTAGGCGGTCAGGGCAGTTACCACCTGAACATCCAGAGCAAGCGGAAGGACATCCAGATCGTAGGCGTGTGCGATGTTGACCGCCGCCACATGGACAAAGCTGCCGATACCTTGAAGGAAGCCTACGGTTCAACTGACGGTATCCAGTTTGTGCAGGACTTCCGCGAACTGGCTGGATTCAAAGACAAATTTGATGCGGCGCTCATCGCCACGCCCGATCATGCCCATGCCATTACGACCCTCGAGATGCTCCGCCATGGCAAAGACTGTTATACGGAAAAGCCGCTGACGCGGACAATTGCCGAAGGCCGCGCCATTTCTGATGCAGTGAAACGCTATGGCCGTGTACTGCAGACGGGAAGCCACGAGCGTTCGAACAAGAAGTCGCGCTACGTGGCCGACGTGGTACGAAATGGCTACCTGGGAAAGATCGAGAAGATCGAAGTCACGATGCCAGTGACGAGCCATAAACCCATCGCCCCGCAAAAACCTACGGAGCCACCGGCGGAGCTGGATTACGATCTGTGGCTTGGGCCAGCGCCGTACAAACCCTATTTCTACTCTGACGAGACCAGCTTCTATTACAAGGGCAAGCACTACGAACGGTGTCATTTCTGGTTCCGTTACCAGCTGGATTACGCAACCGGTGAAATGTCGGATCGCGGCGCACACATCCTTGACCTCGTTCAGATGATTCTCGACAAAGACACGAGCGGCCCGGTAGAGATTTCTGCTACAGGTAAGCAGAACGACGACAGCGAGTTCGATACTTTTATGAAGTATGAATTCGCTCTGAAGTACGACAACGGCGTGGTGGTGAGCGGAAACAGCGAGGGTGACGACAGCAACCGCGGGCTAAAGATCTACGGCGAGAATGGATGGATTAACGTACACATCCATGGCTGCGATCTGACAGCATCTGACCCGAAGCTGCTGAACATTGAGTTTAAGCCATCGGATTCCACGGTCGGCCGCGTTCTCAGCCATCACGACAATTTCTATGATGCCGTCCGCAACCGCAGTGACACCGTTGCCAACGCAGAAACCGGACACCGCACTGCCTCGGTCTGCCATATCGCGACTATCGCCATGGAACTTGGCCGCCCCTTGAAGTGGGATCCGGTGGCGGAGCGGTTTATTGGTGATGAAGATGCCAACCGGTACCTGCACTACGGGTACAGGTCGCCCTGGACGCTGTAGCGCCGTAACTAGGCCACTTTGGAAGACGAGGCCGCAAGCGCAGGTGCAGCAGCTGCCGCCCGGTTTGCGGTGTTCTTCCGCGGGTTCACTTTCGACAGCACCGCTTCAAGCACCGGAAGCATCTGGTTAAGGCTTCGGTTCTTGATGATGAAATTCCAGAGCGGTTCGAACTTCTTCCACCCCGCCGTATAGGCGAAGTGCTTGGCCTGGTGCTTCAGGTTGTCGTGCTGCATACTTGCGGCGAAGACATTTTTCCAGCTGTAGAAGTTCTCGTAGGCCCAGTCGTAACCTTCCTTTAGCTCACCGGCTGTGAGGCCGCGAGTCTTGTAAACCACCTGGCGGGTATCATACTCGTCCCAGCGGCGATGGAGGATGCGGTCCTCCTGTTCCATTTCTTTATAAAGCTGTGTGCCGGGATACGGGGTAAGAATGTGATAAGTTGCAGTGGTAAGGGCGTTCTGTACACCCCACTCGACCGTGCGCTTGAACACATCTTTGTCATCGTCATCCAGGCCGAAGACGAAGCTTCCATTGATCATGATGCCCAGGGAATGGAGGCGGTTGACGACCGAGATCGCCCCCGGGTTGGGGGTGGAGTTGGCCAGGTCGTCCTCGGTGCCCTGGGCCACGAGTGCGGACAAGGCGAACACGAACGTCTTTCTTTGTGGCGGCACGCCCGACGCGTTCCAGCCTGCGGCTGCGAAGTCGAACTCGGTGTCGATGTCGTGAATCTCCGACATCTGGAACGGCAGGATGCGGGAGCCCGTCATGGAGCGCGCATTCAGCAGCACCTCGGCGCGGACGACATCGATGGCGGCGT
>JAKFFN010000284.1:0-20834 GCA_036675025.1 Candidatus Sumerlaeales bacterium | reverse complement strand
AATGCTGCTCGAACTGCGCGAGTTTTTCCGCCGGAGTCCACCATTCAACCTTAGTGCCGCCCCAGGCGCTGTGAATGAGTCCGATGGGGACGTCGAGTTCCTGCTGAAGTTCGCGGCCGAAATAATAACCTACGGCGGAGAATTCGGGGATGGTTTCCGGGGTGCAGCCTTCCCAGGTTGCCGGGTCCTGCAGTTCATCCTGAGGTTTCAGGGCCTTTTGACGCGGCACCTTATAGAGGCGGATATTCGGGTGGTTAGCTTCCGCTATGTTCTTTTCGGGATCTGCTGTGTTTTTCAGCATCCAATCCATGTTTGACTGGCCGCTGCACACCCAGACTTCGCCTATCAGAACATCGTGCAGGGTGGTGGTTTCGTCGTCGTCAGATACTGTTAATTCATAGGGGCCACCGGCTTTCTGCGCCGGAAGTTGGACCTCCCACTTCCCGTCCGGCGAAGCTTTGGCTTCAGCCTCGTTCTTATTGAGGCTGACCTTTACAGTTGAGCCCGGGTCCGACTTTCCCCATATCTTCAAAGGGCGCTCGCGCTGCAGCACCATGTGATCACTAAATAATGAGGATATTTCCAGGGGAGCAGCGACTGCTATGTTTGCGCCTGTGGCGAGTGTCATGGCAGTTGCAGCCAAAAGTCGACCCAGTACAACCATATCCGGTACCTCCGGTTAGTTCAAATTTGGTAACAACGAAAGAGGCGGGAAACGGGAAGTTCAAGGATTACGCGGGATAACCGTCGGGATTCTTCTGAACCCATTGCCAGGCGGAATCGACGATAGACTCGAGGTCGGTATACTTGGGATTCCAGCCAAGGGCGGTACGGATTTTCTGGGAGGAGGCAACAAGCACGGCGGGGTCGCCTGCGCGGCGTTCACCCTGTATGACCTTCACGGCTTTGCCAGTTACCTTCTCGACAGTTTCGATTACCTGCTTTACGGAAAATCCGGTGCCATTGCCAAGATTAAACGCGTCGCCGGTGGCAGCGGATCCAAGATGTTCGACAGCGAGAATATGGGCCTGGGCCAGGTCTGATACGTGGATGTAATCGCGGACACAGGTACCGTCAGGGGTGGGGTAGTCGTTGCCGAAGACGGTGATGGAATCGCGGCGGCCGCGAGCGGCATCAATGATAAGGGGGATCAGGTGGCTTTCAGGCCGGTGGTCTTCGCCGCGGTCTTTGGTGGCACCGGCAGCGTTGAAATAACGCAGGCAAACGCTTTTCAGGCCATGCGCCACCTCTGCATCCTTTAGTAGATGCTCGAAATAGAGCTTCGTGCGGCCGTAGGGGTTCAGGGGATTTTTGGGAGTCAGTTCTGTGATTGGCTGCTCAGTTGGTTCCCCGAAAATGGCTGCGGTAGAAGAAAAAACAAAGCGGCTGACGTCATGGCGTACCATTGCCTCGACAAGATTGAGGCCATTGCTGATGTTGTTGCGGTAGTATTGCAGCGGTGCGGTGACAGATTCGCCAACCAGGCTGCTGGCGCAAAAGTGCATTACAGCGTCGAAGCGGCCATTTTTAAAAAGGGTGTCCAGGCCTGCCGAGTCGGCAAGGTCTAGCTTCTGGAACTCCGCGTCGGGGTGTACCCCAGCCTGATGGCCTCGATCCAGGTTATCAATAACAGTGACTTCGTGGCCCTGCTCAACAAGATGTTCTACAGTAATGCTTCCAATATAGCCGGCTCCCCCGGCAACGAGTATACGCATAGGAGTGAACTTGCTGCGTGTAAAATGCGCCTTTCAATGGAAATGTGGTTCTGTATAAGTGGTGGTTTACGGATTTTTCAGAAGCAGTTCGCGCAGCACTTTGGCGCGGACTATATCTCTTTGTTCCAGATTGTCGGCCGCGGCATATTTGATCTGCAGGTGCCCTGGCTGTACCTGGATAAGTAACTGGTTTAACTGGCCATGGGTTAGCTGCGGAAACCATCCTTTATCAATGCCGAGACGCAGGCGGCTCAAATTCTGGACAGCTTCCTGGCTGCTGAGGATTCGGGCGTTGGTTAGCAGCCCCCAGGCCCGCCACACCAGGTCTTCTGTCTGATCTTTGGCTTTATCAAAAAGGTCACGCCGGGCCTGCTCTTCACCTGAAATCACCTGGTCGACAGTGTTCGTGAGGATTTCTACAATCTCCCGCTCGTCGCGGCCGAGGGTCACTTCATTGCTTACCTGGAAGAGGTCGCCGAAGTTCTCGCTGTTTTCGCCATAGGGGCCGCGGATGGTGAGGCCATTCTGGGGAAGCGTTTTCACGAGTTCAGCAAGCTGGCGACTGGATGCCAGGGCGGGCAGATGCAGTAGTACGCTTGCCCGCAGGCCAGTGCCTGTATTTGTAGGGCAGGCTGTAAGAAATCCATATCGTGGTGAGAATGCAAACTCCAGGTGCTTCTCAAGGGACGTTTCCAGGGAAATCAGGTTATTGAGCACAGGCGCCAGCTGAAATCCGGGTTCGAGGGCAAACAGCCGGAGATGATCTTCTTCATTTACCATAACGGCCAGGGTTATGTCGTCGTTAAGGAAGATGAGGCGATTAACTCCACCCTTCTCCATTTCGCTGGAAATCAGGTGGTTCTCTTTTAGAAAATGGCGATGGGCCGAGGGGATCTCAGCAAGGTTAAAGGCGAAACCACCGCGGAAACGGGCGGATTCGTTGATAGCGGCGCCGACTTTTTCGACAACTGTACGGAGCTCTTCGGGACGGGCGCGCATGGGAAATGTGACCTTGGGAAGATTACGCGCATAGCGGGCGCGGCTCGAGATCGCGATATGTTCTTCAGGCCCCCGCCGCTCAAGCCAGCGGTCGCTGTTCTGTATCCCTGTATTGTTCATCCTTTATCCCTGGTACAAGATCGCGTCGCTCTAAAAGAGCAGCTTTGCAGGTATTGTGCACATTACCGTTGGACAGGTAAAAAACTCCGGTTGTACGTTTTGTCTGATGTGTGGAAAGGTTTTATGACGATGAAAGTGCTATGTGTAGGCCACGCCATTAAAGAAGTAATGACCGCGGGTGAATGCCTGGACGCCTTCCTGGCAGGAGCCGGGACAGCCGGCGTGGACGTCTCAGGAAAGTTCCTGGTGAGCGACGGTGGAGACGGGTTTATGGAAGCCTACGAAAGCAACCGGCAATGCACCCGCCACACCGTTGCTTGCACCGGACCACTGGGCGACGCCATCGAAGCCGACTTCCTGATGGATGAGGACAAAAATACTGCGATTATTGAGTCGGCACAGGCGTGCGGGCTGGCGCTCGTTGAACCGCAACGCAGGAATGTCATGATCAGCGGGACCGCGGGGCTGGCGGATCTTATTGCGGCCGCAAAGGCGGCCGGCGCGCAGAAAATCCTCATCGGACTGGGTGGCTCGGCTACATGTGATGGAGGCGTAGGGCTACTATGGCGCCTTGCCGAGCTAACTGGCAACTGTTTACCATGTGATAACGAGTATCGCATCGCTCTGGATATGTCTGAGTTGTCCTCTCCAGATATTCCGAATATTAAAGAGTGGCTAGGAGATGTGGAGATCACTGCATGCGTGGACGTGGACAATCCGCTGGTGGGCGACCGCGGGGCTGCACGCACTTTTGCCGCGCAGAAAGGGGCCGGCCCTGATGAAGTTGAACAGCTTGAAGCTTTAATGGGCGACTGGGCTTCGAGGGTGGAGAGAAACGCAGGACGAGAACTGCGGGACATTCCCGGAAGCGGAGCAGCCGGCGGTCTGGGATTTGCCCTGGCTGCCATCGGGGCAGAACTTGAGGCCGGCGGCGCCTCCTTTTGCAAATTAATTGGCCTGGAAGAGCAGTTGAGCACGCACTCGATCGTTGTGACAGCGGAAGGAAAATTTGACAGCACCAGCCTGGCTGGCAAAGCACCATGGCAGGTGGCAACTATGGCCAGGACAAAAGGCGCACAGTCAGTAATCTTCTGCGGCGCAGCAGAGCAAGACGCTGTTTCTGCGGCAAAGGGCAGGGGAGTTGATGTTAAGGAATTTGGCAAATTACTTCCGGCTGCGGAGAGAAAAGAAAAGTCCGCGGCACTTCTCGCTGATTCCTTCGCCCAATACCTCCAGGCAAGTAAGAGTTTATCCGCATGAGTGGAAGAGAAGTACGGGTGTGGTCGCCTCTGTGGCTGGAATGCAGCGGACTTCCGCAACTCCTTAGCCAGACTGTTAAGGGCGGAGCCGGATGGCCGTTGTTTAAGAAGATCGTGGAATTGGATTGTGAACGCAATTCGATGCCGGGAACCGTGGAAATTTCCCTGGAGGAGCTTGAGCGGCGATGCGGAGTCGGCCCGGCCCTCGCCCGACGTACGGCGGAGAAACTGCGGAAACTCAAACTGATTGCCTGCTTCCTGCCCGACAACGATGAAGAGGCTGCGCTTTTTCGCGTTGTGACTCCATTAATCACGCCGAAATCGCCCGAAGTCATTCGCGCGCAAGACGCTCACCTGTTTGAGCATGGATCAGAGTACTTCAGATATTTCGACGACTGCGCGAAGGTTACTGACAATGAATTACAGACTGACAGCCCCGACCTGAAGGAAGTCGTCGACCTGTATTTTGATGTCATCGGGCTCAAGATGAACGTTTTTATCCTTGATGAACTGCGTATGCTGCCGCAGCGCTTTACCATGGCGGAAATCAGGAGCGTATTTCGGCGAGCGCAGAAGAACGAGATCAGATCTCTGCATTGGGTTATGCAGGAGCTGGTTCGCCGTAGGAAAAAAGCTGGTGAACCGCTGGACATTAACAAAACGACTCCAGCCGAAACTGCACAAGCACCCCTGTTTGCTGGTAGTGAAGACAGTAACGATTTCAAGTTTTAGAGGTTCAGGCAAATGAGTCGCAAAGCAGCAGCACGAGTAGATGAAACCGGCGTGTGTCCGAAGTGCCAGGGCATGGGCTATGTGCTGTTTGATGACGGTGCGGCGCCATGCAATTGCGTTCTGGAAAAAGAACTGGATACAAAGTACCGGCTGGCGAAGGTTCCACGGAAGTTTGCCAACAAAACCTTTTCCGGATATGCTGCGCGCAATCAGAAACAGAAGGAAATCCTCCACGGCGCCAAAGGATTCCTCAAAACGTTTCGCGGCAACGATCACAGCCAGCCCGGCAAAGGGCTCTTGATGACTGGCCGCGAAGGTACCGGAAAGACTCACCTGGCTGTGGCGATACTTAAAGAAGTGATCTCCAAAGGCTACACAGGTCTTTACTGGAACGTGCCGGAGTTGTTCCTGGAACTGCGCCGCCGGATGGATGGTACGAGTGAGGACAGTGAAGCTGATATGTTCGACTTCGCGCGACGAGTTGATCTGCTTGTTCTTGATGATCTTGGTGCCGAACGCACGAGCGAATATGTGCTTGATCGGCTTTACGTGCTTATTAATCGCCGGTACGAAGATGACTCTGCGACGATTATCACTACGAATCGGACTCTACCGGAGTTGAAGCAGCAATTGTCTCCGCGCATTGCATCGCGTATTGCAGAAATGTGTGTAACAATGGAATTCCCGGAAGGGGATTACAGGCTTTTAAACTTGAAGTGAAAGGACTGCGACAACCGTGAAACACAGTGAAGCTTTTCTTAATATCGTAAATGATGCGAAGCAGCGGGTTAAAGAAGAAACTCCTGATGAAGCCCTGAAGCGCCTGGAACAGGTTGAAGGGGCGCGGCTTGTTGACGTGCGGGAAGACGATGAGTGGCGTGAGGGCCACGTAAAGGGGGCAGTGCACCTGGGTAAAGGGGTGATTGAACGGGATGTAGAGCGGGTTTTTCCCGACAAGAATGTAGAGCTGCATCTTTACTGCGGCGGCGGATATCGATCCGCCCTGGCTGCAGACAACCTGCAGAAGATGGGGTACAAAAACGTCTTTTCCATCGATGGCGGATATAAGGCTTTTAAGGAGAATGGCGCCGAAATTGTCACGGGTAACGAGTGAAGAGCGTCAGGTAAGCGCACACCAATTTATGAGCCATGGTTATACAATTTAAAGTCATGCTGTTGAATTTTAAAGCTTTAGAAAACGTTGTGCCAGTCTATTCTGGTTGGCTGGATTCTTGCATGTGTGGAACCCGACATCAAATGTAGTGTCCGAAGCATCGACGAAATTAACAGACATACGGAGCCCCATTTCATGATGAAAAGTACAGGTATCAGTTTTGCAGCGCTGGCTGTTGTGGCATTGGCAGGGGGCATATTGGCGGGCTGTACATCGAATAGTGACGCAGAATCCATGGACAAGCGGTCCGAAGAGATTGCACAGGTTGCGCCGGGTACGGGTGTGACTGAGACAGATTCAACTCCTGAGGCGGCGCCTGCCACTGCTGAAACGGAGAGCGAAGAGGTTCCCCTGGAGCGCGACATAAATGAGGCGCCGGAAATAACCACTGTAGCCGGACAGCTTGTCGGCAGCGAGGGCACTCCTGCATCAGGCGGCGTACTTTACTTTATCTTCCAGAACCGCCTGAACGAAATACCTCACGCTAACCCGTTGGATAAAGTGCGCGCTATGGCTGAGGATGCGGTGGCTGTGGATTCCCAAGGCAGCTTTACGCTGAAACTAAAACCGGGGAATTTCGCCATGGTTTATGACCCGACCGCTACGGAAGTTCCCGCTGAGCCGGGGCCGGAAAGCATGGCGGTAATGAAGAAGGTGACGCGCGAATCTGTCCAGGCACGAATCGCGGCCATTAAAGAAAATGCATCAGTTGGGATTCCTATCGAAAACGGAAAGCTTGGCGAGGCATTTGTTATCGAAAACCGATACATCCGTCCGCCGATCTCAAACTTCGGCCAGGTCCAGTTGCAAAACCCCGGTATTGTTACAGTGAAGGCCGTTGACGGTAACGGCGAACTCATTAATTTCCCGGCGACTTTGCGCCTTCGCGGGAAAAACGGTGATATCATGGAGCCCCATACACCCAGCGTAAGCACCCGCGCCCAGTACACCTTCCATGATCTGATGCCGCAATCTTACCAGGTGTTTGCCCTTGGTACACTGCCGGCGCCAGGGGCGGGGGACCAGGTTACCACTCCTGTGATAGAGAATGATCAGTTTATCTACACTGGCGATGTCCTGTCCCACGAAGTTGTGGTTGAACAACCTAAGCCCTGACTTGGAACAGCCATATGATATTAAATCGCTGAAACTCTTGAGTTTCAGCGATTTTTTTTGAACCTCCAAGGAGACCTTGGCGTCTATAAGTGCGTTGAGAAGAGGACTATGCGGTTATTTATTGGTATTCTTTTGGCAGGTCTTAGCCTTTGCGGACCAGCTAATCTGTCAGCGGCACCACAGCTACTGGAAAATCTGCCTCTCGAATCGCCAGAGGGCACATACACAGCTAACGTAGAATGGGACGACGCCGGTTTTATCGGCCGAATCCGGATGCTCATTTACGATAAAGGGGAAACCCCCATAAAGTCGGTCGAGCTGCCCCAGATGAAGCCTGCGCCGGCGAATCTGACGTGGATCTCTGATAACTGGGTGGCGTGCGAATCGTTTGTTGCAGAGCAGGGCGCAGCTTTCTTCTATATGGATGTGGCACGAGAGCGGGGGTATTTAATCGAAATACTGGCGCCTGAGAAAGACGGCGACTGGTTTATTACGTTTACTACCAACGATGATGTGAGCAGTAATTCCATTCACACCATCGCCCGCGGCCATTCCAGCATTTTTCCCATACTCCTGCGTGAGTTGCCTACTGAAGGACTGTCTTACCTGTCGTCGGATTTTGCCTATCTGATGGCTGATGCCGTAGATTCCTACGTACAATGGCGCAAGAAACAAGGATTTACCAACCTGGAATTCCTGACGCCGATGGCGGAGAATGCAAAGGTCGGGCGGCTCGCCGTCATGTCATTTGACAACGTGGCTGAAATTGTTTATTTCCCGCAGAAAACAACGACCACGCGCGAAATGCTTGCCCTGACGCAGCGGCAAAAGTTGCCTGCCGGGCTACAGACCGCTATCCGCGGGGTTGATCCGCCCAAGCTGAAAATTGAATGGATAGGTGACAGCGGGGAGTTCAGTATAACCAATATCAGCGATGCTGCCGCATCCACGGGAACAGAACTGGTAAGAGGTCGATTTGAAGGGGTTTCAGACGCCGTTTATACCGGTCCCGGCGTGGCTGCCCTGTTGCAGGAATCCCGAAGTCCGGAGAAGAAGAGCGACTCAGGGAAGAAAAGCGACAAAGATTCTGGCAACGGCGATGAGGACGATTCGGATAAGAAAGAATCAACCAGTAAGAAATCTTCCTCAAAGAGTTCTTCGAAATCTTCTTCATCCAAAAGTAAAAAGCCAAGCCGGTCAAAGTAACCGGCGGTGTTACAATTGGTGATCAATTGCTGTCGGCACCAGTTGGATAATCTTTTGAATGGCGTCGGTTTTCCACAAGCTGCCTGACTGTTCCCGGTCCTTTGTCAACTGTTCCACCAGGGCATCTATGCCCGGAAATTTTCGCTCATCGCGGAGTCGCTCAATGAAATACAGCGTCAGTGGGGAGCCATGAAGATCGCCGCTGAAATCTAGCAGGTGAGCCTCTACGGTCAGTTGATTTTCGCCAAACGTGGGGCTAGTGCCAATGTTCACCATGGCCGGAAGGATTTCTGAGTTCGTGCCGATGCGGGCGCCGCAGAGATAGACTCCCTGTGCGGGTAGCTGGTAATTCTCAGGACAGGTAAGGTTGGCGGTGGGAAAACCAATGGTTCGGCCCCGCTTCATGCCGCTGCCGACAATCCCCGGCACTTCGTGAGGTCGCGACAATAGCTGCGTTGCCTCAGAAACGTGCCCGGCAAAAAGCAGATCGCGGACATGCGTGCTTTTCACAATGCGGTTTTCATGGGATACGGCCGAAACGCATTCGACGGTGAACCCTTGGTTGGAACCTTCGGTTTTGAGCAGCTCGATAGTGCCTGCTCCCTGGCAGCCGAAGCTGAAGTCATATCCGCAAATGAGAGAATGAAGTCTGCCGCGGCTGACCAAATAGTCGTTTACAAAATCTTCCGGGGGGGTGGATGCGAGTTCGCGCGTGAACTCGAGCAGCACCACAATTTCCACACCCATGTTGCGCAGAAGGTCGGCCTTACGGGCATTAGTAACGAGACGCCGGGGAGTGTATGGCGGAGCCAGTACTGCGAGAGGATGATTCTTAAACGTAACAACAACCGAAACTTGCGCCTGTTTGCGTGCGGCTGCGACGGTTCTCTCTACAAGGGCCTGGTGGCCAAGGTGTACGCCGTCAAAAACGCCGATGGTCAGACAGCTATGGCGATCGCCGAGAGCATAGCGAAGTTCGTCGAATGTTGAAACAATGGTCACGGGAGCTAACACAATGCCCACTGCGGGAATCTTCAACTATGAAAACGAAGCAGCCATTTAACCGGTATGGGCAGGCAGATTTCTGAGGCCGAACGTAATGTGTATCCGGTGCGGCTTACAAGCCGGTCCTATTGCTGCTATTGCTGCTATTGCTGCTGTTGTTGCTGTCGATTCTGGCCGCCCTGGTTACCGGCACCATCTGAGGCTGTTTGTGGCCCGCCCTGGCCATTCTGGCCGCCTTGACCATCGCCTCCTCTGCGCCCGCCGCCCTGGCCCTGACCGCCATTCTGACCACCGCGGCCTCCGCCATCGCCACGGCCACGTTCACCGTAGCGGTCCCAGTCGCGGTTTCGCTGGCGCGGTGTGGTATCTGCCACAATGTCTTTTGATACCGGGTCGTAGACGAAAATCGGACGGCTATTAAGCAGGCGGTTGGTGTTGAATTCCTTCGAGATCGCTTCCCCGTCGGGAAGGCTGAAGGTAAGTTCAACCTGCTGATCTTTCGGCAGGGCGCCAAACAGCATTCCACCGCGCATGGTGTTCATGCTGGTCATCTGCATTTTGTGGATGCTGCCTCCGCTGCGGTCTTTCGGGACATTGGTAGTGACGTTGACCGTAACGCCATCAAGCGGTGTCTCGTCGATGAGAAGAAGCTGGCCTCTCATGAAGTCACGATCCAGGTTCAGCTGGACCGGGTTTTTCCGGGGCACGCGCACGTCTTTGGCGTCCATTGCGTAGTTCTTTTCGGCCACGATGGTGCCTTCGCCTCGTTCGCCTGAAGGCAGGTTGAAAAAAAAGTTGCCTGCCGGGTCGGATTTTGTCTCGAGCTGATGGAAATTTCGGCCGTCAACAAACGCCAGTTTTACTTCCGCGTCATGGATAACCTGCTTAGCGTTTCCGCGCCGCGTCGGGCCCAGCACGTTACCTTCCACGGTGGGCACAGGTTTCAGTCGAATTACCAGCTCGTCTGACGACTGGTTTTTTGCAATCTTGCGCTCAATGGTTTCCTTGCCAGCGGTGGTGCGTTCTTCCTGCACAGGGAGGAAGCCTTTTTCGTGGATCAGAATTGCGTATTCATCAATGGCCATAGTCTCAAAAGTGAACCGGCCGTCGGAGTTAGTTTTCCGGAACTGCGCGCCTTTTGTGGACTGGTACCATACTTTTACGCCTTCGAGAGGCTGCCGGTCCTTATTGTTGATGACCTGGCCGCTTACCAGCAGGGGCGTCGGGAGAATGATTTCCACATCCTCGATTTCTTCTCCCCGGGCCAGTTCTATTTCCTGCACTTCGGATTTCATTCCCCGGACAGCGTAAACCTTGAACTCACCTTCCGGCAGATTCTTGATGGTAAAGGTTCCATCGTCTGCGGAAATGACGGATTCAGCTATATCGCGTGGGCCACTGGCCCAGACCCTGGCTCCGCCTTCAGGCTTGCCGGTTAGGCGATCGATAGTTACGCCCGCTATGCTTGCACCGCCGGCCTGCATCTCGATAATCGTGTCATCATCTGGCGCACGAACGCGGGCACGGGTAGTGGCATAGCCCTCGGCGCGCGCCTGGGTAATGGCCGATCCGGAATCTACGTTCGGAAACGAAAACTCGCCACTTAAAGTTGTTGTCGTCACACCCATTGCTGAAAAGGCCTCGAAGCGCGGGTTCGGATGGTACACGATAGCCCCGGCAATGGGCTCGCTGGTTTCGCTGTCAAGCACACGTCCGCTTACGGGAACGCCTTCGCTGAGCCGCATGAACACATCATCCCGGGGAACTTCGTTCATGGAGACAAAAGTCGCTTCAGGAGCAAAATTGGTATGTTTCGCCACCAGGATGTAACGCTGGTCGGCGGCGTTGATGTTCGCTAGAGTGAAAGACCCCTCCTTGTCAGTTAAGGCAGTGCGCAGGGGTGGGTGGGTAGTATTGGGATCATCTTCGTAGAGTTCAATAGTTGCGGTTTCTACAGGCTTGAATCTATCGCGCCAGCTGTCGCCATCATCTCGGCGGCGCTCGCCGCCTGAGGTGTTGTTGTCACCGTCACGGCCGCGGCCACGTTCGTTGTCGTCATTGTCTGGCGTGTGAAAGATTCTTCCTGAGATATAGCTGTCGCCGTCGGCGCGTTTCCTGGCGGTTTCGTAGTTTTCTACAATCTTCTCGCGGGGCTTGGCCTTCGCCCGGGCCGGGGCGCGGTTTGCGGTGGATTGCCTGGATGAGTCAACCTTTGCCGAGGGAGCATCAATTCGGGAGATGCGCGTCGGGCCGGTTTCCAGTCGGTCGAATTCTGTCTCGCCTGCCACAGAGGATTTGTCTTTAGGATCGACCTGCCTCTTCAGACCAAAAGACAGCCCAATCAGAGCGATAAGGATTAAGACCGGTACCAGTATTTGTGGTTTTAGAAATCCGGAACTAGACATGCGCAGACCCCAACTTTTATTGCGCGCGAGATGAGCTTGTGACCTTTAACCGGTAACAAAGGTATTTCGATACTACCCAAACGGGCAAGTAAACAATTATCCCCATCCATCTACCGGGGCGGGCGAAAAAGTTTCGTCTTATTGAAGTTATTGTAGAGGAAGATACGTTAAGATCTGGCTTTATGGCTGGGGCGGCGTGAGATTCTGATTCAGGTACCTGAAAAGCTTGGGAGTTTGTTTTCTCCCGAAACTGAGGATTTTGGCAAAATTCCGCGAGGGGAGCTATGGTTTGGTTCCAGTTCTGGTTAATGGCGGCATTTCGGGCGGATTCCCTTAATTTGAGAACTTCATCCGGCGCCCCGATGATTTTTTGAACCAGAGTGCGAAACCCGGCCTCATCTTCGGGGTCCAGGCACCAACCACAGCCGTTGCGCTGTACCAGGAGACTGATCTCCGAGTAGTTATTATAGACAACGGGCAGGCCGCATTGCAGGTAAACCATGGTGCGGGTTGTGTAGGCAAGTTCCCGTTCGGGATTTCGTTCCATCAGATCGAGAGCCACGTGGCCTTCGGCAGCATACTCTTTTGTAAGCTGATCAAATGGTTTCCACCCGCGAACTTCCACGCGGGGGTGAGCTTTTACGAACTGGTAAAGACTAAGGAAACGTCCGCCGGAGGCATCCATGGAAGGGTGGGCTCCGCCGTAAAAGAGCAGGCGGCCTCTGCCCGCTTTGTCCACCTCGTCAAGCAGCCAGCGGATTGGTTTTTCCGGATTCTGCCAGGCAAGAAAGGCGCCGCCGTAGATGAACGTCGCTTCTGATCCGGGTGCGGGAGAGCCTTCAACGGCTTGAGGTGCGACAGAAAACGGTATGACGGGGAAATTGGTATTTGTGATGTCAAAGCCAGCCATAGCGAGGTATGGGTAGAAATAGTGCCGCTGGAAGACGCCGCCTAGGGTTATGAAATCAGCGCGGCGAAGGGCAGACAGTTTTTCCTGCAGATCCCTATGCAGATCCTGGTTGCCCCAGTATTGGCGTTCGAGCAGGTGCGGTCCGGCAAGGTCTATGACTAGCGGGCATTTCAGGTCGGGCAGGGCATACACCAGGCCCCAATGCTGCATAACGACCACGTCTGGATTTTCATTTTCTACAAGGGCGCCGAGGTCACTGCGGGAGAAGAAGCGAACGCTTGGGTCTGGCGTTTCGGCGGCGGCCTGTTGCTTAGCCTGGTCGCCTTCGAGCGGAGAGGCTATGATCACATGGAAACCGGCGGACCGCAGGCCTTCAGCCAGCCCCCAGGCGCGTAGCCCTGCTCCGGTGGTTAGGCCACCGGGCAGTGGGAGGGGTTCGGTTGTAACGACAAGGATCTTGTTCATCAGGATTGTTGGTGCGGCGCGGCGCCCTCGGTGCCGCTGCTGTTGAGAAGTACCTGTTCAAGCTGCCACCATTGGAACTCGCGGGTATCGACCATGTAACTGGTGAAGGCGCGAAGAAAATACTGTCGTGCCTCGGCTTTCATGCCATAGGCCAGGCAGATGATGCCGAGGTAGTAGTTAACGCCATAGTCTTCGGGGCCGACTATCAGGACCTTCGAAAACTCGGAGGCCGCCTGCTTCAGTTTGCCTTCGCGGGTCAGCAGGCGACCGTGGAGCGCCACGAGCGGGTCTGGCCATTCGTCGCGCCTGCCCTGAAGAGGCTCCATGTATGCGCGGGCCCTGGTGTAATGGCCGAGCATTTCATGGGCTGTGGCTGCGAGGAAAGCGGCAAGATCATCAACGAGCGGCGGCTCGGGCAGATACTCAAGCATTCCCGGGAAATCCCTGCGATAAAAGCGCGACAGGGCTTTCTTGGTGCTGAGCTTTGTTGGCGAGATGAGTGTATCGCGGACGGCATTTTCTCCGAGATAGCTTTCGTCCCGCAACCAGGCTTTTTCTATAAATTCTGCGGCACGAACGCGAAACATCGTGTTGTCTGAGAAGCCGTGGCGCTGCCAGGTTGCGGCTGCGGAAGCTCTGTCCCCGGCAGCAAAGCGGCAAAGTGCCAGGTAGGACCGGGCGAGGTCATTGCCGTGCTGATCGGTAAGCACCTGTTGAAAGTGAGTTTCGGCTTCCGTCAATCGGCACGCATCCCAAAGAAACGTGCCGAGATAGACGTGAAGGGGCGAGTAGCCCGGGAACCTATTGCCGGCTCCTTCCAGCATTGCGATGGCCCCATCGGTGTCGCCTGCTGCGGCGTGGATGCGGGCGCGAACAATCTCGATCCTTGGATCAGGAGTTTGATCCGCAGCAGGCAAAGCCGCTTCTGCTTCGGCAAATTTGCCGGCGTTCATAAGTTTTTGGGGTTTGGTCAGATTCAAGGTGCGTGCGGATTAAAGCGATCGTGGGGAATTCACAAGTTTAAAGTGGCGAACCAAAGATGCGCTGCCAGACAAAGGCAGGAAGTCGTATGAAATTATTGTATGCGAGTTCGGAAATCGGTACGCCTTCCTGGCGCGCGATCCAGCCGAGGCCGTACTGGATGATGTTCCCGAAGTTCCAGAAGATAAGAAACAGCAGGAGTACACGGAGGACGGTACCTGTGCGGCCGGGGCGGCCCAGTGTAAACACTGCGCCGATAGCGAGGAAGGGCAAAGTGCTGATGAACATCCGGTGACCGAAGCTTGCACCGGCCCACCAGATGCTCCACGAGGCGACGACCCATGTTTGGGCGGCAAAGGCGCTGAGGCTCATGAGCTTTTCGCGCAAGTAGCCTGTGGCGGTGAGCAGGCCAGCAAAGGCGATGAGCAGGGCCGGGTGCCAGTAAAATACGCCATGGTTGCTTCCGAAGAGGACCTGGGGGGCGTAGGCCGGTGCCAGGAAAGAGAAGCTGCCCTGGTGGATATAAGCGCGGGGTCCGCTGAAATAGGAGCCCTGCAGATAACCCCACGCCAGCACCTGCGGAATGAGCGCGATTGCGAACCCGATTATCCAGACAAGGTAAAGCGGAAGGCGCTGCAGCAGCCACCGTGTGCGACCGGTCGGAGTTTTGAAAAGAAACCATAGTTCGCCAACCAGCAGGGCAGTGAGCAGTACTCCGTCCTGGAACCGGGTAATAACCATGGCTCCGGATGCCAGGCCGAGAAGTCCCCAGGCGAGCCACTTCGTGGGATTGCGAAGATAAAGCAGCATGACCATTGTCGCCAGGAAAAACGAGTTTGCATGGCTCATGCTGGGGTGGAGATACATGTAGAAGAAGAGCGGGCTGGCCAGCCAGATCAGCAGAATGGCCCAGGCTGCAGGCTGATCGCCCTGTAGTCGCCGCAGGAACCTGAAGAGCAGTGCGAGCGCCAGCGTGGCATAAAAGCATGATCCGAAGCCCACGGCCACCTGGTAGGGACGGGAGTAGCCATCCAGCGTAATTTCGGCCCCGGCCTTGTTCAATAGCCACGCACTGCCATGCGCAATAGCCACCCATGGAGCCCACAGCAGGGAGCTTCCTACGCCGTAGAGGTTGATTGGGAGGTCAGTAACCGGATCGCGCGGTATCTGTTTTCGGTCAAACCAGTCGGCCTGCCTGGACATGTAGTGTTCATATTCGTTACTGAAGTCCAGATCCTGATCGAAGGCCAGACTGCGAAGGTAGGCGTAGTTCTGGACGCCGTCGTTACCATGAATGCTGGGACGGGTGACAATAATAAAAGCCACGGCCAGCATGAGGTAAACCAGGAGAGAATAGCGGCGGCCGGGCTGTGCCTCAAGAGGTTCACTTTGGTATGTTTCGTGCAGGCGGGAAGACATTTGACAATGCTCTATGCGTTATGCAGGAGTAGTTTACAAATCCCAAATCAGGAAAAACGACTATGAAGACAACGCACGGGAGATTACTCGCCGGTCTCATCGCAATTTGTGCAGCCGGTGCAGTATCTGCGCAGAACCAAACCACTACCACATCTCAGCCTGCGGTAGCCTTTCCGCCTACGCCGACTCCGGCGCCTAAAGCGGAGCCGATGACGCCGGAAAAGCTGGACGAGCACGTTGTTCCCCGGGATTTCCTGGGTCGCACGTCGGATGTGCTGGCGCTGGTCTATGGCGGGTTCCGCCGGTCGCAGGTTGACCCGTGCGGGTGCGTTTCTCATCAGCTTGGCGGCCTGGATAAAGAAGCGGCCCTGGTTAAGCGGATTAACGAACTTCAGATTCCCGTGCTGCAGGTGGATGCCGGCGGCTTCATAAGAGACATGCCGGATCAGAAAATGCTGACCCAGGCGAAGTATCTGCTCACGGGACTGGGCAAGATGGGCTACGACGTGATTAACGTCGGTTTTACAGATTTGGCACTGACCCCGGCAGAACTAAAACAAAATGCGCAGGAAGCCGGCGTGAAGCTGGTATCTGCTAATCTGGTGGGACCGGATGGCAATCCCATTTTCGATCCCTACGTAATCCAGGAAGTGAAGTTGACGAACGGACAGGCCCTGAAGATTGGCGTGATAGGCGTGACGCGACCCCGCGTGGAAGTTCAGGGTGACGCGGCAAATCTGCCTTCGACAATTGCTGCGGGTTCGCCGCAGGCCGGAACGAGTGAGACGCTTACGGTGCTGAACCCAATCGAAACCATCAATAAGTATGCCCCGGAAGTGGCTGGTAAAGCCGACTTCGTGGTGGTGATGGATTACGATCGACGGGGAAATGCGGATAAGGTTGTGAAGGGACTTACGGATAAGTCACTGGTGGATGTGCTTGTTATGGGTGAAAACAGCCAGATCCAGGGAACTGTACAAAACGTGGATGGCGTCCAGGTGGTAAGCGGCGGATATGAAGGACGGCAGTTAGGCACGCTTTATATGGAGTTGAAGGATAATAACGTCGCATCGACCTGGAACAAGCATATTGAAGTGTTGCAGACGATTCCTCCCGTGCCCGAAATTACACAACTAATTGAAGAGGTGCATTCGGCAACCCAGCCGCCTTCCAATGCAACCGCCGCAACGCCCGCAACAACGCCTGCAGGTCCCGCCAAGCTGGACCTGGGTACACAGTAAGAAACCTATCAGCAATAGCCCGGCTTCTGTAAAGAAGCCGGGTTTTTACTTTTCTCGTGACAATTAGCGTGCGATTTAGGTACTGATTGGTTAGAGGTAACGTGCTATGCCTGAATTACGTAAAGACCCTGTCACTAACCAATGGGTCATTATCTCGACTGAGAGAGCGAAGAGACCTACGCAATTCACGCGGGTGGATGAAGAACGTAAGGGAGGGTTTTGTGCTTTCTGTCCAGGGAATGAGCGTAGCACACCTCCGGAAGTACTGAGTTATCGGCCGACCAATACCCCGCGTGATTCTGAAGGGTGGTGGTTGCGGACCGTTCCCAACAAGTTTCCGGCTTTGCGCCAGGAAGGGCCGCTGAAGCGCAGCGGCGAAGGAATGTATGATCGCATTACCGGCTATGGCGCGCACGAAGTACTGATTGAATCCCCCGACCACGATCACACTTTCGCAGATTTGACCGTCGAACAGGTTCAGGAAATTATCTGGGGAATGCGTGACCGTTGTATCGAATTGCAGAAGGATAAGCAGGTTCGCTATATCCTGATTTTCAAGAACTGGGGCAGCGAAGCCGGGGCAAGTCAGGATCACCCGCACTGCCAGATAATTTCGATGCCAATTGTGCCCAAAATGGTGCAAGAGGAACTGGCCGGATCGCTGCGCTATTACGAGTATAAAGAGCGCTGCTGCTACTGCGATATGATCCAGCAGGAACTTGCAGACGGTGAACGCGTAGTGGTGGAGAGCGACCTGTTTGTCAGCTTTATGCCGTTTGCCAGCAGATCGCCGTTCGAAACGTGGATTCTCCCGAAGGAACATTCCTGCTTTTTTGACCAGATTCAAAAAAACCAGGTACAGGATCTTTCCCGGATTCTGAAGACGACGCTCGCCCTGATAAAGCAGTCGCTGGGGGATCCGGCGTATAACTTCGTTATCCATACAACGCCCTACGACGGCACGGGCAACGTGCCGTATTACCACTGGCACATGGAGATAACTCCAAAGCTTACCCGTTCAGCCGGGTTTGAGTGGGGAACCGGGTTCTTCATTAACCCGACACCACCGGAGCAGGCTGCAAAGTTCCTGCGCGAATTTCTTGGCAAGAATGCCAGCGATGCCCCGCTACCCGCAAAGAGCCTGGCGGAGATTAGATAAACAGCCAGGACACTAGTCTGAGTCTTACTTAATCAGTATCCGACCAGCTAAGTTACTTTTCCAGTCCCTGCTGTTTAAGATAAGCCAGGCTCTCTTTAATACTTGCGAGACCTGTGGGTTTTGGATGATCGCGTTCGACTATCAGCCATTTAACCCCGGCTTCTTCGGCAGCCTTATAAACGGCCGGCCATTGGATGATTCCGCTTCCGACGTCAGCATCCTTCGCAGGAGGGCCCGGGTCCATATCCTTTACGTGTACAAGCTTCACGCGACCCTTCAGGCGGCGCAGTTCATTGACGGGATCATGCTTGCCTGCGGCTACCCAGCACAGGTCCAACTCACACAGGGGAGATTGTTCCGGGGCTTCGTGAAACATGACATCAAACGCCGTTTTGCCGGCGGCCTTGTTTTCAAACTCGAAGGCGTGGTTGTGATAGGCCAGCTTGATCCCGGCCTCGTCACAGCGCTTTTTCATCTCGCGCATGGACTTACAAAACTCCACCCAGACCTTGCCGTCGTTTTCAAAGTTCCTGGGTCCACTAGGTACAGTCACGAACTCGCAGCCTAGCGTTTCCACGTAGGTTTTCTTTGTTTCGTCGAACTTTTCCTGCAGTTCCTTCAACCCGAGATGGCAACCGGCAGCTTTCAGTTTCAGTCTGTCCATGGCAGCCTTTACTTCATCCGGCTTGTGATTGTGCAGCCCGGCAAATTCCACAGCGCCATAACCGGCTTCCTTTAGTTTTTCCAAGGTGCCGATAAAGTCTGTTTTACATTCTTCTCTGAGCGTGTAGAGCTGAACAGCTATGGGGTTGCCGGTAAAGTTCATCGATCTTGAGACCTGCTGTAGAAAGTATTTACTGGGTTATCAAGCAGCGCCAAAACAACAGTATCAAGCCGATTATTGCCGCGGGATAACTACCTCGTTACTGCGGCGTTGTGATACTCCTGGATGGAACGAAGCGTCACTTTCTGATCCTTTACAGCTTCGATACCTTCCACACCGGCTCGCGCGGCGCTGATGGTAGTAATCAGCGGAATGCCGCGGCTGACGACCAGAGTGCGAATCTGGTGCTCATCAGGCCGGCCCTGCGGACCGCTGAAGGTATTGATCACAAGGCCTATCTCGCCATTGATAACATAGTCGACAACGTTTGGCCGGCCTTCCTGGATCTTACAGAGTTGCGTGGCTGTAATCCCGTTTTCAACCAGGTATTTAAAGGTACCTTCCGTGCAGAAGAGCTCAAATCCGAGATTTGCCAGCTTTTGCGCGATCGGAAGGAACTTCGGCTTGTCTGCGTCATTGATGGAGATAAAGACGCCGCCACTCATGGGAAGCGTGTTTCCAGCTGCGGCCTGGCTTTTTGCGAATGCCAGCCCCGGATTCGGGTCAATTCCCATCACTTCACCAGTGCTCCGCATTTCCGGCCCAAGGCGTACTTCGCTGCCCATGAACTTGTTGAATGGAAGAACTGCTTCCTTCACGGAGAAATAGTCTACAGTAGGCTCTTCTGTCATGCCTACAGTTTGCAGCGATTCTCCCAGCATAACCCGCGCGGCATACTGCGCTATGGGCAGTCCGACGGTCTTTGAAACATACGGAACGGTACGGCTGGCGCGGGGATTCACCTCCAGCACGTAGACCTGGTCATCCTTTACGGCATACTGGATGTTCATGAGTCCACGCACCCTCAGGGCCTCGCCCAGGGCCTTCGTATGGCGCCGAATGGTTTCAAGCACGACTGCCGACAAGGTCCGCGGCGGAATAACGCACGCGCTGTCGCCACTGTGGATTCCAGCTTCCTCAATGTGCTCCATGATGCCACAGACAACACACATATTGCTCGAGTTTTCTGTTGTGCTGCCCTCAATGGGGAAGTCGCAAATGGCATCCACGTCCACTTCAATGGCGCCATCCAGGAACTTGTCCACCAGCACAGGATGTTCCGGCGACACATCAGCAGCCACCTGCATGAAGTGCCTGATCTGGGCGTCATTATAAACGATCTGCATCGCGCGGCCGCCAAGCACATAGCTGGGGCGTACCATCACCGGGTACCCGATATCATTGGCCAGTTTCTGAAGCTCATCGTAGCTGCGACCGCTGCCGTTAGCAGGCGAAGGAACACCAAGCTTGTCGAGCAATGCGCCGAAGCGCTCGCGATCTTCAGCCAGGTCAATGGAATCCGGCGATGTGCCCACAATACGGGTTGGCAGGTTGTTATCCGCAATGTATTTTTCAATAGCGCGAGCGAGTTTCAGGGGCGTCTGACCGCCAAACTGCACGATAATACCCGCAACCTCACCATTTTCACATTCGTTCTCAATAATGTTCAGAACGTCTTCCGCTGTCAGCGGCTCAAAGTAGAGGCGGTCAGCGGTGTCATAGTCAGTCGAAACCGTTTCAGGGTTACTGTTAACCATGATGGTCTCATAGCCGGCAGCCTTAAGGGCAAACACTGCCTGCACACAGCAGTAGTCGAATTCAATACCCTGGCCAATACGGTTTGGTCCGCCGCCCAGAATGATCACCTTCCTGCGATCAGTCGGCCGCGCCTCATTGGCAAACTCAGTGGTGGTATCTTCGTAGCTTGAGTAGAAGTAAGGGGTCTGCGCTTCAAACTCGCCGCCGCAGGTATCCACAGACTTAAAGATTGCCTTCACGCCCAGGTCCAAGCGCCGCCGGCGTACTTCAAGCTCGGTCCACTTTTCACCTGCCGACGAGAAAATCACGGAAAGCTGCTGATCCGAAAAACCAAGTTGCTTCGCGTGCATCATCAGGTCATGTTCTTTGCCCACCGGATCTGCCGCGCCAGTCTTGCTGAAAACGCCTTCAGCGGCAGCATCAGCCAGCGTGTGTTCAAAGACGGAAATCTCGTAGATATTCTGCAGGAACCAGCGATCAACCTTGGTCGTCTCGAAGACTTCCTC
>JAKFFN010000391.1:0-20860 GCA_036675025.1 Candidatus Sumerlaeales bacterium | reverse complement strand
GACGGTCGAGGAGCGCTGTCGTCATCTTGGCGTCGCCGAAGACGGCGGGCCATTCGCCGAACGCCAGGTTGGTGGTGACGATGACCGAGGTCCGTTCGTAGAGCCTGCTGATCAGGTGGAAGAGCAATTGCCCGCCGGCTTGCGCGAACGGGAGATAGCCGAGTTCATCGAGCACGACGAAGTCGAGCCGGGTCAGGTAATCGGCAATGCGTCCCTGCTTGCCGTTGCGGTGCTCGGTCTCGAGACGATTGACGAGATCGACGACGTTGTAGAAGCGACCACGTGTTCCGTTGCGGATCAGGGATCGGGCAAGGGCAATTGCCAGATGCGACTTGCCGGTTCCGGTGCCGCCGATGAGCACGGCGTTGCGCTGGTCGGCGACGAAGGTGCCGTTGGCAAGGTCCCGGACCAGCACCTCATTGACCGGCGTGCCGTCGAAGTCGAACTCCTCGATGTCCTTGGCGATCGGCAGCTTGGCGACGGTGAGCTGGTATTTGATGGAGCGCGCCTGCTTCTCGGCGATCTCAGCCGACAGCAGATCGCCGACAATCCTCGGCGGCTCGTGCTGGCGTTTGATACCTGTAGCCATGACCTCGTCATAGGCGCTGCGCATGCCGTAGAGCTTCAGCGTCCCCATCAGATCCAGAACCTGTGTGCGTTCCATCAGCTTGCCCTCCTGAGGCTGTCGTAGCGAGCGCAGTCGGCCTGCGGTTCGTGCTGCAGGCGAAGCGCGTCCGGGGTGAGGATGGTGACGACCGGCGCCGGATCTCGCCGTCGGGCCAGGATATTCAAGATGACGGCGGACGAGCAGACGTTCTCGACGAGTGCCTGCCGGCAGGCAGCCTCGACGGCGTCGAGCCCGTCGGACAGCACCGCCGTCAGGATCGCCACCATCTGCCGGTCGCCGTCGTCGGCGGCCTTCAGCCTGCTCCGCACCCGCTCCATCGCCGGCGGCAGCTCCCAGTCCTGGAATGGTGCGCCGTTGCGCAGGGCACCGGGCGTATAGTCCATTGGCCCTGCAAACATGCGCGTATAAGGAATGGTGGCGACCAGCGGCGGGGAACTCATGCTGTCTGACCACTTGCAGTATTCAAGCCCCGGTACGCCTTCAAAGTTGACGACGTTTGGATACGTGCGCTGCAGGCCGGCGGGTTTATGGCAGCCGTGGTAGTCCACCATGAGCTTGTGCCTGGCGGCCATGTCGGCGCAGCGGAAGTAGAAATTTACAATGTCCTGATCATCACGGTCCATGAAGTCGACCTTGATGCCCTTCACTCCCCACTTCTGGAAGGTGCTCATGGCTTCTTCCATCTTGTCATCCAGCGTGCGCCAGACGGTCCACAGGATCACATCGACGTTCTTGCTTTTGCCGTAGTTCACGATCTCGGGTACGTTAATCACATCGGTTGGTTTCATGATGTCGCCCAACTCGTACCAGCCTTCGTCCATCATGATATAAGGAATGCCGTTCTTCGAAGCGAAGTCGATGAAGTACTTGTACGTTTCCGTATTGGGTCCGGCGACGAAATCCACGCCAGTGAGATTCCAGTTGTTCCACCAGTCCCAAGCCACAAGCCCGGGTTTGATCCAGCTGGCATCTCCGATTTTGGAAGGCGATGCCAGCTTGTAGACGATTTCGTTATTGAGCAGGTCGATATCTTTCTCGGCGACGGCAATGATGCGCCAGGGAAAGGTGCGGGTGCCGGAGGTCTGGGCGATATAATCGAAGCGCTCATCGGGCTTGAAACTGCGGTCCCAGTTATCTTTGGCCGGATCGTTTTTGATTTCGCTCTTCACCGCCGGCGGAAAGATGGATTTGAGGCTGTCGGTTCCGGCTCCAGTAAAATAGAGGCCGGGATAATCGACCAGGTCGCTTTCGGTTATTAGCACCTTACCTGGCGCACCAATATCCACAAGGAGCGGCAGCTGGGCTTTAGCTTCGCCCAGGGCGCCGATGGGTTCCGTCACATAGGCGTTCTCATAGCTATGGAACCAGTCTTTCGGTTTGGCAAACCACGCTTTAGCCCCGGCCGGGAAAGAGACATCAAAGCGCTCATCGCGGACAGTAAGATCACCAGTGGCTTTGGTCTCAAAACGGTGGGCAACGGCGTCGTCATAGGCGCGGAATAGAATCCGGCTGCCATCTTCGTATTCCAGCGCAAGCTCGTTGAAATGGTCAGGGATCGCGGAATTTTTTATTGCGACAGGCAGGGAAATGGTCGACTCTTCAGATCGTTGTGAGTCCTTTACAGGCTGAGCGCCGCTGGCAGGCAGGTTTCCATTTTCAAGAACCATGGACGCCTCAACAGAAGGAAGAATCGGCTGACCGCCACGGTTCACGCTGTAGCTGAGTCCATCATCCGTGTTAATCTGTACCTGCAGGTCACCATCCGGCGATGCCAGCGTGTACTGCTTTGCCATGCCAGGTACTGCAGACAGAACACCCGCAACAACTCCGCTCAAAACCCAGAACTTCTTCATAACTGCTAATCTCCTGAAAGAATGCTACTGCACGAATCGCCCTGCGTAAACTCCAAGTCCAAGCCCTGCAAAACCAGCCAGTACACTGGAAAGAACATAAAGCAGCGCCACCGGCCATCGCCCCTCGGTGACAAGATTCCATGTTTCCAGTTCAAAGGCCGAGAACGTAGTGAACGCGCCAAGGAAACCAATCGCGGCAAAGTGGTTAAGAGAAGCGGCATGCGTTGTGCCGCGAAGGGCAATGGCTGTTGCTAGGAAGCCCAAAAAGAAACTCCCCAGGACGTTAATGGTAAACGTGTGCCACGGGAATGCTCCGCCGGCAAAAGAGCGCACCCATCGCCCCATGCCCATGCGAGCCATCGCCCCAAGCGCACCGCCCAGTGCAACCCACGCATAACCGGATAAGCCAGAAGTCATAGGTGGAATACGTAACTGTGCAGGAAAGGGAGTTCCACTGTTTTTCTACAGACTCTTATCTCAGTACGTAACCGCGCCCCAGCAACCCGTTGATTAAAGCTGAATTTAGACCGTGGCGGGTAGCGCGGAATTTATTCCGTAAAGCAGACGCCACCTCAGCAGCCGGCGTTTCGGCTTCCAGTTACGCAAATAATAGAAGTATTGCCTGTCCCGACTTTTCCCCTAATTATCTTTAGCGGCGAGGTTGTGCAACCCCTGCCGGGGTAGGGATTTTGGGGGCGCTTTACCGGAGGTGGCGGACCCCAGCCGCTACGGCGTCTGTGCTCCTGACCTCCGGCAACCGCTGTGTTTTCCCTCCGGGAAAGGCCGTTGGCGGATAAACGCACAACGACGCTGCGTGGGCTGGAGTGTGGGGTGGATGGGACGTCCACTTTACGGAATAAATTCCGCGCTACCCGCCACGGCAACGACTTGTTTGTGGCTAACGATTACGGGTCGCGTTCTAAATTCTACGTTCAGCTACCGCTGTGTTTTCTCTCTGGGAAAGGCGGTTAGGGGAGAAACGCGCGATGACGCTGCTTACCAGTCCAGGCTGCGAGCCCAGGAAGTCTGGTTTTCTTGTTTTTCAGGACCGGAAGCCCGACTCAAAATCGTTACTTCCACACGGGCTTACCCCGGAGTGCCGATGGCAGACTGCCGGTTAATACTGTCAGGTTCCAGGCCGGACAGGTACTTCTTTATTTTCTTTGGTGGATGCTCAAGCACGAGTTCGTGACCGGAATTGCGAAGTCGCATGCGGATTTCTGTATGCCCAATGATGCGATCAAATTTGACGACCTTGAGGTTTTCCCATGGAACGAGAAACCATATTGCGCGCCGCTTGACCGGGTAGCCGGGGTCAATTTCTGGGACATCGGGTCCAGGCGCAGAGATACGCAGGTAGAGGCCTTCCGGATGAGCGAGCGCCGTGAAATCAAGCTGTTTGTGCAAGAACCCGGAGACGAAGGAGGTTGGTCTTGCCTTCGGCTGAGTAGACAGGAGTTTGCCGTCGCTAATCAGTAATTCGACACCATGACGGATGCGATCGGCAATGTCGGGATCGCTGAAATCGGTGATGAGTTCATCGCAGGCGCCTACTGCCACCTGAAAAGCCCTTACATAGAAGTAACACGTGACCACGGCCGCAACGGCATAGAAGACGACCAGCGTTGCATTCGTCCACAAAAACGGCACTTTATAAAGAAGCAACCAGATGCCACCTGCAAACACGGCAGTAGCAGAGGAGATAACCCAGTTCGTTCGGCGGAAACCGACCAGCCCCAATGCGAGTCCGGTGACGATACCAATGCTGGTTACCCCGACAAATGGATTCCCGACAATAAGCTGAACTAAGGCTGCGTCTTTTACAAAAAGGTCTGGAATGGGGGCAATGATCCCAAAGAGTGCTATTAACTCGTTCTTTTCCCACCACTGTCGGGCGGGTGCATTGGGTTCAAGTCTGCCAGTAGCGAGTGTTACTGCATGCATCCCCACCTGTAACGCTGCCCAGGTGACTAGCAGCGCGATTGCTGCAAGAAATGGGATACCTAACACGGCTTTTAATACGTCCCCTGGTAAATCCATGCAGTAAATTGAGGCGCGGCCGATATCTCAGTGTCAAATCGTTAATATTGTGAGTTTTTGTGACCGAGCCATACCGGGATGCCAGCGAAATTCCCCCGCATTTTCTCATTGCCACGGCCAATCCGGCTAGCCATATCGGTTCTATGTCTAAGAAGCTGATCCAGGATGTACGCACGAAACAACTCAAGGTAATGCCCGATGAGCGGGGGCGCCTGATGGAAATGCTCCGCTCGGATGACGAGATTTTCATGAAGTTCGGGCAGGTTTACCTCACTTCTGCGTACCCGGGCGTGGTGAAGGCCTGGCACTTCCATCGCCTGCAGACCGACCACTTTATCGTGGTGCGGGGGATGATGAAGGTTGTGCTGTACGATTCCCGCGAGAACAGCCCCACCCATGGCGTGGTGAACGAGTTTTTTATGGGCGACTGGAACCCCATGGTGCTGCAGATTCCGCCGCTGGTTTATCACGGCTTCAAGTGCATCAGCGAGCATGAGGCGCTGGTGATTAACGTGCCTACCGAGTTATATAATTACGCAGAGCCGGACGAGTACCGTGTGGACCCGCATAGTGGCGAAATCCCCTATGACTGGTCGCGCAAGGACGGCTGAGCCGCTGCGGTGTAGCGGAATCCATAAGGAGGATCGCCCGTGATCCGAATCGTCGTCATTGTTATCCTGGTTATTGCCGCACTGGTTCTGCTATATATTTACGGTATGAACGAAACGGTGCTTACCCAATAGAAACCGCCGGCTTTGCCGTAATTATGAATTATGAATTACGAATTATGAATGGTGGGGCGCCTGCGGCGCGAAGATCGGGTCATGCATTGACGGATCGGATGTCGGCGGCGCGAAGATCGGGGCATGCGCCGACGGGCCGGGCGTCTGCGGCGCGAAGTTCCGATAATGGCGCGCTGGACGGTGGACGGTGACACCTACGCCTGCGCTTGTGCGGGCGCTGCGCCTTATATCAGCCCTGCTGATTATCATCCTGGCCGCCTTTGGGCTTTATACCCTGCTGCGCGGCAGGCCGGGGGAGACGCCTGCACGAAAGACAGAGACTATAGCTCTCAGCCCCGTGAGCCGCGGCGAGATCCTGAATGAGTTCCGGCTGATCACCGTCGAACGACAGTACCGCATCCCTGTGCTGGGACGAAGCTATAAGCCGCTGCCTGAGCCAGGCTCGGGGGTGATGGCGCAATTTACGCGCGACCTGCTGGGAGGGCGTGAAAGCGTGCCGGGCACAACGACAAACCTGGTATATGAAATGGTAACTACTGTAACCGTAGGCATTGACCTGGCAAAGCTGCAGGAAACGGATATCGAGAACTCAGATGTTGTGACTACGCTCACCCTCCCGGCGCCGGAGGTTATGTCGGTGGTGCACGATCCAACGAAAAGTCGCATTTTCTCCCAGGATCGTCCCGCGCTGCCGTACCTCGATAATAGTGCGCAGCTACTGGAAGAACTCCAGAAAACCGGCAACCTGAAGCACCGCTCTGAAGCCGAAGCCGATGAGGCCCTGATGGCCAAGGCGAAAGATGAAGCCCGGCAATCGCTGAAGGGGCTGCTGGAAAAGGTGCATCCGGGCCGTGAGATTCGTATCCTTTTCGAGCCTGAGCCAAAAAATCCCTTGCCCACACCCTAGAAGGCGGAATTTCGTATCCACTATGGCTACCCTGGAAGACTACCGAAAGCAAATTGACGACATTGATGCCCAGATTGTGCGGCTGCTTGACCAGCGCGCGGACATGGCCAAGGCTATCGGCCTGATTAAAGAGCAGGAAGGGCGGAAGCGCTTTTATGATGCCAGCCGCCAGAAGCTGGTTATTGAACATGCCATTAACTCGGGCGAGGGTAAATTTCCGGCTGATGCCATCCGAAACGTTTTTGTAGAAATCATGTCGGCAAGCCTGGCCCTAGAGCGGGCGCCGACGGTAGGCTTTCTTGGCCCGGAGGCGACGTTCAGCCACGAAGCCAGTCTGCTGGAGTTTGGCAACTCGGTCGCACACCGGGCGTTCAACTCCATTTACGACATCTTTTTTGCCGTCGACCGCGACTGGATCGACTACGGAATTATCCCCATCGAGAACAGCACTGGTGGCGTTATCCACAGCCACCTGGATATGTTCCTGGCTTTTGACGCCCTGATCTGCAGTGAGATCAACCTGACTATCCACCAGAACCTGATCAGCCGCAATGAGCTGGACAAGGTGCGCGTGATTTACAGCAAGACGGAGCCCTTCCAGCAGTGCAAGGTCTGGCTTAAGGAAAACCTGCCAAGCGTGCAGCTAATCGAAGTAGGTACCACGGCCAAGGGCGTAGAGATGGCAAAGGAGCGGGATTATGCCGCGGCCATCGGATCAGTAATTGCGGCGCGTAAATATAACATGCCGGTTTTGGCGCCGAACATCGAGGACCTGAAGGACAACACGACGCGTTTTGTGGTTATCGGAAAGCAGAAGAGCCGCCCAACGGGTAATGACAAGACCAGCATCATGGTGAGCATTCATGATGAGCCGGGCGCGCTTTATGATCTGCTGCAGCCTTTCCACGACCGCAAAATCAACCTGACAAAAATTGAGAGCCGGCCCACGCGCCTGCGGGCCTGGGAACTGGTATTCTTTATCGATCTGCTGGGCCACCAGGAAGATCCGCCGGTGGCGGAAGCACTTGAAATTCTCCGGCAGAACACGGCAAATTTGAAGATCATGGGAAGCTACCCCCGTGATATTGAGACACACGCCACGCACATGACGGAACAACTGGAACAGTCGGAGTAGCGGGAGCGGCCGGCGGGCTGCCGTTTAGCCAATTAGCCGACCAGGTCGCGCGCCAACTCTGCCCCGTCGACTTCATCATCGGCTTCCAGCGCTGCGCTCATCACAATCCGCATGATTTCTGCGCGTTGCGACTGCGGCATGTTGCGCCTGCGCAGCTCGCGCCGGGCACCGGCCAGGGCGCTGTAAACGTGTGAGACTTTTGGCAGGCCCACCACCTGGGTGAGTAGTCCCTTCATCCAGGTGCTAAAGAGCGGCCCCGCTTCGCCGCCGAGGATGGCCAGCTGCCACCCGGCATCATTGTCCAGCAGTGCCGGCACAGCGAACGATCCGGCGTCCACGTCGTCTGCACGGTTGCATTCCAGCCCCAGTTCCTCTGTCCACTGCCCTACTGAAGCGTTCGTTTCCGCATCATCTGTGGCTACAACCACCAGCCAGGCGCCCTGCAGATCCTTCTTCGCTGCACGCCGGCGGTAAAGTTTCACATTCTCAGGCAGCTCATCATCGGCTGTTTCTGCCGCGAATGGATCGTACATTTTCACGCGCGCACCGTGGTCCGCAAACATCTTCGCGCGACGCCGGGCCACTGCGCCGGCTCCGACTATTACTACGCGCTGACCAGCCGGGCGCACCGCGGCCATCATCCACGGCGCCGGAGTGGCGTCTTTACGGGCGCTCAAGCCTGTCCGCCTTCGACCCTGGATGTAACCGCTTCAGAAAACCCGATAAAGACCGGTTCAGGATGCAAATCGATGTCAAACGCCTCTCGCACGGTTTTCTGCACGTGGGCCACCAGGTCGAGAATTTCCGCCGCCGAACCGCCGCCGCAGTTAATCAGGGCAAGAACATGTCGGCTGCTGATCCCGACACCGCCGAACACGCTCCCCTTCTGCAGGCCCGCTTTGTCCATCAGGTAAGCGGCGCTCAGTTTCACGCGACCTTCTCCTGCAGGAAATTCCGGCATGGGGCGTTCGGACGTTACCAGGCCCGCCTGCTCGAGCTTCTCCTTTACCTGCGCCGCCTGTTCCGATGATACGATGGGATTCATGAAGAACGACCCGCAGCTGCGTGAATCGGGCACGGTTGGATCAACCACCATGCCCTTGCTGCCGCGCACCTCAAGTACTGCTGCCCGCACATCGGCTAACGTCGGCGAGCTAATAGCGCGCTGCTCAAAGTACTTCGTCAGGTCGCCATACCGCACGCTGGGGCTGGCGCCCGGCTTCAGGTCAAAAGCTACCCGCGTTACGATGTATCGATCCCGGTCGTCACCTTTGAACCGGCTCCACCGGTAGTCGAAACCGCACTCGTGATTGGTGAATCGGCGCTCCTGCCCGGTCGCTTTATCCAGCGCCTCCACCCAGGCGATGGTCTCTTTCACTTCCTGGCCGTACGCGCCGATGTTCTGTATGGGGCTTGCGCCAACAGTTCCGGGGATTCCGCTGAGGCACTCTATCCCTTGCAACCCGGCGTTTACGGCGTGAACAACGAGGTCATCCCAGGTCTCACCGCCGCCGCAAATCAACCGCGTGGTTTCAGCGTCTGTCTGCTCTGAGTCGATGCCCCGAATTGACTGTTTAATTACCAGGCCCGGCCAGCCGGTATCCGCCACAAGCATATTGCTGCCGCCGCCCAGAACGAGTACCGGATATCCCTGCGCAGAAGCCCACGCAAGGGCGGCTCGCAAATCTTCAGTGTCAGTGGCCTCTACAAAGTACTTCGCGGGCCCGCCAATACCGATGGTGGTATATTGACCCATCGGGACATCATACTTAAAATCCAGATCACGCAATACTACAGCACGCCTTTCTCACCAAAACCTTATCGGGCTAACAGACGAAGCCGCGGTTTCTGCAGTAGAATCGTTTCCGTTGGCTTGTTAGCGGCGGGGATTAGGGATGTATGGCGCACGACGATTTGCGACGGCATTATACTTATTTGACGCATCCTGTATCTTGAAGCGCAGGTTGTAGGTGGTAGCATCTCCCAGCGACGGATCCATCTGCAGGGCGGTCTTCCACGCGAAAATTGCCTGGCCAAGGTACTTGGCCGCTTCGTTACGTGGTGAGAAGATGACCCGGCGTTGATCTGTTTCTGTACTGACGTATGCACCAAGATACTGCATTGCCTGCTGATAATAATTATCTCCACGCTCAGCCAGGGCGCGGGCTTCGGCCTTGGAATTCTGGGCCACCTTCTGGGCTTCGACCTGGGCCTGGGCCAGCAACTGGTTTGCCTGGGCCAGCAGGTCCGGATACATGGGATATTGCTGTGGAATCTTCTGCGCCATCTGTACTGCAAGGGTATACTGTCCCTGGTTCAGGAACTCTCGCGCGTCGGCCAGATCAGAATCTGCATATTTGCGGAGAGCCGTGAGCGCACCGCTGCTTTCCGGGTCGAGCGACAGGATGTTACGATATTCCTCTTTGGCAGTGTCTATCAAACCCAGCTGCTCAGCCAGCGATGCCAGCTCAAAGCGTGCGTTGGGGTTGTTCATGTCAGTTTCCGCCCGCTTGATCATGTACATGTACTTGCTGTAGGGCATCGGGTCGGCGTCAGGCTTCACCTGGATGTATTGCTGAAAATACTCAAGCGCCTTGCGGTAGTCTCCGCGGCTGGCGTACTGCTGGTGCAGCGTATCAAGGAGGGTTTGCAGCCGCTGCGTAATGTTGAAGCGGCTGTTGAGCGTCGGATCGCTCATATATTTCATGTAAACCTGGGCGGCTTCTTCGTAACGCTGAAGCTTGTAAAGCGCATCAGCGCCCTTGAGCTGCTCTTCGCCAGATTCCGACTGCAGATAAAACTTTGCCGTCTCCTCCAGTTTCGTCGGGTCGCCTTCAAACGTTTTGATGAGTAACTGCTTTGCAGTCGCATTGGAGGGGTCCAGCTTCAGAACCTGGTTCAGTTTGTCAGCGGCGCCGCCGGTGTCCTGCCTGTCGAGCAGGGTCTGGCCCCACATGAGGTAGAGGTCGGCCATGGACTGGCGGTACTGCGCATAGATCGGGCTGAACTCTGATGGTTCTACGGACTTCAGGGTGCTGTAGGCCTGATCAAAGTTGCCACCGCGGGCCATCTGCATGGCCTGGTCCACCACGCGCCGGGTTTTATCATCCAGGGCTGCCTGGGTAGCCGCGGTTTTGGTGCTTACGCCGCCGCGCGCCTGCTGAAGTTTCTGCTGCAGGTCTACATTACCGGGGTCGCTTTTCAAGCCGGTTTCATAGGATTCAATGGCCTTGTCGAAATTGCCGGATTGCACATAAGCATCGCCCAGGGCGCCGTAGCTTTGCGCCGCCGATTGCTCTTCAATACGCGAAACTTTTGTTCGTGGGATCGTGATTTCGCCGGAGGTGGTTCTAATGGTAACCTGCGAAGGATTCGTCTTCGCTTTCACAATAACGCCCACCTGCTTCTGCCCATCCTGCATGTGCAGGATGTCTGCGCTTGCGATTCCAGCGCCGAGAAAAATGGTGATACTGGCAGTAAGTCCGACGCATTTTTTCATGTCCACGTTGCCGATCCTCTTGATCATTGAAGGTAACTCGTGCTCTGACTGTTTTCTGGTTCGATCAGATGAACCCAAAATCTGATTCTCCAGTAGAAACTGCTGACATTTCGATTTGTTAATACACCTAACTTAGCCATTATAAACCAAACTTATGCCACCCCTATCCATTAACTACAGCCGATATATTTTTCCCGGTGTTCTGATTCTCGGTGCGCTTGCCTGCGCCGTGGCGGTTTTCGTCGGAGGCCCACTGGGCGCCCTTGGCCTGGTAGCGTTGGCCGGGCTGTTGGTTTCCTGCTTTACTCATCCCCTTGTCCCCTTCACTCTTTACTTCGGTGCGCTCTTCTTTGCTGATACCCAGATCCCCGGCCTGCCGATATCCCTCAACCAGATTCTGGCGCCCCTGTTTTTTCTGTCTGTTGTAGTGTATATCATTCGCGGCAAAGCCCTTTCGATGAAATTTGGCCTCCTGCCTTTGCTGGCAATAACCACTTTGTATTTTGCCGTAAATGGTTTGTTGGGACAGGACTTTGAGAACGGCATTCTCTATGCCCGCTATGTAGTGATCTACCTCATATTGGCCCTAGGCCTGGCCATGACGTTGTCCAGTGAGCGTACAATTCTCGCCCTGGCGTGGATTATCGTTCTGCTGACAACGGGCGCAGCGATTGACGGTATTTTTGAAGCCGTCGAGAAAGACATCATTGGCAACTTTACCGGCAGCTGGGGTTATAAATACCGAGTTTCCGGAACCGCGCCAAATCCCATTGTGTACGCATGGAACATGGTCTATGCGTTTCCTTTCGCGTTTCTCCTCTACTCCGAACTTCAAAGCCGGTACACGCGCCTGCTGGCCTTTGTCCTGGGCATGCTCATCCTGGGTGCCGCGGTGCTTACCTTTAACCGCCAGACCTACATCGTTATCGGTCTGATACTGGCGCTGAGTGCAGTTCTCTATACCTATAAAAACAAGGCAGCCCTGCTGGGCCTGATGACGATCCTTGCTGTTCCCGCGGCGTTTACCATTCTCCCGGTGGTGCTTAAGCGGCTTTTCACGATCACCAACATTGGAAAAGACTACTCCTTCCTGGAACGCCGCGATTCGTACCTGATCGGCATGGAGATGTTTCGAGACTCGCCTGTTTTCGGTATCGGGTTTGGGTCATACTCCAAGGTCTGGCACGACTACATCCCGCCGGAATACACCACCTATTTCGCGCAGTACCGGCCGGGAGCGTGGGAAAAGTTTATGGATATGGGTATGATGGCCGTGCTGGTAGAAACAGGACTGATCGGACTTACCCTGTTCCTGGGCATTATCCTGTATATTCTTGTGCGTAGCTGGACATACAGACGTGATGCCGTTGCCGCCGGAGATTCCTTTGCGCAGAACCTGGCGTCGACCACGATTTTGGTTTTGGCAATTATCGTAGCAACTTCATTTATCCAGGATACTTTCCTGTACCCGCGCGTCTGGATTTTTTATGGTGTCTGCATGCTGATTGACCCTCGCCAGCTTCCGCTAAGGCAGACATCTTCTAAAACCGCTGAGCCCATAGATCAGCCGGGCGCGGGGCCTGCAGCGGGCGAACTGCCCGACCCTGTATGATGAAGGTCGCATTCATAGCGCACCTTTCTGAAATATCCGGGGCGGGGGTAGCGCTTGTTGACACCGTTGCTGGTCTATCTTCGGTTTTCGAAACGTGGCTGATCGTGCCAGGCGATGGTCCATTGCTGACCCGGGCCGCGCAGAGGGGAATTCGAACCGTGGTTATTCCCAACCCGGAAATCGCGATGCTGAATTCCGCGCTGGCTCAGAAAGCTCGCGTCGTTTCCGCGCGGGCCCGTTACATCCGCCGGTTAAGGCATTTCCTGCGCACGAATCGGATCGATCTTGCCTACGTGAACTCCAGCGCCAGCATCTTTGCCGGAATGGCTGCCCGGATGGCTGGCGTTCCCATTGCCTGGCATATCCACGAGACACTGGATATTTCGTCTGGCCGGACACGCCTGAAAAAACAGGCAATCAGTAAGCTGGCCGACGGGCTGATCTATGCGTCGCACTCCGCCATGAAACATCTTCCGCCGCCTGCTGGAACGCCGGCCATGGTGGCCCTGAACTATGTTCCAATAGCCGCTTTGAAGGAAGTAGCAGCGCATAAGAAAACGGCGGGGGAACAAACGCCGCTCATTCTGCTTAACGGGACCTTTCACCGCAAAGGTGCTGACATTCTACTGCAGGCGATAAAGGAGTTAGCCAAACAAGCAGAAGCGGTCAGGCCGCAGGTGGAAATCACAGGAAAATCAAATCCGTCGGATACCTTCTATTTTGATCTGACGCAAACGGCCGGCGATCCTCTGCTTGATGGTCGAGTGACTTTTTCCGGATATCAGCCCAGCCTCATCGAGCCGCTGAAGCGCGCCACTGTGTTTGTGTCTGCTTCACGCAACGAGGCACTCCCGATCTCCATAGTTGAGGCCATGGCAGCCGGTCTTCCGGTGATAGCAACTGATGTCGGCGATTGCGCTGATCTGTTGAGCTACGGAAAATGCGGATGGGTGGTGCCGCCAGAGTCGCCGGCCGCACTGGCGGCGGCGCTGCATGAGGTACTTACCGAACCAGACCTGGTAGACGCAAAGACCCGGCATGCATCGGAGAAGGTGAGCAGCCTCTACCACGCGGAAAATTTCTGGGCTCCCGTTGAAAGCTTCATTAACACCCTTATCCAACGGAGCAGTTAACCGAGCCGCCTACCAAGGACGACACGCATCTATACATCTATCGGCAGCTGAGCTTGATTTCTTATTGATTAGCCCAGTATAGAATTATTGCCTGTCTTAGCCGCAACCGGGCGCATGTGTACCCATTCCATCGATTAACAGGAGGCAATCACCCCCATGACAACAGGTATGCCAAATCAGGTTTCGGGCTCGGATCTGCTGCCGCAGATTAACGGACCTTTGCCAGGTCCAAAGGCCAGGGCCATCGTTGAACGCGACGCTGCGGTGATGTCGGGCTCTTACACCCGCGACTACCCGTTTGTTATGGATCGCGGAGATGGCTGCCTTGTCTGGGACGTTGATGGCAACCGGTTCCTGGATATGGCAGCGGGCATCGCCGTTTGTGCTACGGGCCACTCACACCCTCACGTAGTTGAAGCAATTACGGAACAGGCCAAGCGTTTCCTGCACATGAGCGGAACCGACTTTTATTACGAAGTTCAGATTCGCCTGGCCGAACGTTTGTTTAAGCACGCTCCCATAAGCGGGGACAAGCGTGTGTTCTTCACTAACAGCGGCGCTGAAAGCATAGAGGGAGCGATTAAGCTGGCGCGCCATGCGACCGGCGGTCACCAGATGCTCAGTTTCTTCGGCGCGTTCCACGGCCGCACGATGGGCGCCTTATCGCTTACTGCGAGCAAGAACGTGCAGCGCAAGAATTTCTCTCCGTTTCTGCCGGGGATTCACCATGCGAAGTATAATGACGACCTCTCCTATATCGAGGACTACATCCTCGGCAAGGTGTCTGACATGGGCAACTTTGCGGCAGTCTTTGTGGAGGCCATCCAGGGCGAAGGCGGCTATATTGTCCCGGACAAAAAATGGCTGCAGGGGCTGCGGGAACTGTGCACGCGCCATAAGATTCTCCTGGTTGTTGACGAAGTCCAGAGCGGCATGGGACGCACCGGGAAAATGTTTGCCTGCCAGCATTTTGACCTGGAACCGGATATCCTGACATTTGCAAAAGGGATTGCCAGCGGAATGCCGCTGGGTGGATTCATGGCGAAGGCCGAGGTGATGGATTGGGGTCCCGGGCAGCACGGAACAACCTTCGGCGGAAACCCGGTTGCGTGTGCCGCCGCAAATGCGACCCTCGATCTGCTTGAGCAGGGTATGATGAAAAACGCGGAAGAGACGGGCGCCTATTTCCAGGAGCGGCTGAAGGAAATGGCTGCGAAGACTCCGCATGTCGCGTCGCCACGGGGAATGGGTCTGATGATCGCAGTTGATGCGGTTGATGATGCCGGAAAGCCTTCGCCTACCCTCCGCAATGATATTGTGATGAAGTTCTACGATCACGGCGTGCTTGCCCTGGGCTGTGGAGCTCATTCCATACGTTTCGCTCCGCCTCTATGCATCACAAAGGAGCAGGTGGACTTCGTGGTAGATACCCTTTCGCAGATCTGCCGTTCGCTGGCTGACCACAAAGAAGAGAACCCGAAACATGAGGATGGCGTCGCTTCCTGACGGCCCATTTTCCAAACCAGCGGTGAACCACGGGCACGAACATGCCCGCCAGCTTGTGCTGACCCACGGGTGGAATGCCGTCGCTTACCAGATACTGAACCCGGGGTTTGACCATTGGTTTGCCCGGGAGGGTGACGCGGTTACAGGTTACGTGAAAACGACCGGGCGCTGGGTTATTGCAGGTGCGCCGGTGTGTGCTCCGGAGCGGTTGCCGGCTGTTATTGAAGAGCTGGAAACCGACGCCCGGCAGGACGGCTGCAAGACCTGCTACTTTGGCGCGGCACTTCGCTTGTATGAGGGGTGCGCCCATCCTCCCCGCCATAGCGCTGTTACCCTGGGGTCGCAGCCCGTATGGGATCCCGCGAGTTGGCCAAAGGTTCTTTCCAGCAGGGCTACGGTGCGGGCGCAGATTGCCCGCGCCCGTAACAAGCGGGTGGCTGTCCAGGAATGGAGCACGCATTGTGGTATTACTGTTCAGCAGCTGCGAGAAGTGCTGGCCGAGTGGCTTGGTTCCCGCGCTATGCCGACGATGCATTTCCTTGTGGAACCTGATACGCTCGCCATGCTGGAGGATCGCCTGATACTAGTTGCCGCGACAGATAGCCGCGTACAAGGGTACCTCGTGGCATCGCCTATACCTGCACGCAACGGGTGGCTTGTGGAGCAGATAATTCGCCGCCCGAAGGCACCGAACGGCACTAATGAACTGCTGCTCCATTCGGCCATGGAACTGCTGCAACAGCGACAGGCTAGCTATGTGACACTGGGACTGGTGCCCCTATCGCGGCATCACACCGGCAGCGGCCCCGTAAATCCGCTTTGGCTGCAACTGCTGTTCGGGTGGGTGCGCGCCCATGGCAAGCGCTTCTATAACTTTGAAGGCCTGGAAGCTTTTAAGTCAAAGTTTGCCCCTGACCGGTGGGAGCCCATCTATGCGATCGCTTCAGAGCCGCGTTTCTCTCCGCGAACTTTGTGGGCCATTGCTGCAGCCTTCAGTGATAACAAGAATCCAGTACGGCACGGGAGCAACGCCCTCGCCATGGCCGTACGGCAGGAAAGCCGCCAGGTTTTAAAGAAACTATAACTGGCAGCGGCGCGCAGTAGTCGGTTCTTTCAGTCCCTGTCTCTCCCGCACTACCGCCTTGGCACTGAGATTGCCAAACATTGATTTGAGCAACACCCTGAACTGAGGTATCTATGACTAAGAATCGAATTATTGCTGTTCTCGTAACAGCAAATTTGCTATTGATCAGCATTGTTGGTTTGCGCGAAGCGGGCATTCTAAAGAAGGACCCTGTTTTCGGCAATGCATTTGCACAGGAAGTCACCACGCAATCAGCTTCGCTTACATCCCGCCGCACTGAGCTTGTTGATGTTGCAGAGCAAATGGCTCCCAGCGTTGTTTCCATAGGCGGAACACGGCCCCAATACTCTGTCCGCCCCCATCAATCCTTCTTCCGTGAGTTTCTTGTATTGCAGGAAGAAGGCGAGCAAGACGTACCTTACCTGGGCAGCGGGGTCATAGTTGATTCCGATGGACTGGTTGTGACAAATTATCACGTAGTCGAAAAAGAGGACGACGTGTTTGTCACACTGGTAGACGGACGTAAGCTTCCCGGCAAAGTGCTTGACGCCGATGTAGTGCTCGATATCGCCCTGATCAAGGTGGAAGGAAAAAACCTTCCTGCGGCAAAACTCGGCGACAGCAACAATGTCATGGTGGGCGAATGGACCCTTGCCATGGGCAATCCCTTTGGAAATGTCATCGGAGATCCAACACCCACAGTTACCGCGGGTGTGATTAGCGCGCTTAACCGCAACTTCCGGCCTAGCGAGAACATTCCGCGCGTCTATTTGGACATGATCCAGACGGATGCGGCGATCAACCCCGGCAACTCAGGCGGCGCACTGGTGAACGCAGCAGGCGAACTCATAGGAATTAACACGTTTATCGTGAGCCGGAGCGGTGGCGCTGAAGGTATTGGATTCGCCATCCCCATTAACCGCGTTAAGGCAGTGGTAAATGAGATTGTCGAGCACGGTCGTGTGCGGCCGCGCCTGGTGGATTTCCAGACTTCAAACCTCAATGAGCGGACAAAAAAGATGCTGGAAACCAAGGCGGAAAAAGGCGCCGTGGTAACGCGTGTTAACGCTGACGGTCCGGCGGAAGCTGCCGGGCTTAAGGTGGGCGATGTAATCACCGAAGTGAACGGTGAAGATGTCGTTGATGCCCAGGATCTGAAGCTTAAGGTGTGGTACAACCGGCAGGTGGGCTCGCGGTTCCGGTTCACCATAGACAGGGCGGGTGAACCCGTAGAAACCGAGTACACGTTGGTAGAACCCCCTGAAGACGAAGAAGAATAAGTGCGCCGGGCGAGAAATCGCCCGGCTTTTATTTTGCTGAATCGAGATCGGAAAATTGGTAGCTGACTCGTGCAAAGAATTTCACATATCGTTCACATTTTGCTTCTCTAACGGCCATCTCAGTGATTAGTGGGCATCTCATGTCATCCGCTACTACGACAGAAACCAACGCTGACGCGGGAACGGCTCAGCCGATCCTCGAGGTCCTTGGCGTCCATAGACACTTTGGCGGCGTCACAGCGGTCCGGAATGCGAACCTGACCCTTCATTGCGGCCAGGTGACCAGCCTCATCGGACCGAACGGCGCCGGTAAAACGACCCTGTTTAACGCCGTCACTGGCACCATCCCGGCATCGTCTGGAAAGGTAGTGTACCAGAAGGATTCTGGCCCTGTAGATATCCAGTGTCTAAAGCCGGACAAGATCACCCGCCTTGGTATTGCGCGCACGTTTCAAAATATCCGGCTTTTTGGATCGCTGTCAGTACTGGATAACGTAAAGATTGGTTTTCACCCGCGCACAAAAGGACGGGTGCTGGGGGCTCTTCTTCGGCACTCGAAAGCCAAGCGCGAGGAACGCGCGGTAGAGTGTGCCGCCCTGGATTGCCTGAAGTTCTGCGGCCTTGCCGGGCTGGAAGATGAAGTGGCCGGCAGCCTGCCCTACGGACATCAGCGGCGCCTGGAAATCGCGCGCGCGCTTGCCACAGGCCCGAAGCTGCTGTTGCTGGACGAGCCCGCCGCAGGCATGAACCCGTCGGAATCTGCGGATCTGCTCAACCTCATCCGGAAAATTCTCCATAGCGGGATCAGCGTGTTCCTTATTGAGCATGACATGCGGGTTGTCATGAAGATTTCAGACAAGATTTACGTGCTGGACCATGGGGAAGTCATTGCGCAAGGGCAACCGCAGGACATCCAGAACAACCCGGCCGTTATAGAAGCCTACCTTGGCAAGGATGCGGCCTCCGCATGACGCAAACCATTGCGCCGCCAACCCCGATGCTTTCCATTTCGAATGTGAACGCCGGGTACGGAACCTTGCAGGTGCTGAAGGCTGTTTCGTTTGACGTAGCCGAGGGCGAAATTGTGACGCTCATCGGCAGCAACGGCGCCGGAAAAACGACCATTTTGAACACTATTTCAGGCGTCGTGAAGGCTACGCGCGGTACGATTTCGTTTCGCAATAAAATGATTGCCAATAATCCCGTACACGAAATTACTGCGCTGGGCGTTATCCACGTGCCTGAGGGGCGTAAGCTTTTCACAGACATGACTGTGCTGGAAAATCTGCAGATGGGCGCCTATTTACGCCGGGACAAGGAGCAGATCCAGCAGGATATTGAATCTGCCTATGAGCGGTTTCCTATCCTGAAGACTCGCCGAAATACCCGCGCAGGCAGCCTGAGTGGCGGCGAGCAGCAGATGTGTGCGATTGCCCGCGGTATGATGGCGCGGCCGCAAATCCTGTTACTGGATGAGCCATCCCTGGGCCTCAGCCCCAAGCTGGTAAGCCAGATCTTCGATATTATCCTGGAGATTAACAAGACAGGTACCACGGTTCTGCTGGTGGAACAGAATGCGCACATGGCCCTGAGCATTGCGCACAGGGGCTACGTGCTAGCGACGGGTGAAGTGACGCTCAGCGGTTCGGGAAAAGACCTGCTGGGAAATGAGACCGTAAAAAAACTTTACCTGGGTGAAGTCTAGTTATCCCGGCGGTGACTGAAACGGTTAATCATCGTTGAGCGTGGCGTCGCGTTCGGCGCCCACACCCGGATGCGGTTCAACACGGTGCAACTCCTGGATATGGCGCCCGAGGTCTTCCAGCCAGGTTGTCCCGGTAGCCTTGCCGCGGCTGACAAGTCGCACGGCTATCTCCGGAAGAACAAGGCGGAGCGTTTTGTTGTCTTTGACCAGTTCATAAAAAAGCCGCCCCTGGCTATTATCGCCAAAGTCAGTAAAGAGTCTTATGTAAGATAAAATGTCCCGAACTGATTGAATTTCACCGTCATTATCCAGCCACGCCAACAGGTCCCATAGGATACCTTGAACCTTGTGTTTCACCATTGAGTGCACCACGGAAGTAAACTGGGCGTTGCTCTCGTATGATTTCATTGTATAAGTTCCGATCATTGTATCACAAGCACTTAAAGTCTTCGGGAATTGAGCAGAGCAAGCATTAATTTTAAACTGCCGCAAAATCACAGCCTGTGAATCTTGCGTTAACCTGTTAACAACACATTGCAATAGAAGATTTACCTCTGGTATTGAAGGAGTAAGAATTGTTCTTACACACATCAACTGAACCTGCACAAGTAAACGAGGCAGAAGGAAAAGAAAAGGGAAAAGAAAAAGCAACAGGACTTTTCGTGCTAATCATGGCGATAGCCTGTACGTTGCCGACTTTTGCAACCTGGCTGTACTTTATCGTCCTCTCCGGTTCGCCGGCCATGGGACCTGTTTACAGCCTCACCAAGATCATCCAGTTCGCCATGCCGATCCCGCTGGTTCTCTGGGTGTTCCGCCAGCGCATCCGGTTGTTTGAAGGAAGAACGGCAGGAACATTGGCGGGTGTTCTCTTCGGTTTGCTTACCGCTGGCGCCATCCTTGCGCTTTACCTGGGCTACTTGCGCCAGTCTCCTGTGTTTGCGACTTTTGATGCGGCTCTGAAAGAAAAACTCACCGGGCTTGGTGCCGATACTCCCGGCAAATATCTGCTGCTGGCCGTGTTCATCTCGGTGTTTCACTCGTTCCTGGAAGAATACTACTGGCGCTGGTTCGTTTTCGGCCAACTGCGCCAGCGGGTAAAGCGGTGGGTTGCCTACCTGGTAGCCAGCGTCGGCTTTGCTGCTCACCATGTTCTTGTAGTAGCAGCCTATACCGGCTGGGGGCAGTGGGTATGGATTGCCTTTTTCAGCATAGGGGTAGCGATAGGCGGAGCCATCTGGTGCTGGATGTATGAGCGTAATAATAGCCTGGTTGCTCCGTGGATCAGCCACCTGATTGTAGACGTGGCGCTACTCGCGGTGGGCGCAATCCATCTCTGGGGTTAGACAATAAGGGCCAGCCGAACGGCCTCAGTTAGTCCTTATAAGGGTCAACCACGTCAGCACCGGCCATGGCCACACCAATTGGTGTCAGTCGGTGAAGGATCTTAACCGAATCCGCATGCTCGGCCAGCACCTCGTCCAGACGCTTATAGCAGTGGGGCGATTCATCTACGCCGGCACCCCGCAACTCCACGCCTTTCGCATCCACCCAGTTGCGCATCATGGCCGGGGTAACCTTTGGTTCTCGAACCCACACTCCGCCCTTGCGTTTGCCCTTGGCTTCCATCCGGCGGCATCGAAGGCCTGCGTCAGCATCGGATCGAGGTCGCTACGGTAGAAGCAAGGCAGCGCGCTGCCAAGGTCGCCGAAGCGCACCCCTTCCAGCAGCGACA
>JAKFFN010000247.1:0-3748 GCA_036675025.1 Candidatus Sumerlaeales bacterium | reverse complement strand
GATCATGCCCATGATCAGTTCGGTTTCCGGGTTAGCAGTGCGTCGCAGGTCGGTCAGCACTTTTGCCACGATAGCGGTGGATGAGCTGGTCATAATGCCGCAGAGTACCATCATCTCGGCGAAGGGCAGACCCATGAGCAGGCCGATAAGCACGCCTGAGATAAAGTTAAGAGCGACATAAAAGCCGCCGCCGACTACGATAGATTTCCCGGATTTCAACAACCGGCCAACCGAAAACTCGAGGCCCAGGTAAAACAGCAGGAACAGCACGCCAAGCCGGCCCATGAAATTGATGAAGGGCTTGCTTTCTTCGAACTGCAGGTCAATGGCTCCGATATGCGGAGCGTCCGGGCTGCCCAGGACCATGCCGATGATAATGTAAAACGGGATAACCGACATCCGCAACTTGTTGGATAAAAGGCCTGCAGCGGCTACCAGGCTTACTGCGATTCCAATTTCCAGGATGAGATGGTTCATAAGCAGCTAAACTCTTTCAACGTTATCTGAGGTGGATCATTTGCCTAACAGGAGATCTTTCAGTAAGTTGATATGAGTTCGCTGTCCGGATACCACGAGAGTGGTTCCCTCGGTTATGACGTATTCGGGTCCGGGGTTGATGACGGATCCTTCATTTTTGACGGCTGCAATGATGGCGGCACCAGTGGTTTTGCGTACGGCCAGTTCGCCAATGGTTTTACCGTATGCCGGTGATTCGGCTGGAACCTTGTACCACTCGATAACGAGATCATGAAGGGCAACTTCAACGTTTTCCAGTGCCTTGGGTTTGTAGGATAACCCGCCGATAATGCCAGCCACCTGACGCGCATCACTGTCGTTCAGCGTGAGTACGGGTGTAGACTGGTCTTCAACGGGATCATAGCTGTAGAGTTCCCGACGGCCATCGTCATGGATTATGATGACGACCTCTTCATTATAGTCGGATTGTATCTGGTACTTTTTGCCAATACCAATGAGGTCTGCTTCTCTGACTTTCATCTGGTTAACTCCTGGGAAAAACTGAAGGTCGCTATCAATACGTAACCGGATAGGGCGTGGACGTCCCCTGTTTGTTTCAGGTTAGATCAAAGGACTTGAGTGGAAAGATTACTCTACTGGCGGAACGGCTGTGCGGGCGCGGCGCGCAGCAATGAAGCTACGGATGCATAGCACCAGGAAGATAATCAGCAGAACGCCCATAACCAGCTGAGAGCCAATACCGAGGTTGATTTCAGCGCCACGGGCAAGCGCAGGAATTGCGCGCATCAGGGCGCCAATAATGCCGAGCAAAGCAACCATCGCGGCGGCATGCATGGCATGTTTGCGCAGATCGGGTTTCTTGGCGACAAAGCCCAGTACTACGAGTAGTCCGCCAAAGATGGCAGGAATAAGGGCCGTAAAGGATCTCGAGTCAGAGATGAAGTAGGTGATAATTCCCTGGAGAATCAGGATGATACCAAAGGTGATGGAAATTCCGGGCATTTCGTCGTCTCCGCTTGCTGAAATTCTGGCGGCCACACTGGCTGCCATGAAGGCCATACCCCCCGCGGCGCGAATTTCTTCCGGATGAGGCCGCTTTACGTCTTATGTTAAGTTTCAACGCGTAGCCCTTGACTAGCCTCCGGCGCGGGTGCTCGATTTCGTCATTATGCGCACTTTTTCGTATATTACCACGGCTATTTGCCTTTTGAGCGTAGCCCCGCTTGCCGCCCAGGTTGACTGCTGCGGCAACAACCCGCCCATCCGGTCCATCGACCGTACGTGTCTGCCAGCGGGCGCACCTAAACCAAACCTCGCGCTCTACACAACGGACCTGGCTGAGCAGTACCAGGAGATCGCGACTGTAGACAGCTACATCAGCACTGACAAATGCGAGGATACCACGCGCATGCAGCTAAAGGACCTGCAGGCGAAGGGCACGGCCATCGGCGCAGATGCGCTGATCCGCGTGCGCCCGCTGCATAACAACATCCGCGGCTGGAAGGAAAACCCGGACACCCCGTTCTTCAGCGTGGAACAGGGCGAAAGCAAAGATTACTTCTATCGCGCGACGGCTATAAAGTATGTTAAACAGCCCGTGGGCGAACCCATTGCCGCAGCGCGCAAGACAGCCTCTGGACCAGTGGCAACCCAGTCCAGCCCGCTTATCGATACCAACCAGCTTCTCAAGCTTAACACCGACCGGACCCGGCGCCACGAGATGACCGTTCCGGAGGTGTACACCACGCAGCAGTCTACAGGAAGATTTTAATGTCATCTGAGCAGCACCGCGTCTGCATCCTTGCAGAAGGCAGTTTTAACATTCATTCCGCAAAAACGGCAGTAGGGGTTATCCGGTATTCCCCCCACCAGGTTGTAGCGGTAATTGACTCAACCAATGCCGGCAAAACAGTGCAGCAGGTATTGGGGTTCGGCGGTGATACGCCGATTGTAGCTGGCATTGCGGACGCCATGACCCACGAGCCGGACGTGCTGCTGATCGGTATTGCGCCATCTGGCGGGCAGTTGCCTACGGAATGGCGTGCTATTGTTAATGACGCGATAGAGGCGCGGCTGGATGTCTGGAGCGGCCTGCACTTCTTCCTGTCTGATGACTCGGAATTTGCCGCCCTGGCAGACATCAAGGGCGTGAAGCTGTGGGATGTGCGGCGGCCACGGCCCGACCTGGTTGTCGGCGGCGGCAGAGCTTTACAGACGCGGGCCCTGGTGGTGCTTGCGGTGGGAAGTGATTGCAACGTCGGCAAGATGACGACTTCACTTGAGCTGCAGAAAAAGGCCAGCGAACGCGGCTACAAGGCGGGTTTCGTAGCCACCGGCCAAACGGGCATTCTTATCGAGGGCAGAGGAACACCGCTGGATGCAGTGCCTGGCGATTTTATGCCGGGCGAAGTGGAACGCCTGGTGATGGAACTGGACGCCGAAGACTGCGATGTCATTTTTGTGGAGGGTCAGGGGGCCATTGTTCACCCGGCTTACGGTCCGGTTACGCTGGGGCTGATGCTGGGGTCGATGCCTGATGTGTTTGTTCTCTGCCACCAACCGACGCGTGCCAGCTTCCGCCCGGAAGCGGCCATTCCCCTGCCTGAGCTGCCCCTGGTAGTTCGCCAGTATGAAGACCTGATGAGCTACTACAAGGCGCCGAAGGTGGCGTGTGTGGCGCTGAATACTTACGACCTATCACCGGAGCAGGCGGCAAAGCGGGAGCAGGAGATAGAAGCGTTGCTGGGCTTGCCGACGGTGGATCCTATCCGCAACGGTAACGAGAAGCTGTGGCAGGCGATTGAGCCACTGGTAAAAAAGAAGCTGGGACGGTGAACGCGGCAGCGTCTGCCAGGTTGAGGGGTCTGCTGTGCTGGTTCTAGGGCTGGAAACTTCGACGCATTCTGGCGGCGCGGCGCTGCTGGGCGATGGCGGCCTGGTGGGATCGGTCTGCTTTACCACGAAGCAGCTCTATTCGCAGCGCCTGTTGCCTTCGATCGAATGGCTGCTGGAGCGGACGGAACTGCAGGTGGCTGACGTGACGACTATTGGTGTGGCCGTGGGACCGGGTAGCTTTACGGGATTGCGCATTGGATTGAGCGTGGCAAAGGCCCTCGCCTATTCGTCGGGTGCGAGCATTGTGGGCGTAGGAACGATGGAAGCCCTGGCGGTACGGGCGGCATCGGGTCGCGATGCGCTGGTGTGTCCGCTGCTGGATGCGCGGCAGGGTCAGGTTTACGCGGCGCTTTACCGGGTATCGTGGACGCCTGAC
>JAKFFN010000248.1:0-3775 GCA_036675025.1 Candidatus Sumerlaeales bacterium | reverse complement strand
GCGGGCAGGAAAATGAAAAACGCCCGAACGTACTCGTGATCCTGGCTGACGATATGGGGTGGTCAGATATCAGCGCGTTTGGCAGTGAAATCCAGACGCCCAGTATCGACAAACTGGCGGATAACGGGAAAAAGTTCACGCAGTTTTACAACACGGCGCGGTGCTGCCCCAGCCGCGCCAGCCTGCTGACGGGCCTCTACCCTCACCAGGCAGGCGTGGGACACATGCTGTGGGCAACAGGATACCCGGGCTACATGACCCGTCTCACCAGCGATACCGTAACCATGGCTGAAGTTTTGAAAGATGCCGGCTACGGCACCTACATGACCGGCAAGTGGCACCTGGCCGAGCGCGTGGCTGATCCCGCCGATCCTACCGGCTGGCCGCTTCAGCGCGGCTTCGATAAATTCTACGGAACTCTGGCCGGGTATGGAAGTTTCTATGATCCGGCTACCTTGTGCCGCGATAACACCTACATCACGCCCGAAAATGACCCGGAGTACAAGACCGACAGCTACTACTACACAGACGCGATCAGCGATAACGCGGTGAAATATCTGAAGGATCACGAAGCTGCCAACGACGAGAAACCATTCTTCATGTACTTGGCATACACGGCGGCCCACTGGCCCATCCAGGCACCGGATGATGCCATTGCGCCATACAAGGGCAAGTACGACGCTGGCTATGACGCCATCCGGCAGCAGCGCATCGCAAACCTTAAGGAACTTGGCCTGATGCCGCCGGTAACGGAACCGGCGCCTACTACAGGCGAGTGGGACGCGGTGAAGAACAAAGCCTACGAAACGCGGCGCATGGAAGCGTTTGCCGGCATGATCAGCCGTATGGATGAGGGTATCGGGAAGATCGTCGAACAGCTTCGAGCAAGCGGCGAGCTGGACAACACGCTGGTTCTCTATATGCATGATAATGGCGGCTGCGATGAGGAGTTTTTCCATAACAACCAGAAGCGGCCGGAGAACGTACACGTGATGGCGCCGGATGAACTTCAGCACCGTACGCTCCCGCCCATGCAGACCCGCGATGGCAAGGTCGTAAAGACAGGCGAAGGCGTAATGGCCGGCCCGGCAACGAGCTTTGTAGGCTACGGCCCGGCCTGGGCAAATGTGTCGAATACTCCTTTCAGGCTGGTGAAAAAGTATGCTCATGAAGGCGGTATCGCAACGCCGCTGATCGTCCACTGGCCGGCCGGTATGGGCAGTGCCAATGATGATGTGGTGTCGGCGCCTTCGCACCTGATCGACCTGATGCCGACAGTGGTGGAGGTGACGGGAGCAAAGTACCCGGACCAGCGGGCAGGACACAAGATCCAGCCGATGGCCGGCGAAAGCCTGGCGCCGCTGCTGACGGGCAAAGGTGAATTTGACCGCGAGGAGCCGATCTTCTGGGAGCATGAAGGCAACCGCGCCGTGCGCGATGGAAAATGGAAGCTTGTGGCCGAAGAGAACAAGCCGTGGGAACTTTATGATATTAGCGTGGACCGCGGCGAGATGAACAACCTGGCGGGCGAGCAGCCGGAGCGCGTGAAGCAGATGGCGGCGGCCTGGCAGAAGTATGCAGAGAGCAGCAAGGTGCAACCTTACGGCGCCCATCGCCTGCGAAGCCGCGTTCCTGATCCGGAGAACGCGCCCACAGAACTCGAACTCGAAACTGGCAATGTATATTACCGCGAGTACGCTCCGGCGCTATCCGATGCAGGGGTAAGCATCACGGCTCACATTGCGCGCATGGCCCCCGAGGGCGTCATCGTATCGCACGGAGCCGTCGAACATGGTTACTCGCTGTATGTGAAACAGGGCCGGGTTAATTTTGTGGCGCGCCGGGCCGGGCAGCTTTGCATTATCACATCTGAGCCTGTGCAAGGCGAAGGACCCGCAACCATACACGCCCGCGTGGAACGTGACGGAACGGCTTTTCTGCAGATAAACGACGGAGAACCTGTAACCGGAGATTTCTTTGGCCCGTTCCTGGAAACCCCTGAGCAGGGCCTGACGGTCGGCTTTGACCAGGATTCGCCGGTAGGCGAATACGACAATCACTTCGCCTTCCAGGGTGACATTGATAAGGTTCAGCTTCAGATGCTGAAGTAAACCGTTGCGATTCAAAAAAACGAAAGGCCGGAGACTCTTGGTAAGTCTCCGGCCTTTGCCGTTTAAGCGGCGTTAAACTCTCTCTCTTTTAGCTCCGCAGTAAAGCTACTTACGCCGTACGCTGCTGATTGATAGAGACGTCGATTATATCGCCGTCCTGCAGAAACGCATCCTGCGTAATGGTCTGCCCTCCGCGCGCCAGCTGAAGACTTCCAACCTGGCTCAGCGCTCCCGGATGGCTTGCGCTCAGACGCGAAAGCAGACTTGCCGCCGTGGCGGAGTCATCCAGGTGGAGAACCTCGACGTTTGTTCCAACGAGATCCTTAACGCTGTCGTGATAAACAACGCGTACCTCCATGGTGATACCCTCCTACTGGTGATCAGGAAGCGGCGGTTTTGAGTTCCGCCTGTTCCACCTTCGATTCATTGCCAGAATCGTTCCCACCGCCGATGTTGTAGCGGTTACGGAAAACCTCGATAGCAGAGCGCAACTCGTTCATATCGATAAAGGCGCCTTTGCAGGGGCCGATGGGGCGCTTATTGGTAATGCCAAGCACAGGGAAGTAAAGGCCGACGTCGCGGATGCCGGAAATCAGGTCGCGCTCGCAGGCGATACCAATGATGGCTGCCGGCTTGGCCTGCACGACTTTCTGGCGGGCCTGGGCGCCGGTGGGAGCCATGTAAAAATCACAATCGTATTCGGAGCTAAGGGCGCGGATCTGGTCGGCGCTTTCGCGGTCAAGACAGCGCGGTGAAAGTACCAGCAGACGGCCATTGCTGGCCTGGCGCATTCTCATGCGGATCAGCTCATTGTGAATCTCGATAAGGGAATAGCCGAGGCGATCTTTGGAAATGCCGCAGTGTTTGGAGACCGAAGAAAAGAAATCGAACATCTTCATGAAATGCATGCCGACCTTAAAAGCCATCTTGTTCGGCTTGTTCGTCAGCAGCACCAGGCAGATGGAACCAAACCACACGGCAAACGCAGCCGCAAATGCAACTAGCACAGCCAGGCTGCCCGTGGCTACCGCGGGATGGATAGACTCAAGGCGCGGGTAAAAACCCCACACCAGCACGCCTGCAACGGCAAAAATCAGCCCGAACGTAAACGCCACAATTCCGAGGAAAAGGCGCTTGGGTTCTTCAATAAAACCTTCGTGCGTTTCCACGTTACCGTCCCAGCCATACCACTCATGGCCGAGCTTGCGATCTGTAATGTTTGCTTCCACTTTCATGGTCAAAAACCTCTAGTCCCCTGGTTTTGGAGAGTCTGCGTAAAGAAGTACGGGCGGGGTTTGGGGTTATTCGAGGAGGGGTCTGTTACGACATTGTGTCAATTGCGGAGTGGACCGAAGGGAGTAATTACCAATTACTAATTACTAATTACGAATTGTGGTGTGCCTGCGGCACGAAAGTGGAGGGTTTGGCTGCATTGCAAACGATTTGGCTGCGCTGCAACCGATAGGGTAGGGGCTGAAGTGAATTCCTGCCAGGGGTATGAGTCTGATGCCAGGCCATGGTGATCCCCCACCGTAAATGGTTTCGGGCAGAGTCTTACGATCGTAAACCATTTCAGGTATAATCGGTAAGCAGACATCATTTTTTGCCGCGAAGCGGCACCTCAATTAGTAATTAGTAATTAGTAATTAGTAATTGGTAATTGG
>JAKFFN010000200.1:0-3800 GCA_036675025.1 Candidatus Sumerlaeales bacterium | reverse complement strand
AGATTGAGCGGGCTGAGCTCCGGCCCGCGAATGGGTACTGCCGAGGGATTTGTTGAAATTGCCATACCAAGATCGCTGAACCTCACAAACACTGTCATCCAGGGCGGAATGCCGCTGGGGTGGCCGCCCAACACTACCGGTGCCTTCTACATTGAAAATGAGAATTCTACGCATGGGCCTGTTACCGCGGTTAACTGCAGCTTTACCGCTCTCAGGAACAGCGTAGCTCCTGCCCAGGCCAGCGTGATTAATAACCCGCTGTTGCCGCAAAACCAGAACATTGAAATCACGCTGAAGCATTGCACCTTCAACGGCACCACGCCGGCAGCGGGTGGAACCGCCTTCGGGTTCCTTTATTTCCCGGGCACCCAGCCAGAAACCCATACGATCTCGAACTGCTTCTTCGACGGCCCCAGCCTCAACTACGCTATCTTCAATCCTACAGCATCGGGTCAAACTCTGCAGGGTGATGCCAATTCCTACAACGTACGGCCCGGCCGCGAGATAATCATAACGGGAGGCGCCGCTTCTGGAGTTCCGTTTGAGGCAACGCAGTTTGATTATTTCGGCGCTGCCACCACAGACCCGGCCATTACGGATACCGTGGGTAACCTGCTGGTAAATGATGCCCGCGTAGTTGCCAGGGCCATTGCGCTTACACCGCCAGTGCTGACTGATAAAGATGGCCAGGTCAGGCCAATGCCTGCTTCAGCCCTGAAGTCAGATATTGGCGCTGACGAAATCAATGAAACTGCGACCTCTAACGTATCCGATTGGTGCGTATACTAAGAGTCGCCGAATCACCCTCATTAGTATTGAAGCGGCAGCAACAGGGTTTGTTGCTGCCGCAAGTATAAACTCGCATAAGAGTTCCAACGCACCTTCCCTTACACAACAATAGCACGGAGACACAATCGATGTTCCTTCGCAAACTCATAATCTTTCTCATCTGCCTCTGCACCGTTCATTGCCTTGTAGCGCAGACAACAGTGCCGGCCCAGGGCAGGGCTGATTCCAAGGTGCGCGTGAGTGGCTGGTATTGGCTGAACTCAGCGCCCAAGGCAGACTGGGAGGGTGACTTTGTCACGATGAAGAATCTCGGTTTTACAGATGTGCTCATTTGCTGGGGACTTGATATCGCAGCTGTGGCCACGAGGAAGAACGACACGAAAGAGGCGCTTCGGCTTGCCCATAAATCCGGCCTAGGTGTTTATCTACTTATCTGGCATCCCCGCGCAAACTCGCTTCCGCGCGACCCTAAGTTCATGCAGGTAAACGCAGATGGAAAAATTGGTGAACGCTTCGATACGTTCAATCCGGAATGGCGGTCGACCCAGTGGAAGGCCTACCTTGAAGACGTCGTAAATACATATAAGGGCGAACCTGCACTCGTAGGCTATGCCATTGACGATGCCTTTGGTGGCAGTGGTCTTTCTTACGGGCCGTATGAGCAGAAGGCATTCGGCACTCCATTGCCTCGCAAACCTGGCGACCCGCGTTGGGATGAATGGGTCGCCGTACGGCAGGGATGGTGGGAAGACTGGGCGAAGGATACTGTCGCCTATATACGCGCCGCTGACCCGGACCCGAACCACCTGATCTACCTTGAAGACACGGTGAACAACATATTGAACAAGGAGCGTCAGCTGGACAAGGGGCTGGACTTTGCCCGGGTAGCAAAGCACTTTGATGCCGTTTGCGGATACACTATGGCGAGCTGGACGACGTCTACGGAATCCCACGATAAGGCGCTGGAAATTACCCGGAACTCGATTACCAAAGTGAGAGAGCTGATCGGGCCGGAGAAGAAAATGATTTATACTTTCTGGTCGGCCAACAGCAAAGAGCAAAGGCTCCCCGGCACTGCCCAGTTTCCAACGGCGGCTCAAATCAAAGACATCTGTGAAGAAGCGAGAAAACTCGGCATCACGGATCTGGATATGTATGGATACCGCATCGGCGAGTACCTGGGCACAGTGGAAGACATGAAAAGAATGGTGCCGCCCGAACCCGCACCTTATACGCTAACGGGTCAGTTCCCGCAGAAGTTCATGTGGGACCGTCCCGAGATTCACGACGAACTGGCAGAGTATCTCAAGAGCTTGAACCAGGACTGATTATGGGGCAATGATTCTTCGGTGGCAAAGACGCAGCAGCAGGGAGCCAGGGCACACTATCCGCCGCACCAGCAAAGCAGGCTCAAGCGTCAACCAAGGTGTACCGCGGAATTTATTCCGTAAAGTGGACGCACTTCGCACAATCCAAGACACAAAATGCCGTGTATCACCTGTTTCAAGGTAACACGGGTGCCCTCACCCGTGCCCCTAAGACACACTATCCGCCGCACCAGCGAAGCAGGCTCAAGCGTCAACCAAGGTGTACCGCGGAATTTATTCCGTAAAGTGGACGCATTTCGCACAATCCAAGACACAAAATGCCGTGTATCGCCTGTTTCAAGGTAACACGGGTGCCCTCACCCGTGCTCCTAAGGCACATTATCCGCTCCACCAGCGAAGCAGGCTCAAGCGTCAACCAAGGTGTACCGCGGAATTTATTCCGTAAAGTGGACGCACCTCGCACAACTCACGACACGAACCGTCACCCGACTTTCCCCAAAAGTAGCGATGCCTGCAGGGACGCAGTCTACACTCTCACACTTCAGACTATGCCGGTCCCTGCCGCGACTCCTTCGAGTCTTCTAAATCCTGCTTTAGGTACTCAAGGTCCTTCACAAACGGCTGTTTCTTTAACTCATCTGGCTTAGCCTTAAGTTTCCCAATCCACTCCGCCGCCTTCTCCTTTGGCCATAACCCCTTCCATACCGCAAGATACGCCGCGTTGTACTGACCAACAGGCAAACCGCCTTCGGCGGATTTATAAAGCCATTCATGAGCCAGCTTAAGCAAATCTTTTTGATTGTCGACATCTGTAAGAGCCATGTTGTCGTAATGCTGAAAAAGGACAAACGCTGCGCCCGAATGACCTTCACGGGCTGCCTGTTCGGCCTCCACTAGTTCGCGCTCAGAGTATAAAAAGTGATCTACGCTGCTAAAGCCACGATGCGATATCACCCAGTCCGGTCCCTGTGTTGGCTTATCAAGAATGTCAGCCAACCGTTGCAGGTAACCGGCCTCGCTCGCTACCGAAGCATGGATCTCTACATACTCGCTCTGTTCAAAATCCTCGTGACCACGGATTATATCAGCGACCTGTTTCGGATGTGCGATATACCCAGATGTGTGGATCATACCACTTAATGTTCCGTAACTGGCAAAAGTAAATGTGCTGGTTGTCTCCGGTACCGACATTGCATAATTGTACATCTGCTCAGCAGCCATCGCCCTGAGCCCGCCGGCAGGTCCCCGTTTCTCTACCAATTCCCGAATCCGTTCTGTTTCCGTACTAGCCAATTCGTCCAATATTAGGCCGGGCGGTATTGCAGCCGCAACGGCAGTTTTGGCAGATGTTGTTGATGCGTCTAAAGGTGAGCTGCTTTCAGGTGAAGCCGCAGTAGTGGAAGACTGTCCATCTGTCCCCTGCAGCATCGCGATAAAATCTGCTAGAAACGACCTGAACTCCGGATCACTGCCGCAGGTGAGATCATATATCTGAATACCGCGGGCATCAAAGCGCAAAACACCGACAGTGCTGGATGTCTGCGTGTCATAAAACGCGGCAACCGGCGGCCAGTCGATGCCGTTAACAGCATAGCGGTTGTTGAGTTCTGAGGCATGGCCACTGCAAGTCAGCAGCGTGACCAGTAACAAAAGACACTGAATTGGATACTTCAAGATTTCCCC
>JAKFFN010000262.1:0-3804 GCA_036675025.1 Candidatus Sumerlaeales bacterium | reverse complement strand
CAGGCCGCAGATGAAGGGGGTGAACGAGGGCGATTACTACGCCATGTGCACATCAGACCCGAAGGTGCGTGCATGGATGAGTGATGCACTGGCCAAAGTGTTTTCGGAAGCGCCAGCTTTGGGCGGCGTTTTTACGATTACAGCTTCAGAAAATCTGACCCATTGTGCCTCTCACTTCAGACAGCAGGAGTGCCCGCGCTGCTCTAAACGTACGGCTGCCGAATTGATTGCAGAGGTCAATGCCACCATTCGCGACGGTGTGCGGCGTAGCGCCCCGGAGGCACAAGTGATTTGCTATGATTGGGGATGGAATCACCACGGCGATGCAACCGAGACCATTGAAGCATTGCCGTCTGGCGTTGACCTGATGTCTGTCAGCGAATGGGCTAAACCTCTGCTACGCGGCGGAGTTAACACGACAATCGGAGAGTACTCACTTTCGGCTGTGGGACCAGGCCCGCGGGCGACCCGCCACTGGAAGCTGGCAAAGGAGCGCGGGCTGGGAGCGATTGCCAAGGTGCAGTTTAACAACTCATGGGAGATGTCGGCGGTGCCTTGGTTACCTGTAGCAGACCTTGTTGCCAGCCATTCGCTAAACCTGGCCGCAGCCGGCGTGGATGGGATGATGCTTAGCTGGTCGCTCGGCGGATATCCCTCGCCCAACCTGCAGGTAGCCCAGATCATTTCGGACACCCCGGGAATCACTGCAGACCAGGCGCTTGATCAGGTTGTAACTGCCAGGTATGGACTCGACGCCACGGCGGATGTTCGCCTTGCCTGGACTGCGTTCAGCCAGGCGTTTACCGAATTTCCGTACCACACCCAAGTGCTGTACACTGGCCCGCAGCAGGTCGGGCCGGCTAATATTTTGCACATAAAGCCAACGGGGTACAAAGCTACTATGGTCGGCTTTCCCTACGATGATTTAAACAGCTGGCGCGGGCCGTATCCGACGGATATCTGGATACAGCAGTTTGAGAAATTGTCGGCAGGTTGGACCGACGGCCTTGCACACTTGCGTCAGGCGCTGGAGAAATGTGCGCCCCAAAAGCTCAATACACTGGAGGCCGACATCCGCCTTGCAGATGCGGCCGGAATTCATTTTGCGAGTTGCGCCAACCAGGCCCGATTTATTATAGCCCGCGACAGCAAAGATAGCCGTGGCATGGCTGAAGTACTTTCAAATGAAGCCGAATTGGCCAAGCGGCTCTACCGCCTGACAAAGGCCGATTCGAAAATCGGCTTTGAAGCTTCCAACCATTACTACTACGTCCCGCTTGATCTTGTGGAGAAGGTTATAAATTGCCGCTGGATTTCGGATCAGCTCAATTGATCGGATAACTCGGTTTGCGCTCGCCCAAAGCATCCGCATACCTGGCGAATTCCAACACCCATTGACCGGTGTAAGATGTGTTATTCGGCCATACGCCGGGACCGCCTTTGACCTTTATGGCGTTGAATCTGGGAGAAACGACGTAAGACCCATCTGGCGCTTCGCTGTAAACGGGGAAGGTCGGATAGAAACCGTTGGGCATTTGGTAGCGGGTTAATGCATTGGCGATCAAGGTGGCTTTTTCCAGATAGATTTGTTTGCCGGTACCCTCGTGCAGATCCTGATACATGCGCAACAGCGGACCGCACACGTCCAGCTTGCGGAAGGTGTATTTCTCCTTTGCTCCTGGTCCCATCCACATCGGCAGATCAGAGGTTTCCCAAATGACAAACTGGTCTTCAACCCAACGCCCGAGATCTTCGGCGATCTTCTGGTAACCGTTTTGCGGAGTGGCGTGGCGCACCAGATGACGTATGAAATACTGGACGTCCCAGTGTTGGTTATTCTCATACGCCGGATGGTGCACCGTGTCCTCGTACGCGTTTGGCCAGTTCATGGTCTTTACGGGGTTATCCAGCATCCATTGCACTACGCGGTCGCGGCAGTCGGCAAATTCCTTATGCCCTTCCTGTTCAATTATCTGGTCGAGAAACAGGATAATTTCCGACAAATCGCTCGTATAGTCATTAGTGACCTTTCCGGTCTTCTCGTCCACTCGATACACCCAGCGACCATCGTCCAACTGCGTGGATTCCAGCGTTTGCGCGATCTGAATCGCGGCATCCAGGAACTTCTTGTCGCCTGTGGCTGAATTCAGTTTCAACAGGGTGGTTCCGGCCATTCCCGCCCGATTCGGCTGGAACCAGTTCTTACCCTTTTTCCAGGCCGCGGTATGCGTTTTAGTCAGGCCCCGGTAAGGACCCTTTTCCAGTCGAATTTTTAGCAGTTCTTCGCCGAAATAGGTGGCAATGGAGATCGCCTCCTGCTTCTCGTCCGGGTTTTCAGCGCCCATCTCAGCGTAGGCCAGAAAGCCATCGGCTACCTGGCAATAGATGCGCGTGGGGAACTGGACAGACATACGATATCCCCCCAGAGGCGGCAGCCCATTGGCTGCGTCCTCGCGGCATTGCGCCAGCAGTCTTTTGAAATTTTTCCTGGCCGACTCCAGGTAACCGCATGCCGGGTCGAAAGTAACGCCACTAAACATTTCGGGCTTGTGAAACACAAAAGCTTCGGTTCGGCCAAGGGATTCTCCCGCCGGACCAAACGCATCAATCCATGCCACGTAGCTATCGGTGGCCGGCAGTTGGTCCCAGATACTTGCCAGATCAATAGCCACGGTTTCCTCGCTAACCTTTTGGCTGTTGTATGGAGCTTCTTCCTGTTCCTCCATCATGTTGATGGTTTCGGTTCGCCAGGATGCGGCGGTATGGGAGGTTCTTCCGTTTCGGCTTTGAATTGTAGCGGCGTAAGCGCTGGCGCCGCTAACTGGCTCTACCCAGAAGGTCGGTGAAAAGATGAACTGCTGGGCGTTTTGGTTCCAGCCGGTGCGGCCCAGGGTGCCGCCTGTGGGCGGTCCGGGTGGCAGGGCGCCGCGAAAGTCCACCTCAAAAACCGGGCCGTCGCCAACGAGACGCAGAGTCTGAGACCTGGTGGATTCAAACATGTCTGCCGTAACGCGACCGTGGAATCGCGACCAGTTCTGGCCTTTGATCCGCTCTCCCTTTTCCTGAGGTTCGATGCGCAGTTGATGGTCGTTAAAATAGACCGTTGTTGAAGTCTCTTTAAATTCACGGGAACTGGACGGCGCGTAGACCAGTATATAGTAGTCGTCGGGCTGAAGTGGGAATCGGATAAGTCCCCCACCTTCGCCGCCGGGCTTGCCCTTGGGAATATACATGTCGGAGATTTGCGTCCACCCCTCAAACGACACTTCCGGTTGAGCCTGGCCGATCTTGATATGCAGCATGGCCTTCTCAGCCGCAGGAGCTAACGCCGGGAAAACGACCGCCGCCAAGGCGACTGCAAGTACTACAATTTGTCTTTTCATAACTGCGGATAGTCACGTGACAACCTGCGTATGCAAGTCACAAATCAGCACCCAGCCATCAGTTCATGAAGTGAGAGAAAAACCGGCGGACCGGACAGAGCTGGAAGAGTTCCCGAAGGATACATAAGCAGTCCCTCGCGAGGTGTTTGGCAGACCGAAAAAACGACTGTACGACGTCCTTGACTCCAAACTCCAGATCGCCATTAGTGACGTCTAATACATTGTAGGCAGTCACAAGAAACTCACTGCAAATGCGCTTTCATCTTGGAGCCATACCCGATTCTCCAGACTTCTTGCCCGACCCGCCTTGGAGGCCACTGCGCCAGGCGCCGGCGCCTTGGAAAGACAATCTTCTGGCGCTGCCCATCGGTGTAGTCGCAGCAGTGGCAGTGGCAGCTCTTTGGTTTCTCCTCACGCCGCT
>JAKFFN010000026.1:0-3870 GCA_036675025.1 Candidatus Sumerlaeales bacterium | reverse complement strand
AAAGAGGCTCTTGAATCTGACCGGGCATTGAAGGACACAGACGGCGACACCTATGAAGACGGCGTTGAAGTTACTCTCGGATCTAGTCCGTGGGTAGCCGCCAGCGTTCCGGATTCCGGTCATACGTGGTTCGGCTATGCCAAGAGCACAGCTGACTTCGACGGAGACGGCTTCAAAGACTTCTATGAAGTCGCCCTGGGTACGAGCCCGACAGACCCCGCTAAGTACCCTGCACTGGGCAACATCACCCCGGATGACCCGATCAAGATGGCTTCCGATCTCACGTCTCTCCGCCAGGTGCTAGTAGGCACCGTCCAGATGACTCACATCTCCGTCGATCAGCAGAACATGGATCTCAACCGCGACAGCTACATCAGCAACATCGATGCTATCGCACTGCGGCGCTTCCATGGTGGCACAGCCACACTGCCTATCAAGTAAACCCTAACCGCGGAGGGGCGGCGCCGGATAAACCGGTGCCGTTCCTCCCCCGGTGAGGTTCAGGCCGATCCGGGTTAAGTTTCACCCCTAAACGCAGGAGAAAAAAATGTTAAACTTTAAACACCTGAGCCGGGTCGCGGTGGCAGCACTGGCACTTACAGCAGTGGCTGTCGCTCCGGCTCAGAACGAATCAGAAAATATCATCCTGGCTGACTTTGGCGTTGCGCCTGGTGCCGGCAGCAGCTTCAGCGTAAGCCTGAGCAACAGCGGCAGCAGCAACATCGCCGGTTTCGCTTTCACGCTTCTTTATGATCCGAGCCAGGTGTCCATCGTTGGCGTCACCGACAACACCGGTCAGCCTTCCGCAAAGATCCAGTACACCCTGGGTGCTGAAACGGCTGTAGACGACAGCGGCACAACCGCACAGCGCGTATTGACCGCAACTACGGTAGAGGACATCGCAAAGGCCGAGAAGCTGGCCCTTATCAAGTTCGAGAAGAAGCCGGGCTTTACGCCTCCGTTTAAGTTCGAAGTGAAGGACCGCGTCAGCGAGCCAGTGATTGATGGCCTGCAGGGCTCTGACCTGCAGAACATACCTCACATGTTCGATATCAAAGCGGTAAACAGGTAATAAGAGGAGGTCGGCCGTGGCATTTCCGCTAAGGCTCTCCGCAATTCTTGCATTGTTTGAATGGCATGCAAAGGCGCGGGTAGCGAACTGGGGCGGAAAACCAGGGTCGGCCTCAATCTTATTGTTCGATCGGGAGTGAGTGCAGGGTGCAGCAATCATTAGTTATGACATTTTTTAAATCTTCAATGCATGCAGCATTGCTGCTATGCGCAGTAACTGCAGCGGCGCAAACGAACTACACGGTCCAGCCGGTGGTGGTTTCCGCGGCCGCAGGTCCTAACTCGTTGCTATCGGTCTCCATTACTATGGCGCCACCAGATACCGGCGTACTGGTATCTGGTATGGACATTAGCGTTGGTTACGATTCGGCAAAGGGATCGCTCGAAACTATGGAAGATAACACCGGCCAGCCGCACGCGGCCGTGGAGTACACCAGCAGTACCGAAACACAACTGTCAGGCGTCGCCTATGCCGATGTTTACAGCCATGTTCAAATGACTACCGCAGAAAACCTGATCTCGCCGTCAAATCTCGTAAAGCTGAACTTTCTGACCAGCCCGACTTTCAGTTCGTCGGACACGTTTTACATTTATCTGAACAAGTGGCCGATTGATGGCCCGTTCGGCGGGCTCTATGACCATAATTTTCTAGTTATTCCCGCAACTTACCTCAGCCTGGAACCCACATCTTCTGTTCGAAACTGGGCCTTGTACTAACAGGCCACAAAGGAAATGACCATGAAGTTGAAGACCATTTTTGCACCAAACCAGGCAATCTGGAGTGTTGTCGCTACTCTGGTTTTCCTGCTGAGCAGTTCTTTAGTACAGGCACATTACCTGGTGTCCGCTGACTTCGTAACGCGCCCAACCGGCCCTGACAGTCAGTTTTCCATGGCGGTTGAGCTTCAGCCTCGCGATACCGATGTCTCCGGATTCAGCATCCGCGTGGCGTATGACAGCTCACAGGTAACGCTGGAAAGCGTCTCCGATAACACCGGTTATCCTGCAGCTGAGGCCCAGTATACAATGGGCACGCCCCAGCCCCTGACCGGCGTAGACAATGTTGATACCTACGTCCCCGTAATTATGGACACCGCTTATGACATTCCGACCCCGGGTAACCTGGTGCAGTTAAACTTTCGGACCACCGCCACATACGACGATCCTCAGAACCGCGTGTGGCTGCATTTGGACGAACACAACTTTGACGGCATTACCGACGGAAATTATGAGCAGCTTGAAGGCGTGCAGTACCAGGAGCCGACCCTCGTGCCGGTTACCCTGAGCGGATTCTCAATTGAATAGTCTCTAAAAACTTAAATGCCGCACCGGTCTGGTGCGGCTTTTTTTGTGCCTGCCAGTCGGCTTGAAAATGAAAAACCGTCCGTTTGACAACCTCTTATCAAACGGACGGTCTGCCCATCGGTTCTTCGATTTTCGCCTCCGAACCAACGGATTAGCAGCAGCAAGACTCTGGCGGATGGCCGTCAGAGGCTTGTTGTTGTATGGCCGGGGTTACCCCCGGCGCCAGAACCTCTACTCTTCACCCTCGCGAAGCTTCGCCATTACGCTAAGATCTTCGAGGGTACTGGTGTCGCCCACGGTTTCTTTGCCAGCGGCAATGTCACGCAGAAGACGACGCATAATCTTGCCACTGCGAGTCTTAGGCAGTGAATCGGTGAAGCGGATATCGTCTGGCTTGGCCAGTGATCCGATTTCCTTGCCCACGTGGTTCCGCAGTTCCAGGCGAAGTTCCTCGCTCGGCTCATAGCCATGTTCCAGCGATACAAACGCACACACTGCCTGACCCTTCAGGTCATCCGGACGGCCAACCACGGCCGCCTCGGCTACCTTCTGGTGGCTTACGAGCGCGCTCTCGATTTCCATAGTACCCAGGCGGTGACCCGATACGTTAATAACGTCATCCACGCGGCCCATGATCCAGAAATACCCGTCGGCATCGCGGCGGGCGCCGTCGCCGGTGAAGTACATGCCCGGGAAATCCGAGAAGTAGGTCTTCTCAAACCGTTCCGGATCGCCGTAAATGGTGCGCAGCATGCTTGGCCAGGGTTTCTTAACTACGAGCAGACCGCCCGTGTTAGCCGGCTGCGGGTTGCCATCGCGGTCGACCACTTCGGGCTCCACGCCGAAGAAGGGGAGCGTGCCAGAGCCAGGCTTGGCCGGCGTGGCGCCCGGCAGCGGGGTAATCATAATTGCGCCGGTTTCCGTCTGCCACCATGTATCCACGATGGGGCAGCGGTTTTTGCCGATCATTTCGCGGTACCACATCCAGGCTTCCGGGTTAATGGGCTCGCCCACGGTTCCCAGCAGGCGCAGGCTGTCCAGGCTATGCTTCTTTACCCAGTCTGTGCCCCACTTCATAAATGCGCGGATTGCCGTCGGAGCTGTGTAGAAAATCGTGACTTTGTGCTTATCAATCAGTTCCCAGAACCGGTCGGGCTGCGGATGGTTCGGTGCGCCTTCAAACAGCAGCACCGTGGCGCCGCAGCTTAGCGGCCCATAGACCACGTAGCTGTGGCCGGTTACCCAGCCGATATCGGCCGAGCACCAGTAAACATCGTTGTCCTTCATATCAAACACGTACTTTGTTGTGACATGGCATCCGAGCAGGTAGCCGCCGGTGCTGTGCTGCACGCCCTTCGGCTTACCGGTGGTGCCGCTGGTGTACAGGATGTAAAGCGGGTGTTCGCTGTCTAGTTCTTCTGCCGGGCAATCATCGCTGGCGCTGGCCATAACGTCGTGGTACCACACGTCTCGCGCATCGTCCCACTGAACTTC
>JAKFFN010000309.1:0-3874 GCA_036675025.1 Candidatus Sumerlaeales bacterium | reverse complement strand
ATCGAGATCGCGGACGAGCGTCGCCAGGTAAGCGTGTGGCCGCGGCACCACGGTATCGTGGATGAAAGGTTTTCGATTTTTTGTGCTGAAGATGATGTGAACCAAAAGAAAGGTTCGCGATTGCCCCATAGGTGAACTCCGGATCGGAAATAGTGGCAGTTAATAGGAAGTAGCGAGTTCAAAAATTAATGGGTAATTGCCGGGATTATGAGCCGGGCTTCCAGCCCTGATAAGGGTATTTCCAAAGCTCCTAGGCCTGCGGCCTAGGCTGGTATGAGATCGGGGCTTCGCCCCTGCCATACGCACCATGACAGGAGGCGGTTCCTTGTTTGAAGTCTGCGGCCCAGGCCGGAAAACAATGTCATTGATATGGCGGCAGCCATGAGCATCGAGTTCTTAATTAAAAAGCAATACCGGGACTTGCAAGAGCTCGGGCATTCGACGCGAAAACGTCAAGCTGGCTGGACACCCCGGCCGAAATCCGGAAGCTCGGCGGTGCCATTCGGCGATTACCGCTATGGCCAGGTGTTCAGATATCACAATGGCGCCCAATCCTACTACGCCGCCAGGGGCTTTCGCGGATCGCTAATGGTTTGAACAGCACCGCCCCCCTCTCCTCCACAGCGCGCTTTAGCATGGCTTTCGCACAGCGGCTTTATCCATCACCCCCAAGCGATTCCCCCATCCGAGTCCGTGTCCGTCCGTGTAAGTCCGTGTCCGTCCGTGTCCGTCCGTGCTCCCACCCATTAATGCCCGCCACCCCTAATCCAAAACTTATAGTCCATTAAGGGTCGTTAAGGGTCCGTGCGGGAATGGCGCACCGGAAATTTCTATGGTTACCTTCCGCAAATCATAGAAAGGAACCCCCGATGCCTGCGACCCAAAACCACTCCATCAACCGCCCCAACCCACGTTTCGCCATCCATACGACCGATAACATAAAAACCCCGCTCAGAAAATTTTTTGCCGGTTGTTTTTTGGCAGCTTTCCAACTACTGTAAAATCAATGCTTAAACCCTTCAAAAACAACGATTTTATGTTTTCGCGAAACGTCTCTCTAAACCCTGCAAAATCAACGCCGGAACCCGTCAAAAACAAAACAGCACAAAATCACCTCAATCGACCAGCCAATTGCCCCCCACGCCCCGACACGACTCCACTCTTCTTTGTACTCTTTTGTGCCCCTTCTTGTGATTTTTGTGGTTCAGCTTTTCTTGCCCGTCAGCCGCCCTCACCACCCGGTGACCATTTCCCCGCCCCCGCTCCGCGCCCCATATTTCAAATTTCCACCCACCCCTGCAATTTTCTTTTTCTTATAAGTATGTTAAAGTGACAGATTTCCCTTGCCCGGCTCTTCGGGCGCATCTGCATATGCCGTACACATCTTTATGCACGCCGGGCTCTGTGCCGGCTGGAGGTTAACTGGAAGCAATGAGCGAACACAGTGCGGACTCCTTTAAGACCCGCAAAACTCTGACCCTTGATGGTAAGAATTTTGATTATTTTGACCTGAATTCGCTTTCGGGGGAAGGACGCGAGGAGAAGATTGCCCGCCTTCCCATTAGTTTGAAAATCCTGCTGGAGAACCTGCTCCGCCACGATTGCGGCGACAGCTTTTCCACCGACAGCGTAGACGCACTGATCAACTGGGATGCGGCGGCCACGCCTGACACCGAAATCGCCTTCACCCCCGCCCGCACCCTGCTGCAGGATTTCACCGGTGTGCCTTGCGTGGTTGACCTCGCCGCCATGCGCGATGCCGCCGTTCGCATGGGTATCGACCCCGACCGCATCAACCCTCTCGAGAAAGTTGATCTCGTAATCGATCACAGCGTGCAGGTGGATAAGTTTGCCAGCCCGACGGCCATGGAAGATAACGCCGAGATCGAGTATGAGCGCAACCAGGAGCGTTACACGTTCCTGCGCTGGGGCGCCGAGGCGTTTTCGAACTTTAAAGTGGTCCCGCCCGATATGGGCATCGTGCACCAGATTAACCTGGAGTTCCTGGCCAGCGTGGTCTTTACCAAGGAAATGGGCGGCAAGATGTTTGCCTATCCGGATACGCTCGTCGGCACAGACAGCCACACCCCAATGGTTAACGCCCTGGGCGTAGTCGGCTGGGGCGTTGGCGGCATTGAGGCAGAGGCGGCGATGCTGGGCCAGCCGATCTCCATGCTGATCCCGCAGGTTATCGGCATGAAGCTAACGGGCAAGCTGCCCGCCGGCACCACCGCTACCGACCTTGTACTTACCGTAACGCAGATACTCCGCAAGAAGGGCGTTGTTGGCCGCTTTGTTGAGTTCTACGGCGACGGCCTGGCCGAGCTGACCGTGGCTGACCGCGCGACAATCTCAAACATGGCACCGGAATATGGCGCCACCATCGGCTTCTTCCCGGTCGACGCAAAGACATTGGATTACCTGCGCTTCACCGGCCGCACCGACGAGCAGATCGCCCTGGTAGAAGCCTACTGCCGCAAGCAGGGCCTCTTCCGCGATGCCAGCACGCCGGAACCAACTTTCACCGATACGCTGGAGCTCGACCTTGCAACGGTGGTGCCCAGCATCGCCGGACCGCGCCGCCCGCAGGACCGCATTGCCCTTACAGACAGCCGCAGTTCGTGGCGCAAGAGCCTCGTAGAGCTGATCGAAATGAAATGTGCCCTGCCCGCTGACGCCAAGCAGGAATGGCTGGACGACGGCGGTGCGACCATCGGACTGGGCAGACTTGCTGATTCTGCAACCGTTGAGCGGGATGACGAAAAATTTACCATTACTCACGGCGCCGTAGTGATTGCCGCGATTACCAGCTGCACAAACACCAGCAACCCGAGCGTTCTGGTGGCCGCCGGTCTGCTGGCTAAGAAGGCTGCCGCTAAAGGCTTGAAGGCGAAGCCCTGGGTAAAGACCAGCCTCGCGCCGGGATCAAAAGTTGTAACGGAATACCTGACGGAGTCGAAGCTGCTGCCTGAACTCGAGAAGCTTGGCTTTCACGTGGTTGGCTATGGCTGCACCACCTGCATCGGCAACTCGGGCCCGCTTCCTGAAGATGTGGCCGAGGCCGTATCAAAGGCAGACCTCGTAGCCGCATCGGTTCTCTCCGGCAACCGCAACTTCGAAGGCCGCATCAACCCGCTGGTGCGCGCCAACTACCTGGCTTCTCCGCCGCTGGTGGTGGCTTACGCCATCGCAGGCACCTTGAACATCAACCTGACTAATGAGCCCCTCGGCCAGGATCAGGATGGCAACCACGTGATGCTGGCAGATATCTGGCCGACGACCGCCGAAATCGCCGAAGTAATCCAGTCGAGCGTGAAGAGCGAGATGTTCCGTAAGTCTTACGGCGAAGTGTTCCATGGCGATGATGCATGGCGCGCTCTGCCGGTGCCTAAGGGCAAGCAGTTTGCCTGGGATCCCGCCAGCACCTATATCAAGGAGCCACCGTTCTTTACCGAACTGGGCGAAGTCGGCGAACCCAAAGACATCACCGATGCGCGGGTGCTTGCGCGCCTGGGCGATTCGGTAACGACTGACCACATCTCCCCTGCGGGCAGCATTGCCCAGGGCAGCCCGGCGGGTAAATACCTGCTTGAGCGCGGCGTGCAGCCGAAAGACTTCAACAGCTACGGCGCCCGCCGTGGTAACCACGAAGTCATGATGCGCGGCACCTTCGCAAACATCCGCCTGCGCAATGAACTGGCCCCTGGCACCGAGGGCGGCGTTACCCTGCACCAGCCCAGCCAGGAACAGATGAGCATCTATGATGCGGCCATGCGCTACATCGAAGAAGGCACACCGACGATCATCCTGGCCGGCAAGGAATACGGCAGCGGCTCCAGCCGCGACTGGGCCGCAAAGGGTCCGGCGCTGCAGG
>JAKFFN010000085.1:0-3915 GCA_036675025.1 Candidatus Sumerlaeales bacterium | reverse complement strand
AGGGCATCAAACAGTTTTAGCTCGAGCGCTGTCATTAGTGCCCGGAAGCGCATTTGCGCCCACATCAGGTTCCAGCATTGGAATGCGGGTTGGAGGGGAGTCTTGCGAGTAGCCATGGGTGGAAACGTCCTGTTGTTTAGAGTTGGATTTTCCACATAATACATGGCAGCCACTGCATCAGATTCTTACAAAAATTATTTATCAGCATGGGGTAACGACGGTGGTCAGTGGGAAAATCGGTTTCATCATTGCAGCGTTTTGCCTGCATTCACTTTGCAGCCTGGCACAGGCGGCACCCTTTCGAATCCACGTGGTGGACGCTGCCACCAGCCGAGGCATTCCGCAGGTGGTTCTGGAATCGAGTCTTTATACACGTCATGTGACGGACAGTAACGGATTGGTCGCGTATGACGATCCCGCTGCCATGGGGCGCGACGTGTTTTTCAAGCCGACGAGTGACGGTTACCGGTTCGATGCGCCGCCGCTTGCCATGGGCGGTACGACGCTTAAGGTGGAGCCTGGCAGCAGCGCCTCGATTGTGATGCAGCGGGAGATGATCGCTGAGCGGCTCTATCGGATTACTGGCGCGGGAATCTTCCGGGATACGGTGGCGCTGGGTGAGCGGGCGCCGATTGCTGAGCCGATGATCAACAGTGGCGTTATCGGGCAGGACAGCACGCTTTGCGCTGCGTATGGTGGAAAGCTGTTCTGGGTGTGGGGCGACACGTCGCATTTTGCGCATCCGCTGAAAGGGAACTTCCGCGCTACGGCGGCGATGTCGGAGTTGCCAACTTCGGGCGGGTTGGCGGCGGACAGGGGAGTGGATCTGAGCTATTTTTCAAAAGGTGATTTTGTGCAGCCGATGGTGAACCTGCATGCAGGGGAGCGGTCGGGAGTGTTCTGGCTGAGCTGCCTGATGAACGTGCCGGACAGCGCCGGCGGTGAACATCTGCTGGCGTGGTGTAACCGCATCGAGCCGGGCGCCAGCATGCGTACGCTGGAGCGCGCGATTGTGGAGTTTGATCCTGCGGCGGAGGAGTTTAAGCTGGTGACAGATTATCCGACTACGGCGGCGCTGCAGCCGGCTGGTCATGCAGTGCTTGTAGAGCGGGAGGGTAAGAAATATTATTATTTCACCCATGCGGGAGGCCAGCAGACGCGGGTGGAGGCAACCTACGCCGCGGCGAAAGATCCAGGTGTGTATGAGGCGCTTACCTGCCTGGAGAATGACGGGGAGTTTACCACGGTGGATGCGCGTATAGCCCGCGATGACAAAGGACGCGCAGTATATAAGTGGCGCAAGGGCGCGGCGGCTACAGGCTATGCAGAGCAGAAGCAGCTGGTGGAGGCGGGGCTGCTGAAGGAGGATGAGTGCATTGTGCGGCCGGTCGATACTGCCAGCGGCAAGGCGTTCATACCGCATGGCTGCAGCATCGCATGGAACGCGCACCGCAAGCGGTGGACGATGATTACGTCGGAGCTGATGGGAACGTCGATGCTTGGCGAAGCCTGGTACCTGGAAGCGGACAAGCCTGAAGGGCCGTGGGTGTACGGTATTAAGGTGATTACTCACGACAAGTACACGTGGTACAATCCGCTTCAGCATCCGGAGTTCGATCCGAGCGGCCGCTATATTTACGTGGAAGGGACCTATACCAAGACATTTTCCGCGGTCGAAACACCAACGCCATATTACGATTACAACCAGATCATGTATCGGCTGGATCTGGATGACGAGCGGCTGAAGTTGCCGCTGTCTACCGCCGCGGCCCAGATCCTGGATTAAAGCATTAGGGTCCGCAGATCGCACCGCTTACCCCGCGTTATCCGTTTTCCGTTTTCCGTTTTCCGTTCTCCGCGTGGGTGCCGATTATCCTTGCCATCTATTGTTTTTCCGTAAATTGTCATTCTGCACCTAAGAGGTGTGGCGTGCCATTACAGAGTTGCCGGGTCTGACGGCTGGATTGGTACACGGCCTTTTTTTCGCGCAGCGGTCGGTCCTGGCGAGGAGAGAGATATGTCTGTTGGGTTACCCTCGCATTATCAGCTCCGCGTCGACCATATGAGTCACGAGGTAAGCCGTTTACCTCGCGATGCCGAAGGCAACATCGTCATACTTGGCGATGCTCATGTGGAAGACAATGACATCAAGGAGATCGGTGGTGCCCATGTTATTAACATGGGTATCAAAGAAGATGAACTTGGTGGAGATTGCACTGGAATCAAAGACCGGCTCTGGCTGCTTCCCATGGCCAGGCCGGCCCACGTAATTATCATGGCAGGCATTAACGATCTGAAAGCAGGCCGCAATCCGCTTGTGATCGAGCGCTGCTATGGTGAACTCATCGATGGGGTCAGGCGTCATGCTCCCTCAGCCAAGATCCACATCGCCCTGATCCCGCCCACGCGCGATCGCTATGCATCGCTCATGCATGAGATCGCCGTGACCAATGCCATCCTGGAAGAGATGGCGGAAAGGCTTGGCATCGAATACGTCGACCTGTTTTCAGCTCTTGAGGATGATGACGGTCATTTGTGTGAAGGCTGCACGGCTGACGGTTATTATCTGAATGACTATGGTTACGATAAGATTAACGACATGTTGGAACGCCACCTGGAATCCGGCGACTCGTACTAGTTCTCTCACATTATAAGCTAAAGCCGCCGACAGGGTCCGTCGGCGGCTTTTTTATTGTCTGGAGAGTACGAACATCTCGCTGGCTTCAGCTTGCTTTGGGTTCCTTGGGGAACAGGTTCTCGCCGCGGGTGACTTTTACATCCTGCAGGTAGCCCCAGTGGCGCAGCTTCTCGAATGGCACGTCGCCGATGCTGCCTTTTCCGCCGACCTGCTGCCAGATCTTTTCGGCGGTGCCGGGAATGAACGGGTACATCTGCACTGCCAGGATGCGAAGGCCTTCGACCAGCACATAGAGGATCGCGCGGAGGCGGGTGGCCTGTTCCGGGTCTTTTGCCAGTTTAAAAGGCTGCGTTTCGGTGATGTAGTGATTCAGCTTTGTGGCGCCGGCAATGATGCGATCGAGAATCATGCTGAAGCGGCACTGGTCCAGCAGCATTTCGTAGAGGGTGTACACCGGCTGCCCTGGGGCGTGGGCTGCGCCGGGCGCGTCGGGGTTGTCAGCATGCATGAACAGCGCGCGCAGGGTATTGCGCACGGCGTCGTCGGCTTCGGTGTAGCTGCCCGGTTCCACTACCATTCCGCTCTGGTATTTTTCTACCATGGTAAGGGTGCGGCTGAGCAGGTTGCCGATCTTGTCGGCCAGCTCGGCATTGTACGTCGCGTCGAGGGCTTCGTCGCTGTAGATGCCGTCGCCGCCGAAGTCGATTTCCTTGAGAAGGAAGAACCGTAGCGGGTCAGGGTTGCCGCCGTGGCGGGCGGTGACGTCGCGGGGATCGACGATGTTGCCCTTGGATTTGGACATCTTTGCCAGCTTCAGAACCTTCTCGCCCAGCTCGGCCAGAATGGCGGCTTTAATGGCGTGGGCATCCTTGGCCGTCGTCTTTACAAAGCCCAGCGAGTTGCTGTGTTCATAAACATCGACGCCCTCGGCGCGCTGCTCCCACTTTACCGTGTCACGAAGTTCAGGCGCATCGCTGTCGCCGCCGGCCGCGGCGCGCGGGCTAACAAAGCCGTGACCAAACACGTGCTTCGGCGGTTCAATGCCGGCCGACTTACACATGGCAGGCCACAGCAGCGTGTGAAACTTGAGGATGTCTTTGCCCACGATATGAAGATTCGCAGGCCAGTAGCGATTGAAGCGGGCGTTGTCCGTTCCGTAGCCTACGCCGGTGATGTAGTTGATAAGCGCGTCGAACCAGACGTAGATTACATGGTCTGGATCGCCGGGGACGGGAATGCCCCATTTGATGGTGGACCGGGAAATGGAGATATCCTGC
>JAKFFN010000052.1:0-21678 GCA_036675025.1 Candidatus Sumerlaeales bacterium | reverse complement strand
GAAGCCATTAAGGGGCGCGACGCGCCAGTGGTAATGGCCGGCGTGCTGCTGACAGCCGTTGTTTATGCCGGTGTTAACCTTATCGTGGATTTCCTGTACACTGTCATTGATCCGCGCGTGCGGCTTGACGGAGGCTCTTCGGCAAAATGAAAGAGTTTCTGCTCAGCCTTCGCACGGTCTGGATCAAGTTCAAGCGGGATCGCACTGCCGTCGCCGGCCTGTTTATAGTAGTCATGCTGACCATCGCAGCAATTGCGTCGGTCTGGCTGGCGCCGTGGTCTGCTGTTACCGGGCAAAACCTTGCCGAAGCCCTGCAGCCACCAAGCTGGAAGCACTGGATGGGAACCGACCAGTTCGGCCGCGATGTGGCGCTGAGAGTACTGTATGGCGCGCGTATCTCCCTTTTCGTTGGCTTTGTGGCTGTGGCCATCGGCATGAGCATTGGGCTTATTCTGGGTACAAGCTCCGGGTACTTTGGCGGTAAATGGGATACCTTTATTATGCGCATCACCGACGTGATGCTTGCATTCCCATTCCTGCTTCTCGCCCTGGCCATTACGGCGGCTCTGGGGCCCAGCCTGCAGAACGCACTGCTCGCCCTGGGCATTGCCAGCTTCCCCAGCTACACGCGGCTCGTACGCGGAAACGTGCTGAGCCTGCGCGAGGAGGGGTATGTGGACGCCGCTAAAGTGGCGGGTGCCGGGGCAAACCGGATCATGTTCCGCCACCTGATGCCGAACCTGTTTGGTACCCTGATCGTCTATGGTACGTTGCGCGTAAGCACCGCCATCCTGGCAGAAGCCGGCCTCAGCTATCTCGGCCTCGGCGCCCAGCCTCCCACACCCACCTGGGGGGGGATGCTCAGCGAAGGCCGCGACTACATCCTCTTCTTCGAATGGCTGCCCCTCTTCCCCGGCCTGGCAATCCTGCTGACAGTAACCGGCTTCAACCTCCTCGGCGACGGCCTGCGAGACGCCCTGGATCCCAAGACGCGCAAATAAGAAACGCAAAACCTGCAATTAGAGGATATTATTTTAGCGCGGTCCCGAAAGCGCCCACCTTACACAAAGCCAAAGCCGCGCCGGGTACCGCGGAATTTATTCCGTTTCAGCGGACGTGTAACAGCTATCTTACCCGAGCCCTAGCCAGTCCGGTTACCAGTTGATCCACATTTACGGGCTACTCAATCGCAGAATGGTTGGATATACTGAAGCGCTGGTTTACCGCATCCAATGCCGCAAACGCAACATGGTTCCCCCCTAGTCCCCCTCAAAAAGAAAAAGCCGGAAGAACCCAAAGGTCCTTCCGGCTTAGAAACCATACTTAAATCGAAATTCAGATAACAGGCTTGCTTGAACCAATCGCCTTATTGCGTTCGGAAAGCACAACCCGTGACTTATTAGAAGAGGCCAGGGTTTTGGCGTTCTCCTTAGACTGAGCCACGAATTTCGTCACCTTCTCGCTGGGCTTTGCGGCTGCAGTGCTCTTGCTGGACGACGAGCTTTTCTTGGCGGCCAGCGTGCTGCTGCCGAGCGAGCGACGGGCAACCTGCTTGCCGGAGCGATCGACGGTAACTTCTTCATAGGTTGTGTTGAACATGGACTTACGCTCTACAACGTTGCGACGGATGAAAGTAGCATCGGCCATGGCCTGGGCAGTATGTGAGTCGCTGTCAAGCGGGGCAAAGATGCCCTTGAAGTCTACGTCTTTGCCCTTGGCCACGCGGAAGTAATTCAGGATTCCCGTAGCAATGGCCTTGGCTTCCATCTTGTTGTAGGAAAGATTGGCCAGACGCTGATCTTCGGTAGGATTGCTCATGAAAGAAGCTTCCACGATAATGCCCGGGATATTGCCGAGCTGGTTAAGCACCCGGTAATCACCAACCTTGGCGCCGACGTTCCGAATACCGAGGTAGCGGGCGACCGAGCTTGAAACGTTCTCAGCCAGCGGAACTGCAGAGCTGTTGCTCTTTGGATAGAAGACAGCCGTATAATTGACACTGGGCTTATTGGTAGCTTCGTTATGGTGCACACTGATGAAGAAATCTGCGTTGGCCCGTTTTGCCGTGTTCGGGCGGAAATCCAATTCGTCGCGCTGACAGGTACCGTCTTCGGTGCAGCGATTGTCGGAAATGCGGGTCATGACGACATTCGCACCGGCTGCCTGCAGATACTGGCGGAGAATCAGGCCGACGCGAAGGTTAACATCGCCTTCGGTCTGGCCGGTAGCAACGCCAGTAGTTCCACCGGTATAGCCGGGTTCATCGCCCTCACCACCATGTCCGGGATCGACGCAAATCGTAACGCCCGAAAGCGGCTTGTTAGCACGGCTTGAAGAAAACGAAACCGGGCTGCGCGCTGGTAATACATTTGTAGGGGTGTGCTTTTGGAGTTTCAGGGAAGCAAACGCCGGGTTCTCCTCAAGGGCAGGCATTGCCGCCTTTTTCGTCAAATGCCCTTGCGGGATAAACGCGAGTGCCGTTACTACTGACCCGGCAAGTACGTATCTCCAGATCTGCATCTGTTTCTCCTCTCAACTTCATTTTTTTACTACTGGATGATGGAGGTGATGGCCATCGGCCGCGCCAGCTGCCTGACCACTCTCTACCGTCCGTCTTTACTGCTGCACCTTGTCCCAGTGTATACAGCGGACCATGTGCCCTGCTGAGACCTCAAATAGCGGCGGTACCGCCTTTGTGCACTCAACAGTTGCGTACGGGCACCGGGTGTGAAACCGGCATCCCGCAGGATGTGAACTCGGATCTGGAACATTTCCCTCAATAGAGTAAAGCTTTTTCTGCTGTTTTATCTCATCGATCCGAGGAATTGACTTTAGAAGACCAACCGTGTACGGATGGCCGGGGTTGTCAAACAAAGATTTGACGTCCGAATATTCAACGATTTGTCCGGCGTACATCACCGCCACAAAATCGCTGATTTCCGCAATCACCCCCAGATCGTGGGTGATCATCATAATGGAAGAACCGAATTCTTCTTTCAAGTCTTCCATCAGATTCAGAATCTGCGCCTGCACTGTCACGTCGAGCGCCGTGGTGGGCTCGTCTGCAATCAAAAGATCAGGATTGCAGGCCAGCGCCATGGCGATCATCACGCGCTGGCGCATGCCGCCGCTCATCTGGTGAGGATACTCTTTCACCCGCTGCGCTGCGCTGGGGATCTTGACCAGCTCCAGCATGCGGATAGATTCCCGCTCGGCCTCTCGGCGGTTCATGCCGCGGTGCACGCGGAACACCTCGCCGATCTGATCCCCCACCGTAAACACCGGGTTCAGCGACGTCATTGGTTCCTGGAAGATCATGCTGATCTTGTTACCGCGAATCCGGCGCATCTCCCGCTCTGACAAATCAAGCAGGTTCTGGCCGTTGTAGTAAATCTTCCCGCCTTCAATCTTACCCGGTGGAGATGCGATGAGCCGGAGAATCGACAGGGACGTAACGGATTTGCCGCAGCCGGACTCTCCCACTACGCCAAGGGTTTGCCCCTTTTTGATAGCAAAGCTGACCCCATCCACGGATTTGTAAGTACCTTCGGACGTATGGAAATACGTCTTCAGATCATCCACCACCAGCAGGTGCTCGTCAGGGTTCATGTGCAGTTGCTGGTATTGCGGCACAGACATCGCTTTTTCCGACGGCGGATCACTCGGAAGGCCCGGCCGTACAATTCCTTCAGGCGCAGCTACGGGTGCAGCCATCAGGATTTCCCCGTTCTTGGGAGATTGTGCAGATACATCCTGCTGAAATACCGCCGGGAGAGGGCCTGTCAACTGAAAGTCATCCCAGCGTCACACTACCGCCATTTTTGGTCAAAAAGAACCTATATTAATTTCACGTGTTTGTCATAAAATATAATTAATATCATTGAACTATTACGGGTTATCAAATCACTGAACAGGGAGTTATCCCGACATGAGAAAAAACGGCTACTTAATTGACATGGATGGTGTTATCTACAGAGGAACACAGGTGATAGATGGAGCCTCCGAATTTGTCCGACGACTGCGCGAACATGACACTCCTTTTTTGTTTTTGACAAATAATAGTCAAAGAACCCAGCGTGACGTATGCATGCGGCTCATGCGCATGGGCATAGATGTGGAAGAGCGCCACATATTTACATGTGCCATGGCAACAGCCCGCTTTCTCGACAAGCAAAAGCCTCGCGGAACCGCCTACGTTATCGGCGAAGGCGGGCTTCTTATGGCTCTCCACGAGGTGGGTTATTCCATAGTAGATCACGACCCGGATTACGTGGTGGTTGGTGAAGGGCGAACCTTTACTATGGAAATGATGGAGACCGCCGTCAGGATGGTTGAGGCCGGGGCAAAGCTAATTGCCACAAACATGGACCCCAACTGCCCGACCCAGAATGGCCTTCGGCCTGGCTGCGGCGCTATCGTCTCCCTGCTGGAGAAAGCAACTGGCAAAGCCGCCTTCAGCCCCGGCAAGCCGAGCCCCATCATGATGAGGGCAGCACGTAAGGAGCTTGGCCTCACCACCGATGAGACTACAATGATAGGTGACACTATGGAAACGGACATCCAGGGCGGATGCGAAATGGGATTTCGTACAATCCTCGTCCTTTCCGGAGGAACTGCCCCGGACGATCTGAAAAACTTTGCCTATAGGCCCGACCTGGTGGTCAACTCCATCGCGGACCTGCTGGACCTGCCCGGCCAGGCCACCATAGCGGCATAAAATTTTCCCGCCCACCACCGGGGACCGTCTGCGATTTTCTCTCTCCCTCTTTTATCGCAGCCGGTTCCCCGGTTTTTTTTGGTGACCGCTCGTCGCGAATACCTCCGTAGTGGGCACTGTCAGATGGTACCGTGCAGATAATAGTGCCAGAGAACCAGGAAGCTGAAGGGACCGACGCCAAGGTGCCGGTGCGTGTGTACCTGGAAACCTACGGGTGTTCTTATAATGTATCCGACGGCGAAGTGATGGCCGGACTTCTGGAGCGGGATGGTTTCCAGGTCGTAGAGTCGCCGGAGTCCGCCGACGCAGTTATCGTAAACAGCTGTACGGTTAAAGACAGGACATGGCTTGACCTCAAAAAAAGGCTGAACGAGCTTGGGCGCCAGGCGCCATCCGTTGTGCTGGCTGGCTGTGCACCGCGGGTTCCGCAGCAATCAGAGCAACTGAAGGCATGGTCGCAGATTGGGCCCAATAACTTAGCTGAACTCCCTGAGGTGTTGAGGCGAACTCTCGCGGGCGAGCGGCTGGTGAGGACGGATGTGCGTCATGATGAGGCGCGACTGACTCTCCCGGTGCGACGCCGCAATAACAGCGTAGAAATTATCCCGATCAGCAAAGGTTGCCTTGGCGCCTGCACATTCTGCCAGACAGTTATCGCACGTGGGCGGCTCCGGTCTTTTTCCGCCGATCAGATACTTAACCGGGTGCGGCTGGCAGTAGACGAGGGAGTGACCCAGATCTGGCTGACCAGCCAGGACTGCGGCGCCTATGGCCTCGATATTGGCACTAATCTCCCCCGCCTGATGAAAGAAATTACCGCCATACCTGGGGATTTTATGGTCCGGGTTGGAATGGCCAACCCTGACCTCATCAAGCTGTACCTGGATGAGTTCGCCGAGATCCTCGCCCACCCCCGGTTTTACCAGTTCGCTCACGTGCCGCTGCAGGCCGGCAATGACCGCGTCCTTGAAGATATGCGCCGGCTGTATACGGTGGAAGATTTTCGGGTCATCTGCGACAGGCTCCGCAAAGCGTCTCCCGACATCACCATAGCCACGGATATTATTGTCGGTTTCCCTACCGAGACCGATGACCAGTTCCAGGATACGGTGAACGTCTTGCAGGCGACGGGCATTCCGGTGGTAAACCGCAGCCGTTATTCCCCCCGGCCGGGCACCCCAGCTGCCCGCCTGAAACTGCTGCCATCTGCAGTGGTGGCTGGCCGCAGCAAGGAACTCTACCGCCGCGCCTGCGAGATCGCCTTTGCCGACCTGGACAAGTGGGTGGGCTGGCGCGGTCCGGTCACGGTTGAGGAACAGCTAAAAGGCCGCGCAGCCGTGCTTGCGCGAAACTTTGCGTATAAGCCCGTAGTTCTGCCGGCGACAGACGCCACAACCGCCCTGGTATCTGTACGACGTCGCGAGCGGTTCCATCTGCACGGCATTCCCGTTGCAGCCAACGCGAAATAGTTAATCGATTCGCCAGCAGTTCCGCTACGGGCCGGTTGTAACGATAATCCCGTAACTCATGGTTCCATTTGTCGCGTCGTAGGGATGTACGCGCCAGTCCACAAACTCCGACGGGGTACGGCCATTAGACGCTTTGACAAAAAACGGACCCTGGGAAATCAGGAACCACTGCCTCGGATTCAGGTGACCAACACATAGCTTGAAGCCCGGATAATATACGCTTGCCTTGTTATTGAAGTAGATAGGAAAGTGTGGGTGCGGGTTTTTCGGATCGGAGGCGTCGTACCATTGGTAAATAGGACTCGGGGTGTTTCCCAAGTGAAAGAAGTCGCCCTGCGATTCAGGTATAAACGGGTCGTTAGGCAGAGTACTTATGTATGAAATCGGGGATGTTATAGCTTTGAGGCTGTATTTAATCCATCGGCTTGACGCGCCCATGGTCCCATCCGAAAACACAGCCATGCTGTATTTGCCACGGTGATCAAGGGCGTACGTTTCCAGAGCGGTGCCAAGGCTGCGGAAGTCCGCCTTTACCCTGGAAACTTTTGCACGCGTCTGGGCCTCCAGGAAATTCGGAACAGCAATTGCCGCCAGAATCGCTATAATAGCAACCACGATGAGCAGCTCAATCAGCGTGAAGGCGGATATTACGGGGGACCGCGCTACAGATCGCATTTTTACCCTCCCTGGTAAGATAGCAGGGATTCTACACGTGTCACTTTCCCTGCGACTTACGTATATTTATGTTGCAACTTTTCCGCAAAGCAATATTTTTTAAGCCACTGTTGAATAAAAAAGTCAGGGATAGAGGGAGAATAACTGATATGCATAAGCTTATGGTAGCGGTTGCGGCATTTTCAATCTTAGGCTCAACCGCAACAGGGGCAACGTTTTCAGCCGGAGGTGGAGCCGGCACTTCAATTGTAGATGCCAATGGTACTGGTGACTACACCAGCCTGGCTGCAGCAGCCGCTGACTTTACAGGATATACTGGTGGATCCACAGGTAACTGGACGTTGCTGATACGATCTGACCTGACCGAAACCACGACTTCTCTCTTTGGCAATAATACCAACGGCTTCAACGTAACCATGCGCCCGGCGACAGGAACTAGCGTAACGGTTAGCTTTGTTATACAGGAGCGGCCGAGTACATCTGCTGACGTAATCTGGGATGGATGCATTGTACTTGGACCGAGCAAATTAACAGGCGACTCGGAAAGCAGCCTGGATCCCAATGCCATCATGTATATGGATACCGATAATTTTACCATAGACGGCTGCAACACGCCGGGCGGGACTGCCAGAAACCTGACGCTGCTCACGCCTGACGAAGCGACAACCACATCAGTGATTCCACGCATAACGGTACGCGTTGTAGGAAGTTGCGACAATAGTATTATCCGGAACACGACTATGATTTCCAATGTTGTTGGAAGCCCTAATGATGCGTACCTCTGTGTATTGTATAACTCCCGCTTTATCTCCGAGGGTGCACTGTTCTACCTGCCTCAAAATGCACGGCTGGAGAATTGCGGGCTCGAAGCAGCGAAAGGCAGCAACGGGCGCGGTGTTTACTCTTTCGGACTGGGTGCCAGTTCAACCGGCCTTGATGCAATACGCGGTATGGTGGTGACAGATAATGACATACACGTCAGCCATCGCGCTGTACAATATGGCTTTAACGCTGACGGTGAGATCAGCTATAACCGCATCCGGGTAACGCAGGAAACTGCAGGGCAGCGCCCTGAAGTAATTATCCACACAGGTTCCAATAATGTGACTTTCCCTTGGACAAGCAACATCATTGGTAACCACATCAGCCAGGTAGTGGCGCGGCATACGACTGGATTTAACTATATCATTGGTTGCGGCGGAGTGCCCGATACTAATCTGGGAGTGACGTTTAACATTATCAACAACATGATTGGTGGCATTACCGGCACTGAAACGATCGATGCTGCCGGCAGCATACTCGGCCGTGCCATCGCCTTGGAATCGAGCAGTAAGTTCATTAATTTCAACATTCGCCACAACTCCATCAGCATGGCGGACATACCGAATTACGGCCCGACGGTAGACGACAGCGGCAATCGCATGGCTGTCTTGTCATTTCTAAACTCGAACGCCTATAGCGGCAATTTCAACTTTGAGAATAACATCGTAAGCTACCGGCAGCACAACGCATCGCTTATCAACTCACGGGCAAACGCTACGGCTGCGCAGTTGATTGCGGGAACGCTTACTTTCAATAACAATACCTATCACCTGGGAGCTGGTGCCAAGTTCGCAGAATTTAACAACGTGACGTATAACACCCTGGCTGACTGGCAGGGTGCAGGGTATGATGCGGCTAGCAACTCCGCAGATCCACTCTCGCCGCCTGCTGGTGGTGCATGGATTTCCGACTCTGACCTGCACTTCACTGCAGATCCGGCAGCGGCGTTTAAAACGTCTAGCGTAATAGCCGGCATAACAACAGACATTGATATGAACCCGCGCCCGGCAGCCAACGTGACAAAAGGTGCTGACGAATTCGCGCTGCCTAACTCCGGCGTGAGCGACTGGTCTATCTACTAATCGCCGGCCAGGAAAAGGACTTACTATAATAAGTAGCAGGTTGGGAGCTATCGGCCCCTAACCTGCTTACTTTTTTGGAAGAACGTTCTTATCGGGTTCGGCCCTATAATCCCTTACTGCCCATGGAGCAGGCCGGTGCCATCTTTCCCCAGCGCCTCTGCCAGTGCATCGAGCATGCCGTATCCAAAACGGTTGTCGGGTAAGAGGTAATGCCCTTCTGTCCATTCATTGAAACACGCGATCGTAACTATTGGTGGTACTTCGGGGTGCTGGTTCAGGTAAGCAAATGATGCCTGTACCAGGCTTTTGAAAGCAGCCGGGCTTTCGTTTTTAAATATGGTACAGGCTGGCCACGTATCCCTGTCGGGCTGCTCCGGTCGCGGATTTCTCATAATGTATCTGGGCGTTGAATCCCAGCCGGGAGCAATAGCAGGGACGTACGGAATGGCAAACCGCTTATGTTCTTCCGGCCAGATTTTTGTCGCGATGTCAGCGGCGGCGATCTCGTAGTCGGCTAACTCCTGATCCTTCTGAAAGCGGCTCGCTGTCCAGTCGAGCGGATTGTAAGAACCACCTGTGTCATAGCCCTGCTGTTTGCTGTTCGGCGAGTAAAACCCGGATGAATGGATGTGGATGCCGGGATAGCCAAGATTCTTTGCGAATGCTCGCAGGTCGGCAAACAATTTTGCAGTGCCCTCTACTCCGAGATTCTTGTCCAGCCGATTGGGATCCCAGATGCATAGCACGGGTTTATCGTTGATGCGCCAGTAGTTTGGCAGGTGAAAGTAGCGCGAGATAATATAGGTAAGGCTTTGCCAGGCCGTTTCCAGATCCTTGTCAGGCGGTTCGTAGCTTGGCGGGTACTTTGGTTCTCCATTAGTCTGGAGCGTGGGAAACAAGATGTACCACGGGTGATTTGTCCACATGCAGGCGAACTTTACGTCCTGGTTGTTCGATGAGTTTAGAAAACCCACTTCAAGAGCTTCATGAAGGGCTGGTTTATTATCGTACCAGTACCAGTCCCAGATAAGGACATCAATGCCATGCTGCTTTGCCAATTCGTTATACTTTTCCCACGTGGCCGGGTTACTTTCGTCGAGCTCGCCGAGCAGCGGGCCGCGGGGTTGCTGGTGGCCTTCAAACCAGGGTCGGGCTGAACGTACAAGGTTGTACTCCGTCCAGCCTGGACCATAGAGTTTGTTATGGATGGCGGAGGGATGGTAATTCGGAAACGTGTAGCAGGCGACGGTAAGATTTTCAGGTTTCTGGAGCAAACGCGGATTCCCTGCAATCTTTCCCAGGTCTCGCGGGAGCCGTAGCCTGTCGGTAGAACCGCCGTCATCGCTTGCGCCAGGTTTGCCGGTTTGCGTAATCGTAGTCTGGGCTGCTGCATTAGAAGCGAGCAGGCCGGAACTACCTGCCGCGAGCGCTATAGATCCTTTTCCTACTTTGTCCAAGAATGATCGCCTGTTCATATCTCCTCCGCTTAATGTGAGTAAGCATGGCAAGTCGCATGGTTTTCAACACGGTAAATCCAATCTTATCGGGAATTACTGTAAAGGTTCAATTCAGGAAACAGCACTTGTTCATCAATATAAGAAAAACGGGGAAAGACCTTTTGGGCCTTTCCCCGTTTGTGTTTTTGACCCGTCTACGGGTCGGAAGCGACTTTATCTGATCACGGATCAACCAGGTGACAGGTGAGGAAGATCAGCAGGTTAGTCCGGTCGATCTTGTCCGACGTACGGCCAAAGAGGAGCTTACCGACGTAAGGCAGATTGCGCAGTACCGGCACACCTGAGTCATTCGTGCGGCTGCGTTCGCCCATCCAGCCACCGAGAACGATGGTGCCATGGTTGTTTACGCGGGCCACCGTGGTGAGCCTTCTGCGGCGTACTTCGTAAGGAACCACTCCGCCATTCAAGGTGCCGACGAAGAGATCCTCATCTTCTTCGTCTTCATCTTCCGTAATTACAACCGGGAAGATGTTACCGATCTGGTTACCGAAGTCGTTAAGCTGAAGGTCGGAGATCTCCAGTCGAATTTCGCCTGACTGCGTGATCTGGGGCGAAACTTCCATGTAAACGTGCGTGATGCGAGGAACTTCGACGTCCTGGTTGTTATCACCAGTGCTGATGGACTGAAGACCGAAGTCGCGGGCGATTTCGAACTCAGCCGACTGGCCATTTTCAACCGTAACCGTAGGACCGTTTGTCAGGTTTACAACACCTTCACTCTCAAGAGCCCGCAGCGTGAAGCTGATAGGAGACGGGCCGCCAGTAACGATGTTGAAGACTGAAGTGCCCTTGAGAAGACCGGCGTTGAACTGATCTTCAGGGAACGGATCGAATGGTGATCGTCCAAGTTCGCCTACGAAGTCATTCTTGGCGAAGTCGAAGAAGTTTGTGCTGTTGCTGAAGTCTGGCGAACCCTGGCCAATGTTTGCCCAGTTGAACTCAGGCATGAACTCTTTGGCGCGAGTTTCATTAACTTCAACCAGCTTTGTTTCGATGCTTACCTGGAGAACCGGGATATCCAACTCTTTCAGCCAGCCCTTAACTTCATCAAGGTCTGCAGGGTTCTGGTACCGGATAAGCAGCGCGTTCATGTTAGGAACAGTCTCAATTACGAGAGCGAACTCTTCTTGAACAGCGGCGCCAATGGCACCGCCGAGAGTGGCACCAGGTGTTGCAGGTAGCACACCGGGGAAGCCAACACCAGGTACACCGATTCCAGGGACTCCAAATCCAGGCGTGAGACCGACCGGACCGAACCCGGCTGCGGCGACACCGGCGGGGTTGATGCCGATGCGGAGGCGGGCGCTGCCTTCACCTTCCGTATCGCCAGTTGTCGAGGGGCGGATATCCTCAGCCGTGATTTCGTACTCGTCGATGAATTCTGTCTGGAACTCCTCAAGCGTAAGATCCTGGCTGTTGGTGGCCGTCCGGACGCGAAGTTCGGCGGTATCGTCGTTATCATTGTTGAAGTCGTTGTTCTCTACACGGATCAGTCGGACTGCCAGGTCGCCAAAGGTAATCGGGTCCTGACCCACGCGGATGGTTTTGGTTACGTAGTTACCAGAGGAAACACCGGATCCAAAGCGGCCACCGGAAAGACCGAGAACCTGCTCCAGCAGACCCTTCATTTCAGGGGCTGTCTGGTGCTTCAGCCAGATGATCTCAGATTTCTCTTCCGAAGAACTGAGCGTCGGCAGTGATTTGAGATAGTCGCTTACGATCTCCAGGTTCGCAGGGAAATCGGTAACGGTGAGTTGCAGGGTGTTCGGATCATACCAGAAGCGGCGACCTTCAGAAGCAGCGGCCTGTTCACCGCTCTGCGAGTAAAGGATCGTCTTTACAACGGTCACGATACTCTGAGCCATATCGCGGGCCTGCTCCACATTCTCAGGGCCGATAGGCTCGCGAGGAATGAGGCTGTAGGTCTGCACACCCAGGGTCTGATCTTCCAGTTTCTTAAGGAAGTTCTTATCGAGGAGCAATTGTTCGATCTTGGCAACGTTGTCGGCGGTGTCTTTGACGATAAGATCGTCACCGTCAACCACCACACGGCGGTCAAGATCCCAGGCAGCTTCCGAGTTAACCTTTACGATAGCTTCGACAAGGGCCTTGATCCGCTGGCCTTCTTCAGGACGGATCTTCCAGTTCTTGAACACCAGTTGCTGCGGCGCATCAACCTGGAGGTCCTTCAGGAAGGCTTCGATTTTGTTCAGGTTCTCGACACTGTCGGTTACGACGAGCAGGTTTTCGCGGTCATCGAGAAGCAACTCGACGTTCCTCATGGGAGGTACGCCTTCGGGGCCGTACAGGTAACGCTGAAGAGTACGGTTCTCGAGGAGCGGCTTTAGACGAGCCACCTGGTCAGGTGTGAGGTTGTAGAACTTATTGTGCAGGTCCGTCGTGATCGTCACGACGTCTCCCGTGCGATGCCATTTTAGCCCAACCGGCAGCAGAACGATATCAAGAGCGTCCTGAAGAACCGTCTGGTCGAACTTGGCAGTTACACGGAGTTCCGAATCAACACCATCAGCCACATAGAAGCTGATATCGGTGATGAGGGACATGGCCTGGAGGAATTCCACCAGGGTTTTCTGTCCTGCGGAGTCATACGTAACAGCAGTTTCAAGTTTGTTGGTCGCAGAAACTTCCTTCTGCAACTCGATGGCATTGTACTGGTGCTGTTGAACCCAGGCTTCATATTCCGAACGGGTCTGTTCCAGGTACTGGACCGAACGCGGATGATTTGGATCAAGGGTCAGCGAGAAATTCCAGTGCTGAACCGCCACATCAAGGCGTCCAGCCTGGTAGGCAACCAGACCCTGCTGGAATGCAGCTTCTGCATCCTGCGCGGTCTGCGCAGTGCTGGGACCGCCAGGAACTGTCGGAGAGGGCACAGGGCCATCGCCGCCGGCGCGGGCAACCTCAATCTTCTGGATGTAGCGTTTGGCTTCAGCGTTTTCAGATTCGATCTGCAGTACAGCTTCGAAAGCCGTTTTGGCTTCGCGCAGCTGGCCTGATTCAAACTTGCTGCGGCCTTCAACCAGCAGCGAGTTGACTCCAGACGGCCCCTGCCCGATTACCGGCGGAGAAACAGGTTCAGGAGCACCCACGTCGAGTGACGTAGTTTCCACGGCCTTATCGGTCTCAACCTTAACTTCAGCCTTTGTATCGCCAGAAACGGTAGCAGTAGCAGCGGCTGCGGCGCCCAGTGAAGGCAGAGCCTTTGCATTTTCTGAACTGAGCTCCTTAACAAGGGCAGTCGCGCCGACGTTCTTAGGATCCAGCTCTGTTGCCTTGCGGGCCGTTGCGAGAGCTTCTTCGCGGCGACCTTCCGTCAGGTGCGTCTGAGCTTCACGAAGAAGCTTGTCCGCTTCAACGATGGGGTCAGTTGCCTGCGGCTCTTCAACTACCGCAACCGGTGCGGCTGCGTCAGTAACGGTTTTAGTGGTTTCTGTTTTAACTTCTGTCGTAGTAGCCGCGGCGCCGGCCTTGCTGCTGGCCTGGGCTACTTCTTTAAGATTATCCTTTAGCTGGTCCAGGTTTAGAACCGGTGCGTCGGCTTTAGCTTCTGCCTTCTTCTCCGGGTTCAGCTTGCGCTCGGAACGATCAAGGTAACTTTGAGCTTCGCGGTAGTCAGGCTGAGTCTTGAGAGCTTCCTCAAACTTGCCTTTGGCTTCTTCATACTTGCCCGCGTTGTAAAGCTTGATGCCGGCATTGGTTTCAGAAACAGCCTTGTTGAACTGCTCCTTTTCTTCCTTGGCGGCAGCAATGCGACGATCCTTTTCAACCTTCTCTTCAGCTTCCCTGGCGGCCTTTTCAGCCTCCGCCAGCTGCCGGGCTTCTTCGGCTTTCTTTTCTTCGGCAAGTTTGCGGTCGGCTTCGGCCTTCTCTTCGGCTTCCTTGCGAGTGCGTTCTTCTTCGGCTTTGCGAGCCGCTATGGCCTTTTCAGCCTTCTCGCGCTCAGCCTCTTCTTTAGCCAGACGCTCTTTTTCTTCACGTTCAGCTTTTTCTTTGGCCAGGCGATCAGACTTTTCTTTTTCAGCCTTGGCAGCGGCTTCCTTCGCGGCCTTTTCTTTCTCCGCTTTTTCAGCTGCTGCCTTTTCTACTTTTTCCTGTTCGGCTTTTTCAGCGGCTAACTTGTCAGCCTTTTCCTTGTCAGCCTTGGCTTTTGTTTCTCTTTCAGCCTTTTCACGCTCGGCCTTTTCAGCGGCCATTTGTTCAACTTTGCGCTCAGCGGCGGCCTTCTTCTCTGCTTCTGCCTTAGCGGTATCTTCGGCGTTAAGATCAGCCTCGAGATTCAGCTTGGCAGACACATTTGCCTTTGGCTCTGCCGCGCTGGCCACTTCTTTTGACTCAGAAGCTTTTACAGCCAGGCTCGGCTCGGACAGCAGGTCCTTAGCAGCACTTGGACTCTTGGTCGAAATGCTGCGATCTGCCTTTTCTTCAACCTTTGCGGTTTCCGGCTTAGCCGGAGAAGCGGCTTTTTCGGCGGGCTCTTCAGAGTTGGGAGTGTAATTTTTTACCGGTACTGATTCGGACGCCTCGGCCTTTTCGGCGGGAGCCGCGGCAACCTTTTTCTCTTCCGCAGCTTCAGGCTTAAGCTCTTCAGCCTTGCCACCCAGCGGCACAGAAATAGCACCAGACTTCGAGAACCGGTTGGAAGTCGAAGACAATGGCGTAGATACGGAACTGGATACAGAAAACTTCTGGTCGCTGGACCCGAAACTTTGCGTGACAGGCGCAGGCGTGGCATTAGCGCGCACGGCCTCGATCGTGCCCACAACGTCAACCTTATCAGAACGGCCGGCAACGCCAGCAGGTATCTGGGCTGACAAGCCATCGGGGGAGAAACTCGCCCCACTAGATTTCTGTGCAATTTCGCGCAAGTAGCGCTGTGCTTCCTCGTTGGCATCGTCCAGTTTCAGGGCATCGCGAAAGTATGACCTGGCGGTCATCATTTCGCCGTCGCGGAACGCACGGCGGCCATCCACAAGCAAACGGGAAAGTTGTTCCGCGCTACTCAGTCCCCCACTGGGACTTTGAGGCGCGGGCTGCCCACCTTTTTTGGCGGCGGCACGTGTCTTGCTGTTTGTGGTTTTAGATTTCGCGGAGTGCACAGGGGTTCCCGCCGGTTTATCACCGGCGCAATAGCCCGCCATGCCCAACGGCACGAACAGAAAAAAACAGAGCGTAAACTCTCGGCGAGTCTTTAACAGCATCTAAGGGACCCTTCTCCTCTAGCGATGCTCAAATGCTAGCAATCATGGTTTTGGCAAACCGACCTGACTTCCCCGTCAAACGCGCCTCGACGAAGAAATAAAACCGACTGCCCTCGGCAATTGCGGCGGTTATTGTAAAACCCGATTGTTGAAAGCAACCAAAAACCGCATTGCCTTCCACGTTTTCCATCGGGTTTGCGCAAACAGACGCAAATTTCCCAAATAGGGAAGGCGGTTCTGTGGCTTATGCGTCACCTCGTCAATAGATAATTTCGACAGGCGGTGCAAAAAGTTGTCAAAGGCCATCCCACGGGGCGATCAATGAAGTCTTCGCTTCCTTAAAAGCAAAAATTTGATGACACCTCGGGGATAATACCCCGAATTGAAAATCAGACGCCGGGGCGGATGACCCGGTAACGGGCGTTCACAAATTGGAACACACCGTAAGCGAGTAATCCAATTCCGACGAGGCCGAGCAGGTAAGGTCCGTAAGGCTGGCCCAAAAGTGATTCGAGAGCGCCACGCAGTCCTTTCGCTTGTGAAGCATCATAACGTACGCCGGCCATGATAATGAAGAACCCAACTATTGCCATTACAATACCCCGTGCACCGTATCCGACACGGCCAATGGTTCTGATCACATCTAGTGTCTTCCGCGAAACGTTTGGCCGTTCAATCTTGCGCATGAAATGGGCACGGTAAGCAGCTATAAATTCCCTGACAGCCCATACCACGATTATGATCCCAACCGTGATAACCAGGTATCTTCCAAACGGCTGCTCCATAAGCCGGGCAGTCCAGTCTTGCGTCTTGGCTTCGCTATCGCCACTTCCATTCCCCCTGCCACGGCTGAGTGCCAAAGCCTGAAGCGCCAAACCTGTATGCAACACTCCGCTGATTCCGTATCCCACTCGCTTCGTCAATCCCTTGGCATCACTTCCCTCCCCTTCTGGATCTTTGGCAGCCTGTATGAATCTCCAGAGAGCATATCCCAAAAGTCCGACGCCGGTTATGAACAGCAGGGTTTTGCCAAAAGGTTCGTTAACAAGCGTTTCAAGTGCACCACCTGGATCTTCAACGCGCCCACCGGCGGTAAATCCTGTCTTTATCGACAGGAAACCCACTATTACGTAGACCAGCCCCTTTGCCGCGTACCCCAGGCGGGCAAGACGCACGATCCAGTCTGAGGGTTGAGCATCAATGGTATTGTGTACAGCCCTGTTAACCTGGTTCATGCGGTTATACCTTTTTATTAGGATGTAAAACTCAACTGCACCCTCAACAGGAGCAAATGGCAGACCATCCCTAGGGGGAGCTTAAACAATGGTTGAAATCGCCATGGCACCCGGTACAGAGTTCTGCGTCGGTTGCGCCGACCCTATCGGTTGCGCCGGCCAAAGTTGTACGATTGCAGGAACGACAAACATGCGACTAGTGAAGACGGGCAGCTTAGTAAGAAACAGCCTGGGAGGCTTAGCCCTGGCAGCAGGACTGCACGCGGCCGCTCAGGATGTTGCCATAACAGAATACATGAACGACCCCAGCGGCTCGTCGACCACCGGCGAGTGGGTTGAACTCTATAACTACGGCACCACAACGGTCACGCTGACAGGCTGGACCCTTAAAGATGATGATAGCGACCTGATGACCATTCCGGCGGGCATACAGATCGGGCCGAACGACTTTCTCATTCTTGCGAGAGACAAGGCAACCTTTGAGATGCTCTGGCTGGAGGGAGCGCAAAGCAGCCGCGTAGTGCAATATGGCACCGGCACCCTGGCCATGAACGACTCAGGCAGCGACGAGCTGGTCCTTCGCAACGCCTCGGCACAATTGCTGTGGCGCCTGGCGTATGGGCCCAGCGCGGACTATCGTGGCCGGGCTACCTTTTATACGCTGGATGATTTTACCATAAAGAACCACGGCACCAAAACATCGGTCATCAATCGAAGTGGAAATGATGCGCTCACCGGCCTTCCCGGCTATGAGGGCAACGAACTGACGGAGGACCCGTGGGCTTACGCCGGCGCGACGGACTTTGGCAGTCCCCTGCGTGGAGCTTACACCGGAGCTAATAATCCGCCGCCCCCACCAACCGGTTGGACGGTTGACCTTACAACACCTGCCAAGCCAATCAACCAGGGGGTTCGTGGCCTCGCAATCGCTGATCAGGCTCTGAACCGACACGACAATTCCGACAAAACCGGGATCATCCCCTGCCTGCAGATCGCCGAAGGCAGTGCCATCCGCGGCGTAGCCGGCGGCCTTTATGCAGATATGTATGACTGGAAGACCAGAAACAACATGCCGCGGCCGCCGACGCTGGAGTTTCTCCGCTGGGCGAGAGACTATAACGAAGTTCTTTATGTGACGGCGAACACTCGAGGCCTGACGGAACCTGACCCTGCCCAGCCGACCACTCACCGCGTCTATTATACCTCAGATACCGCTACCCTGGCCCAACTGGCGGCAGACTGGGTTCGCTATACCAACCACATCGTACAGACCTACCGGCAGGGCGACACTATTACAAACGTCCGGGATGCCGCCATACTGAATGAACTCACGTGGTCCAGCGCGTACGTAAACGAATTCGCGACGGCGGATAACTTCACCAAGCTCCTGGCGCCGGGCGAAACATCAGTGCTGCCGGTTACCTATTGGGAAATCGGAAACGAACCGACCATTTCCCTCAACAACGCTTACAGTGTGACGAATGGTTTTACCTTTACGGCCGACCCCGGTGAGTACCGGGATCGTTACCTGGCGATAACAGCTGCCATGCTGGCGGAAGATCCTTCTATTAAGGTGGGACCCTGCGTGGTTAACGGCAGGCCGGGGAACAACGCTCTTATGCTGAGCACACTGCTTCAGTCGAGTGCCCAGGTGGATTTTATCTCCTATCACCCCTATGGCTCCATGGGCGATTTCCCCACCCAGCCGATCCGCCAGCAGGGCTACCTGGCCGGAGTTTACCGGGAGCAGTATAACTTTCTCCAGCAGATCAAAGACCTGGTGACGTTATACCGGCCGGAGCAGTCCGCAACCATGGAATACGTGGCCAGCGAGACTAACGTAAGTGACTTCCGCACCAACAACACCTTCCAGGAAGGGACCATGGCCCATGCCCTCGGCAGCGTTGAGACGGTAATGAGCTTCGCGCGGCTGGGGCTGAGTGCTGCCCATTACTGGATCTGGATAACCGCAACTCCAACTTACTTAAGCGACAACAACCGGTTTGCTGTCACAATGGCCTTCGAGAAAATGAGGGATGAGCTGGGTGATGAACTGGTGGGCTCCTTTGATGAGAACGATAAGATTAGAGCCTATGTTATCAGAGACTCGGCCACTGGCAGGGTGGCGGTGTGGGCTATGAACTTTTCTCACACGGCAGATATTAACTTTGATCTATCGCTGCTGGGCGGACCGCATGTAGATAACTCGCTGGTGAAGCAGACTCGTCTGCAGGCTATTTCAGGGCCGACGAATCTCTTTTCAGTAAACCTGAACCCGGAGCTAAACGGCGGCACACCAAGACGGGATGTGGACTGGACCACGCCGGAAGTGCTGGCGGGGGCTGACCCGCATGATCTGCAGCTAACTTTGCCGGCGGCGACGCTGACACTATTGACGATTGAAACCACAGGAACATCCGCAGTGGGCAATTGGAGCATCTACTGACGCAGAAAAGCAAAAGGCGGACATGGTTACCATGTCCGCCAGGTTGCTTTTTAACTTATGTTGGCTACTGCGAGAACAGCATTAATACATCTGCCAGTCATTAACAGACGATGCCGGTGAGACAGGCAGCGTAATGTCATCGTAGTACACGTACGGCTCTGATGACAGGTGGTACAGACCTGTTAACTCACCAACATCTGTCCAGTTCGAGAAACCACCCTGGCTGGCTCCGTCTGCCATCAGACGAAGGCGGAGAGGTTTGTCAATGCCAGGGCCCTCGGCAAGACTTGCCGCGCTTCCAAGATAACCCACCCTGTCATCAACCGCAATGAGGGTATGGGTAGGATAAAACCCAATCTCCACCTTGTGCCATCCAATGGAGCGGGCAGGAAGAGCACCAGACTCAAAGAGAGCCGTGGCAGGATCACCGGACACGCCCCTGGTGATGTAGTAGTTTTTCACGCCGGAACTGTACGGGTACGGCCAGTTGTTAATCTCCACGGCAAGGAACTCGGCAGGATTGTCGGCATTTTCTACTACAATGGAGTTGCTCTTGTCGAAATCAACATTCTGGCCCAGGGCGTCATAGAACCATAGCGTGGCGCTGGTGCCGGCAGCTACACCTTCCAGGTCAAAAGTCAGCGACTTAAATGGCGGGGTAGCATTTGAGAAATAAGCTGACTGCGCGCCGGAATGAACCGTCGGCCCGCTGGTGCTCACGTCCCACTGATTTACGAAATTAGCCATGTACTCGTTATCATTAGGGGGCACGCCCGGGCTGCCAGGACTGCCTGGCTGACCTACGGCATCGTACGTCGCCTGGCCGCCCACGATTTCAAACCCGTGACTGTGATTGGCAGTTGTGGGAAGTTCACGAGAAAAGTTAATATCGTCGAAAAACACCCACTCCCCACCAGCAAACCAGGGATCAGTACGGGGACTCGTAATCCAGTTTTCCGCCCGGCCGCCATTGCTGGGGCTGTCGGCCATGAAGCGCAGGCGAAGTTTTGAAGCAGATCCCGGCCCTGCAGCCTCCAGCGAAGTTGTTCCATCTACATATAGGCGGGTATCCGTAGCGCTGACATGGAACTCCACCTTATGTAAACCAACAGTCCGGTTGGCCATGTTTGAAGAGTCAAACCTGTCACCTGTTTTCAGCCGGTCTACAGTGCCTTCCGTTGCATAATATGCCGGAATATTGCCCTTACCGTAGGGGAAAGACAATACTTCCATCGCCACAAAATCCTGGGGATTCTCAGCATCTTCAAGAATGATGGAACCGCCGGCAACAGGTGTGCCGTGACCGGTATTGAAGGTTCCACGGGCATCGTAAAACCAGACACTGATTACGCCACTGGTAAAGGTATCAAACGGCACATCGTACGTAAAACTTTCATACGTTTCAGCACCAGGGTTTACAAAACGCAGTGAATTTGAGCCGCTGTGTGCCACCTCTGTTGAGGTCGTAAAGTAGAACTTATCCCCTTCGACGCGAGAGGAAACATCGTGAGCGTCCGCTTCAAAGTCGAAAACCATGTCGGCGCAGGCGGGCGCCGCAGCGGCCATAAGCGCCAGGGTAAACACCCGGGCGCGGCGCGCCACGGTAGATGCAATAAAACAATGCTTCATTGGGATGAGATCTCCATGTATTAGTTTTTTGGTTTGTTGGGATTGGGTGGGCCGATGCTGTCGAGGTTACATGCGAGTACAGCTCAGCTGGATGAGGTCGCCCTGGCTCACGGTGCCATTGGTGGGATCGTAGGCGCCGCGAACGTTCATTCCTGTTTCAAATGCTTCCGGATGCGCCATGCAGTAACCACCTGCATTAATCTCTCTGTCTGGGCCGCGTCCGCTAACTGAGTAGATTGTACTACGGTATATGTTTCCCTTATACTTGGGTGAGGCACCGTGGTAGAGGTTTCCGGGAGCATAACAGTATTGCGGACCGAGGGCATGCTCATCTTTTTCGGACGAGTAAAAAACATCATTGGGAATGGTGCTGATGTATGCTATGGGTGTTGTGATGGCGTTCAGCCGCTTGGCATAAGGCACATACATATCCCATGAGCCCGGGAACTGGAGATTCCCCACCACCGGATAGCCGCGGTAATCCGTGCGATAAGTCTCAAGCCCCGTGGCAATCGCTTTCAAGTCGGCGCGCGATCTACTAACCTTCGCACGGGTTTGTGCCTCGAGAAAGTTGGGTACGGCGATCGCACTCAGAATTGCAACGATGGCGACTACTATCAGCAATTCAATGAGAGTAAAACCGGCGGTATGTCTGGAGGTGCAGGTGCTTAGGGTAATCAACAGGAAGTACCTGATTCCTTACGTAATGCGACGCTGGCCTAGCGACGCCAGGTATCTTTCACCAACTTCGTGCCGCAACCGGCCGAAGCGTTGGAAGAGCCCGTGGCTGCTTACGATGGAGAGAATTGCGAGTGCTAAACACGTTGCAGGAAGCGGACTATATCCGCCGCAATGTGGCTGGTATAA
>JAKFFN010000238.1:0-21823 GCA_036675025.1 Candidatus Sumerlaeales bacterium | reverse complement strand
TTCCCCAACCTAATTATCCATTATCCATTATCCGTTATCCGTTATCCGTTCTCCATTATCCGTTCTCCCTTCTCCATCCCCCGTCCATCCCTTTTTCTCAATTTCCGCCCTTGACAATCCCAATCCGCCCCACATGGTCATTCTGAATAGATATTCAATCTCACTAAGTCAGGTAGGGCAGAATGTACCGTTCACACATTATCAGCGCCGCACTGCTACTCGCAGTACCCGCTTTCAGCGCCGGACCAGACCATCTGGTCCTTTCAGAAATCGCCATCCGCGGCGGTCTCTACACCAACGCATACACTTCGTCAGAGTTCGTCGAAGTTTATAATCCCACAGCGGCACCCGTCACCAACATCCAGAACTACTTCGTTACCGACTGGGCCAACTACTTTACTATCCCCAGCGCCGGCCTCACACAGGCCCTCGGCGGCGGAGACTTCCTGCTCCAGTTTCCCCCAACCGCACTTCCAATCCCCTCTGGCGGAACAGCAGTCGTCACCGCAAACGGAACCACCTTTCTCCAGGCCTATTTTGATGGCTCTCTCGCCGCCTTCCTGGCTCAGCCCGGCGCCCCCCAGCTCTTTGAAGCATACAATAGCGATCCCGCCATTCCAGACATGGTAAACCACAACAGCGAAGCCACTGATAACAAGTTCAACCTCAGCCACACCGACGGCGGCGAAAACCAGTTTCTCTTCTACTGGGATGGCGCCACCGATCTCGTAAAAGACGTCGACATGATGATGTACGGCGCCATCGGCGCCAACCTCGGCACCAGTAACGGCATCACCGTAAAAACCGGCCTACTTTCCGACGGCCCCGATGGTGACACCACCCAGAGCCCCTACGCCGACGACAACGGTTCCACCGATAACCTCACCGCCCGCTACGCCAACCTCCCCGGCACCACTGATCCTTTTCAGTACTTCCGCCGCTCTCTAATCGAGGTAGGCGAAGCCACTACCGGTGGCAATGGCATCACCGGTCACGATGAATCCCTCGAAGAAATCAACTACACCTGGGGCGGCGCTTACGAAACGACTGCCACTGCCACCCCCGGCACCACGCCTCTCGGCCTTTCCTCCGCCAATCAGGCACCGGTTATTTATGATGCCGGCCTCGTCACAACCTTTCCCCAGGCCGGCCAGAGCACCCAGTTCCAGGCAAACATCGCCGACGACGTCTCAGTCGCCAGCGCCATCCTCAAGGTCGATTCCGGCTCCGGCTACACCGATGTTGCCATGGCTAACACCGGCCCCGGCAATCTCTGGACAGCATCCATCACAGCCCCCGCCAACGGAACCTTCGTCAAGTGGTATATCACCGCCACAGATGGCGGCGGTCTCACCAGCACCAGCAACGACTTCCAGTACTCCAACAACCTCTATCCCGGGTACGAAGAATTCGTTGTAGGCGCTTTCGACCCGGCCGCTCTCCAGTTTACCGAAATCCACTACGATCCAGTTGGCGGCGATAACCACGGTGAATCCGAGTTCGTGGAAGTTCACAATCTTTCCGCCAGCGCTATCAATCTTACCGGCTACGTCTTCTCACGCACCACTCCAGACGATGCCACCTTCAGCGTTGCCACCCCGGCCGGCACTGTTATTCCTGCCGGTGGATACATTATCTACGCATCCAGCAAACCACTCTTCCTGATGTCATACCCTGCCTTTGACCCTGCTCAGGTAGTTGATCTCAACTGGCGCCGCTCCAGCACCCTGGCAAACAGCGCCGACAGCATTTACCTCGTCCACCCGAACCAGGTGGGTTCCAACGGTCAGCCAAGCGAGGCCTTCGAAACCTTCGCCTATTCAGGAATGACCGCAGGTACTGGCGCCGGCAACACTGGAAACACGTTTGAACTCGCCGACGTCGACGGAGCAAACGAAGACCAGGCATCCTGGGCTGTCTCGCTCACACCGGCCGGCTCTCCCGGTCGCCGCAGCACCATGGATAATCCTGCAGCTATCAACATCACCAATGCCGGCCGGACCGTCCAATACCCCACATCATCCACGCCTATTGTTATTAGCGCCGATGTGGCCGGTACTGGCATCACCGCCGTAAACCTCCACTACACCACTTCCGTCGGCACAACCTATACCCAGGTAGCTATGACGGCTTCAGGAAGCACCTATTCCGCCAACATCGGAACCGTCGCTAATGGCACCATTGTGAAGCATGTCATTGAAGTCGTGAGCTCCGGCGGCACCAGGCATTATCCGCCCTACGCTGCGCCTGTCACATTCCATGTAAACGATGTTCAGGTCACCGATACCGATCTCGTCATAAACGAAATCCTATCGGATCCGGCCGGCGGCGAGAATGAAGAGAAATCCGAGTTCATCGAGGTCTATAACCGCCGCGCCACACCGATTAACATGTCGTTCTACAAGATCGGCCATGTGGTAACGCCGACCCCTTACGCCCGCGCTCTGCCTGAAGGCACTATCATTCCCGGCAATGGTTTCCTGGTCTTCGCTGGTAGCGAAGCTCTAATGCTCGCTCAGCACCCGACCCTGGACCCGGAGCGGATTTTTGATGCACTCTTTGTCAGCGCCATCATCGCCAACGGAAGCGGCACAGCCTTTATCACCCACGCCAATGCCATCAACTGGAACGAAATCACATGGCAGAACTCCGGCGTCCCGCTTGACCAGGTACCCTACGAAGAAGCGCTCAACGGCTGGCCTGACACCACCAACGACGTCAGCCGCGAACTCACCAACCCGAGCCTCGACAACGCCGTAGGCGCCAACTGGGCCGCAACCACCGCCCCCGGCGGAACCCCCACCAACATCAACTCCACCTTCAACTCCAGCGTAAACAACTGGTCCATCTACTAACCAGACGACTGGTTCATCTGCAAGCCACTCGCCGGCTGGTGCATCTATAAACCAGCCGGCAAGGGGCAGCACGGATGCCTCAAATCTACGGGCGCATCAACAAGCCAACAAAAAGCGGCGGATCCAAAAGATCCGCCGCTTTTCTTATAAAACAGAATTTTCAAACCTGCGATTACGTCCGTCTACTCATTTCCCCAACCTCCCTGACTCCTCCTGCTCAGTTCTTTCTCAATCGCGCTTCATATGTGTTTTTGTGCCCTTTTTTGTGCTTTTTGTGGTCCTGCTTTTACCTTCCTCCCCGTTCCCCCTTTTCCGTTCTACATTCTCCGTTCTCCGTTCTCCATTCCCCGTTATCCATGCTACTTCTATGTTCCCCTCAATACAACACCCAGTCCCCCACAACCGCCGACAAATCCTCCACTGGCAACGACCAAAGATCAGCTCCCATCCCCGGTGTATAGCCTTGGAATACCACATGCGGTCCAACCAACAACAGATTCGACGGCCCGCTACTGACCGGTCCTGGAACCAGTTCCACCGTCCTGATCTCAGCACCCGGATCGGAAATCACCCGTAACTCCCAGCCACCATCCGGTTCGTAAGCGCTAAAAAGAAGCTCATCCCCAACCCCCAGCAAGTAAATCGGCACCGAAGACTCCGAGCCCGGATTAAGATCAGCCACCATAACTGTCCCCAAAGTTGTTCCATCTGTACGCCACAGCTCATATCCGGCAGTTCCATCGTCTGCCATAAAATAGACATATCCACCCGCAGACGTAAACGACTTCGGTTGAGATCCGAACGACGGCGTACTGGGATTAATATCCCGTAGCAAATGAGTCCCCGCAGCGGTCCCGTCAGTAATCCACGGTTCCTGCCCTTGCGGGCCGTTACCACGGAAAATAAACTTATCTCCGATCGGCGCGGACTGCGTATACCACGAATTGTTAGCGACCTGCACAGTACCCGCAGCCGTGCCATCTGAAATCCACACCGACTGCAGCCCATTCGCGTTCGCAAAAAAGAAATGCCCGTTTACTGCTTCCGCAAAATACAACAAATCATTGGAAACTGAAACATCCAAAACCTGCACCGTACCAGGCACTGTACCGTCAGTTTTCCACACTCGAAAATCATTGTTAAAGCGCGGGCCAGCTGTGAAATAAACGAACTCGCCCAGTCTGGTATGCCGCGGCAGATTGCTGTTCTCTGACGGCACCTTAATTTGTTCTACCGATAAATTCGTAGTCGTACTGCTGACCGGGTCCGCCTTCTTTAGTAAATTAAGCCCATCTACATAGACTACAGCATCGCCCAGCGAGACAAGAAAGATGCTCTGGGTTTTAGCCTCCACCACGTATGTGCCTGTAGCAGTGCCATTGCTGCGCCAAAGCTGGTATTTTAAAGCCGACGGCGAACCACCAGCTTCGTAATCCGGAATAGCACCGTTAATATAAAGTTCACTTCCCGCTACTGCCATCTCAGCAGGCATCAGCATGTTTAAATCTTTCACCAAAACCGTACCCGCGGCTGTTCCGTCGGTTTTCCAGAGGGCAGCAGTACTCGACGATTCTTTGGCAAAAAAATACACCTCGGAGCCCACCGCTGTAAATATCACAGGGTAAGAACTACCCTCTCCTGGACTGAGATCGCCAAGCAGGTGCGTTCCTTCAGGAGTACCATCAGTCACCCACGGCTCAAAGCCATGCTCACCATCCCAGGCACTGTAATACAACTTATCACCCACTGCAGCCATGCTTTGCACTTCATAAGACGCCGCTGATCCTGTCTCCGTCTGCAATACCAGTTGCCTTGTCTCCGGATTATAAGTTGCCACAGAATCAATAACTGCACCAAAGGCTGAATTGAAGTGCACATGTCCCCCCGTTACACGCATATCGGCAGGATAAGAATAAACTGGGCCTGGCACCAGATCCACCGCAATGGTCGTACCCTCGGCAGTACCATCTGTCACCCAAAGCTCACGTCCATGATCTTCATCCGCATAATCAAAATACGCTTTCCCTCCGGCTGCAACTAGCTGGTTAAATCCAATCTCATGATCCGTAAGTTGTACTGTTCCATCTTCGGTGCCATCACTCGTCCAAAGTGTTGACGTGTAACCGTAAGCGTATCCTGCAGGCTGTGCCCGAAATAGCAGCCGGTTTTCGGTAATCAGGAGGTTTTGGAGATACGCATAGGTCCCGCCGCCAATCTCTTTTAGCTTACCAGTTCCAGCCTCCGTACCGTCCGTTTTCCAAAGATCATAACCATCCGAATCGCCAGTAATCTTCGCGCTAAAATAAACCGCGCCATTAAACTCAACCAGTCCGGCAGTAAAATCCACAGATGCTGAAGACAGAAACTGCGCAGGCTGTTCCAGCGAAGCAGTGGACCAAATTCCGGTGCGCGCACCACCGGTCCCATACAGGTAAAAGCGATCCCCCACATACGCTATCGAAGTAAACTGCACTTGTGAACTTTCAGTAACCGTAGTGCCAGCTTCGGTGCCGTCAGATCGCCATGTACCAGCGGCCGCGTAAATATCGCTTTTACCTGAAAAGTAAGTAACTCCTCCAACACTCTGAAGCCTCGGTGTCGTTAACGTCAAATCACCCAACGGGCCGGTGCCGCTCGCCGTTCCGTCAGTCCTGTATAGCCGCAACTTACCACCATTAGTGACCCCGAAGAGCACACCATTTCCCGTAACAGTAAAGCCCGCATTGCTGTACGGATAGTACCCCCCAGGTCCAATGTCTTTAACCAGCGAAGTTCCTTCAAACGTCCCATCACTCTTCCAGAGCTCAGTTCCGTGAATTCCATCGAAGGCTAAAAAATAGAGGTTTCCCTGGTACTCAACCATCGAACCAGGCTCCGACCCTGTAGTGCCCGGACAGATATCTTTTACAAGCTGTACGCCTGCCGTAGTCCCATCACTGCGATACAACTCACGCCCCAGCGCTCCCTCAGCGGTGAAATAAATATAATCACCCATTTGAGTAAAACCCCGCGCAGCCCTGAGAGACGAATGCGAAGTATTATTGTCCCCCAAAAACACAGGTTCCCCAACAGCCATCGCTGAAAAGCAACCGGCCCAAATCAAAGTCGCCAACATGCAGTATCTAAAAAACATAGGCCATTCCCCTGATCGAAGTAAAAGCGATCCACCCTGCCACCGCCATAACCTATTAGTCGAGCAACCACCCCACCTGGTTGACTCCCATCTCGTCCTTTACGTCTTTTAAACCCCTGCTATTTTTACATCCGGTGGCCGTAAACGCATCTAAGCCGCATTTCATTCTTCTGCTTTTCCTCCGTGCCTTTGTGCCTGCGTGTCAATAACTCGTCAGTTTTCCACATAGACGATCCGCCCTGCATCCACCTGTCTTGCTTCTGCTTTTCCCTCGCGCCTTGTACGTCAAAGTTTCTTATTACTTACATCACCCCCTGCATCCTTTGCACTAGTCATCCATCGATCCACTTCCCGCTTAAAATCCCTTCCCCGCTCTTCAAAGTTCTTATACATATCAAAGCTCTTACACGCCGGCGACAGCACCACCACGTTTCCCGGCACCGCCACCTCATCTGCCATACGCACCGCCTCCGCCATACTCCCCGCCCTTCGCGTCGGCACCAGGTCCCCCCACGCCGCCTCAATCAATTCTGCCGCCTCTCCCAACGTCACCAGCTGCGCCACCCGCTCCTTAATCAGTCCACCCACACTCGCATAATCGCTATGCGCATCCCGCCCCCCCGCGATCAGAACAATCGGCTGCCCTTCAAACGCCAGCACCGCCTTCTCCATGGCATCCAGGTTCGTCGCCTTGCTGTCATTGTAAAACTTCACCCCATCCTCCCGCACCCCGCAAAGTTCAATCCGGTGCTCCACCCCCGGGAAACTTCGCAACCCCTTCGCAATATCCCCCGACGTCGCCCCCATCGCTGCCGCCGCCAGCACCGCACACAGTGCATTCTCTACGTTATGCCGACCCGGTAGCGGAAGCTCTTTTACCGGCAACACCGCCGCGCTCCCCAGCATCACCTGGCCATCCTCCACCCCTGCCGCCAGGCCATCATTGAATGTATCGGCACTGAAACTCCAGATCCGCCCGTTACAACGCTCCGCAATTGGCTGGCTCCCCGCATCAGTTGCATTCCAAATAAAAATACTATCCCCGCAGAAGTTCCTCAGGATGTTCGCCTTCGCCCCCACGTACAGGTCCATGCGATCATCGTAGCGATCCATATGGTCTGGAGAAATGTTCGTCAGCATTGCCACCTGCGGACTGAAATCCTCCAGGTCCTCCAGCTGAAAACTGCTCACCTCCACCACAAAAACCGAATTTGCAGCGTCCGGCTCCCCGACGTCCTCCACCCGGTTACACCACGCATCGCCAATGTTCCCCGCCAGGATCGCGCGGTACCCACACGCATTCAACACATGCGCCGTCATAGCCGTCGTCGTCGTCTTGCCGTTCGTACCCGTAATCGCAATCGTCCGTACACCCTGCGGCACAAACGCCGAAGCCAGTTCAATTTCTGAGATCACCCGCGTCCCCTGCTGACGCGCAGCCAGCACCAGCGGATTCGTCTGCGGAATCCCCGGCGACTTCACCATCACATCCCGACCTTCCACAGCCTTCGCCGCCAGGTCATCTCCCCATGCAGAAACTATCCCAAGGGCATCCAGTTCCAGCCGCACCGCCCCCGCTTCCTCCGCCGGCTTACTATCCGCCACAATCACATCCGCCCCATGCCGCCGAAGCAACCGAGCCGCCGCCACCCCACTCCGCGCCGCGCCCAACACCACAAACTTCAATCCCGAAACGTCATCTCTCTTCACAAGCAAACCACCTTATAATCAAACTCAATTCCCAAAACAGCCTTACACAACCCCACCATTTACTTCAATCAACTGCCCTACCGGTCGTGGTCTTCTACTGGTCCCATTCATCCTGTTCATCCAATTCGTCCTATTGCTCCCATAGGTCCTATAAGTCCTATTCGTCCCATATACCCACTACAGCTCACACCAAAAAGAAAAGAGGAAGCAGAACTTAATCCACTTCCTCCATCCATCTTAGCTTTTTCTTTTTGTGACTTCTGTGCCTTTTTGTGGCCAATCCTAATCGGCTATTTTTTTTGCGTCTTTTGCGCCTCTTTGCGGCTAAAATCATGCTGTGTTTCTGTGCCGCACGAAGCGCTCCTGTGCTTTTTGTGGTTAAGCTTTTTAATCTTCTAAGCTCCTACCACGAATTCTCTACTTCTCCAGCGAACCAAAATCATCATATACCCCACTCTGCTGCGCCGGCTGACCCTGCGTCGGCATGGCGCCCGGCTGCACCGGAACCGTTCCCGGCGGACAACCCGCTGCACCGCCCTGGCCCTGACCGCCACCAAAGATAGCGCCAATACTTCCAGCCCAGTTGATACTTCCGCCACGCATCTGCCCGTCATGCGGCGCCTGCGCCGGCAGCACCGGCGTCTGCTTCAGGAACACATCCATCTGCTTCGTATCGTTACCCTTGATGTAAACGTGCACTTCGTAAGGAATATAGCCTTCCTTCTCAATCAGCACCCGGTGGTAACCAATATCCAGCCGGTCAATCACCTGAGGCGACCGCCCCCGGTAATCCGCATCCACATAGATACGCGCATTGCTCGGGTACGTATCCACGTCCAGGTTACCCCGGCGCGCCACCTTGTAAACCGGCGGCTCGTTAGATTCGTTACCCATCACATAAAAGCTCGCATCATTCGAAGCCCAAAGGTTTTCTTTCAGCGCGGGCCGAATTGGCTGCTTCGTCATCGCGCTCGGCTCCAGCCGCATTGATTCAATCTCACGAACCAGTGCCACGGCCCCTTCACGGGAAGCCGGGTACGGATCACTCAGGGAATACATATGGTAATCTTCCAGGAACGGAAACTTCTCCATCACCGCCACGATCGAGATATGCTCGCGCCCCTGCGGGCCCAGCACTTCCAGGTCATAGCCCCGGTCCGGAATGTAATAAGCCTTACCGGCCCTCACAAAGTTGTTCGTGTCATAATAGTTCGGAAAAATCTGCCGCGTAATACCACTCGCGTCTGTCGTAAAGATATAGACATACGAATCCCGGTTCACGCCAAACGACACCTTGATAGGGTCATATACGTGATAGCGATCCTTATCCGTCTTTACACTCACCCGCAGCGGACCGCCCGTAGGAGGCGGCACAATCCGGACATGATCCTCAACGGCTGCAGGCTCATTTTCTCCCTGGTAAGGTCGGTACATACCAACCCCTTCGGTGCCCACGGCATAGGCAGCCGACATCCAGAGAATACAAAGAACTCCTAATATGCCTCGGCTTAACATATTACGCTTCAGTCTCCTGTTACCTGCATGGAACGCAGCTCAGCATTGTCTCCGCAAGGTGTGTCTTGAGCACCCAACGGCCCTTCAAAGCAGAAACCAAACACGCCCCCACAAGCCATTACAAGGAAAAACCCGCTAAACCAATAGAGAAAGTATAAGCGCTCAGACACCATCCCCAACCACACGTAGCACCTTCAATCATAGCAAACCACCTCCCTGGGAGCGCGGGCGTCCCGCCCGCCGGTGCGAAGCACCGGAAAAACCCACACCCCCTACCCGCAAAGCACCTTAAATCGTAGCAAAGCACCTTCTAGGACTGCGCCCGCTTGCTGGCGCTCTTAGAAAACTCACCACCACCCCACGCCGCGAAGCGCCACCCCACCCAAACCAACACCCCGTTCTACGTTCTACGTTCTACGTTCTACGTTCTACGTTCTACGTTCTACGTTCTACGTTCTACTTTCTACATTCTACGTTCTACTTTCTCCAGTGCCGCCTCCGGCGGCGCTACACGCTACGCGCTACCTGCTCGGCTCCGTCGCAAACGGCACCCGTGCCATCGCCGGAAAAATCGCCCGAAAATCCGAACCACCAGCCGGGTTCGCTTCCATCCAAAGCTTTCCACCATGACTCTCCGCGATATGCCGCGCCAGGTAAAGCCCTACTCCCGCACCGCCGCAACACCGCGTCATCGGGTCCTCCACCTGGTAGAACCTGTCAAAAATCTTCTCCCGCGCAAACGCCGGCACACCAGACCCCGTATCGCTCACCAGCAGGTTTAACGTGCCCCCCGTACCCACAGACGCCCTTACAACAATCTGCCCCCCATGCGGTGTATACTTGATGGCGTTATCGATAAGGTACCCCACCAACTGCACAAACCTCTCCGGGTCCACGTCACCAATCGTCCCCGCGTCCAAATCAGACTCCAGCTTCAGGAACTTCGCCTTCGCCGCCGCCTGGCATTTCTCCACCGCCTGGTTCACCAGCGGCGCAATCTCCAGCCGCGACCGGCTTACCATAAACGTGTTATTGTCGATCGCCACCATTTCCAGCAGGTTGTTCACCAGCCGGATGAGCCGTTCACTGTTGCCCTGGATGATGTTCACCAGTGCCTTGTTCGGATCAGTCGATGCCCGGCTCTCATCCGCCAGCAGGTGCACCGCACCCCGGATCGAAGTCAGCGGCGTCCGCAGCTCATGGCTGATCATCGCCAGGAAATTCGATTTCAGGACGTCCAGCTTCTTAAGTTCAGCAATCTCCTGCCGGTCTACCGCCTCGGAAAATGACAGCGAGAAAAACTCCGGCTCTTCGCCCCGCCCGGCCACCGGCGCCAACTGCACATCAAGCAGTTTCTGCACACCGCCATCCACCGGCGTAAACTCCACATCCCGCCGAACTTCGGCGCCGTATATCAGCACCTCGCGCTGCATCGCCGCCACCACCTCGCGCACCCCCAATGGCAGCGCCTGCCACATATGCTTCCCATCAAGGCGCTGATCAGTAGGAATGCCCAGCAGCCTGGACACCAGCGTATTCGCCAGCACGATTTTGCCCTGGCGGTCCACCACCATCACGGCGGTAGGCAGTGCATCGGTCAGCGCCTCCAGGTCAGGTAGTCGCCCCGGTTCATTGTTCACGGCATCACACATCGTTCACAAGTTACCTACAGGAATGGCCGTACTTATTTACTAACAACTAGGCCAAAGCCAATCATTTACCCCCACCCCAAAGTCAACCCCCGACCACCCAGGCAGCCCACTTTTCATTTAAAGAAGCACCCGAAGACCGCCGCCTAAAAGCGCATTCGTCAGTTCACACCGTAGGGCAGACGACCCGCCTGTCACCATGGAACTCCAACCCGTAGGCCCTCCCGCCCGTCACCACTCACACCGTGGGGCAGGCGTCCCGCCTGTCACCATGAGACCCAAACCCGTCAGGCCCATCCACCAATCCAATTTCCGCGGCGAAGCCGCCCCACAATTAGTAATTAGTAACTAGTAATTAGTAATTAGTAATTCCGCCGCAGGCGGCCCTACAGCTCCCGCGGATTCCAATGCTTCTCCCGCAGCGCCTTCAGCTTCAGGTGCAGCGAACTAAACCTCGGCTCCGCACTCACATTCCGCACCGCCATCACCACCGCCCGCTTCTGCCCTACCAGGCACACCAGCTTTTTCCCCCGCGTGATTCCCGTGTAAAGCAGGTTCTTCTGCAGCATCACATACTGCGTCGTATGCACCGGTATCACCACCGCCTTGTACTCGCTCCCCTGGCTCTTGTGCACCGTCACGCAATACGCCAACTCCAGGCTGTCCAGCTCCTGGAAATCATAGTTCACATGCCGACCCTCAAAGTTCACCTTCACCAGCTGGTCCTCCCGGTCCACCGATGCAATCACCCCAATGTCGCCGTTATAAACGTCCTTGTCATAGTCATTCGACGTCTGCATCACCTTGTCCCCCGTCCTGAAAAGCACCCCGGCCCGCTCCACCCCCGCCGTTCCCGGGTTCAATATCGCCTGCAGTTCCTTGTTCAGGTTCTGCGCGCCAATCACTCCCCGGTGCATCGGGCTCAGCACCTGGATATCATCCCGTGCATCAAATCCGAACTTCGCCGGGATCCGCCGATGCACCAGGTCCCGCACCGTTTCCAGCACCTTCTCCGGCGTCTCCGCGTCAAAAAAGAAAAAGTCCTTTTGCCCCGGCCCATCGATCTCATTCCCAAAAGACGGCGGCATTCCCTGGTTCACCTTGTGGGCGTTAGTCACAATCAGGCTCGATTGCGCCTGCCGGAAAACTTCATTCAGCCGCACCACCGGCACCACGCTGCTCCGGATCATGTCCATCAGGAAATTCCCCGGCCCCACCGAGGGCAACTGGTCCACGTCGCCCACGAAAATTACCGACGACGTAGACGACACCGCCCGCAGCAGCGAGTGACCCAGCGCCACGTCGATCATGCTCGATTCATCTATAATGAGGAAGTCCGCCCGAATCGGGTTCTGCGGATTACGCTGGTACTTGCCCTCCTGCGGCGAATACTGCAGCAGCCGGTGGATCGTGCCCGCCGGCGTCTTCGTCAGTTCCTGCATCCGCTTCGATGCCCGACCCGTCGGCGCCGCCAGCACTACGCTGATGCCATGGTTCGTCAGAATCCGCAGGATCGTCCGGATTATCGTCGTCTTGCCCGTACCCGGCCCGCCGGTAATCACCAGCACCCCGCCCTTCAGGGCGTCCTTCACCGCCAGCTTCTGGTTCTCCGCCAGTTGGAAATTCTGCTTCTCCTCAAACTCCGCCAGGCTCTTCTCCGCGTTAATTTTTGGGAACAGCTTTCCCGTACACAGCAGCCGGTCCAGGTTCTCCGCCACCCCGGTCTCATGGCGATGCAAGTGGCTCAGAAAGATCGCCCGCGTTTCATCCGGCAATATCTCCAGCACGATATGCTTCTGGGCCTTCAGCGCATTCAACGCCTGGATGATCAGCTCCTGCGCCACACCCAGCGTCTCCATCGCCTTCTCGATCAGCGGGTCCGCAGGAAAATAGGTATGCCCGTCGCTCGCCAGGTCCTGCAGCAGGAAATGCACCCCGGCCTTGCACCGCTCGATGCTCTCCAGCGGAATCCCCAGCTTCTGCGCCACCGCGTCTGCAGACTTAAACCCTATCCCCCGCACATCCAGCGCCAGCTGATACGGGTTCTTCTTTATCTGCGCCAGTGCGTCGTCGCCATAGTGCCGGTATATCCGCGATGCCAGACCCTGCGGAATGTTGTAATGCTGCAGGAACATCATGATCTCGCGCATGGCCCGGTGCTCGTGCCAGCCCTTTTTGATCATCTCCAACCGCTTCGGACCCAGCTTCGGCACCTCCCTCAGACGATCCGGATCATGCTCGATGACCTCAAAAATCTCCGTACCGAAATGCGCCACCATTTCCTTCGCATACTTCTTGCCGATGCCCTTGATCAGTCCGCTCCCCAGGTACTTCTCCATGGCCGCCGTCGTGCTCGGCAGCACTGACGTGTACGAGTGCACCTTGAACTGCCGGCCATAGCGCTTGTCATTAATCCACTCCCCCTCCAGCCGCACCACCTCCTGCGGCTGCAGCCCTCCCAGGCTCCCCACGATGGTATACTCCACCTTGGAACTCGGCGCAGCATCCACCGGCTTGATCCCCGCCACCGTATAAGAATTCTCCTCGTTATGAAAAAGAATCCGCTCAACGGTACCCTCCAGCGTCTCCAGCTTTTTAACCGTGCTATTTTTCAATCCACTCTTTCGCGGCCTGGCCGCTCCTCAATTCATAATTCATAATTCAGAACTCATAATTGCGCCGCAGGCGCTACAGCGGCGCGTCCGGGTCCTTCCAGTTCTTCAGCCGTTCCGCCCGCTTCCTGTTCGCATTGTCCGCCCGCTTCTGCGTCACGTCCGACACAAACCCTGCAATAAACTTTATGAAAAACCATGCCACCGCCAGCACCACCAGTGCAATGCCAAGCTGTATGACCTTCCTGCCGCCAAGCCGTGCCGGGTCCTGCGATTTCCCATACTCGCGAAACGTCTTCATATAATCCTTCAGCTTCGCCCCCTGGCGCGTACCCCTGTCCAGCGCCCGGTCATAAGCCTTGGCCGCCATGCTGAAATCTTCCTCATGCTCCAGCGCCATCCCCAGCACCAGCCACCCCTCGCCATAATGCGGAAACTGCCGCACCAGTTCCGCCACACCCTCCGAAGTCACCTTCTCCGGCCAGTTCTCCGCCGTACTCAGGTTCTTCTCCACCGTACCCGGATGATTCATCCAGAGCGGCGTCAGTTCCGGGAGAAAGATATTCTGCTCACCATACTTAGGGTTCCCCCGCGATTTTATCTCAAAATCCAACATCGCCAGGTGAAACTCTTCCGCGTAATTCCGGAACCCCGGCTTCAGCGCCACCGCCTGCTTCAGAATCTCCGCCGCCTTCGGGTACTGCCGCATGTCATGGAGAACGGTCGCGTAGCTGCACAGCGTTTCGTAATGAGTCGGGTTGATCTTCAGGATCTCCTCATAAACCGGCACCGCCTTCTCATTTTCGTTAGCCCTGTGCAGCGCCCACGCATAATCAAGCCGCTCGATCAAATCGCTGCTGTTCGCCTGGTCCGAAAGCCCCTGCGCTTCCGCGCGCCAGTCAGCCGTCTTATATTCCGTGCGGTCATCATAGATGCCGCGGAAGAGGCCATCAACGTCGGTCTGTTCAGAATCACCAGGTTCGAAACCGTACACGCCATAGTTGCAGGCGAATGTGGGACCTGTGAGCGCAACGGTCGCCAACAATACTGCAACCGAAACGCGCCGCCGCCAAACGCGAAACCGCGCGGCAGTGGATTGTTTATGTGGTGTCACAGTCATGAGGTATGCAGTAACCTGCAGCATGGCAGCCATTTGAGTTCATAGAAAAATCTTTTAAGGCGATGGTGGTTTCAAGGGAAGTTTCGACGCAAAGCCGCGAAACCGCAAATGAAACGAAGTAGCGTTGGCATTCTGCCGACGAAGTTTTGAGGCCGCAAAAAAGCGCAAGAGGCGCAAAAAAAGCAGAACCACAAAAAACACAAAAACGCTTCGCGCGGCATAAACAGCACCAAAAAAAAACCTGCCGGTGCGTCATAGCGTGCTGTTGAGCATGCATTAAGATTGCAACATATCGGTAGCCGCTAAATAAGTTGTAATGATCGGTCTTGTGTCTTTTGTACTTTTTTGTGGGCCGAGTTTTTTGCGCCTCTTGTGCCTTTTTGCGGCCATTAATTTTTTAACTTTTCTTTGCGAGACCTTTGTGTCCTTTCCGCCTTTCGTCAAATTTCGTCCGCATATCCATCTTTCGATTATGCATCCGTAAGGGTCTCTAAGGGTCCGTGCGGGAATTCCGCACGTCATTTTCGCCGCCTATAACCAGCGGCACTATGACAAACATGCGCCCGCACAAACTCACCCTGGCAGCCATCCTCGCCGCCAACAACGCCACCGCTGCGTCCAAGGCAACCCTCGCCCCCGCCGCCACCATATCCCCCGCAGCCTTCGCTGACATCATCACAACCACCGAACCCGTTCCAGCCGCAGACACTTCATCTTCTCATGCTGCGGTCTCGGCAGCGCCCGCCCCAGCCGCCGCCGAGGCCCCCGCTGTCAACTGTCAACTGTCCACTGTCAACTCACCCGCCTCCGCCCCCAACCCTCAACTCTCAATTCTCAATTCTCAACTCGCCCTCTCCCCGGCAGACTTCTTCCGCAAGTTCCTGTCCCACCACTGCCGCCACGACTTCAATCCCATGCACCTGTTCTCCTTCGAGCAATACGCCAAGCACCACACTGAGCCCCTGCCTCACCGCACCGGACGCCGCCTCGCCATAGCTGCGCCCCGCGGCGCCGCCAAGTCCACTGTCCATACCCTGCTGTTCCCCATCATGGATTTCCTCTACGGCCGCGAGCGCCACCAGGTCATCATCTCCGGCACCCTCACACAAGCCAAAAACCGCCTAGCTACCATCAGCCACGAGTTGCGCAATAACCAGCTCATCCGCGACACCTTCTTCGGCGGCAAGGTGCCAAAGTTCAAGGTCAACTCCAAGCGCATCGAACTCAACGGCTGCTGCATCGAAGCCTTCAGCGCCGGCAGCGAGCTGCGCGGCATCAGCCACGGCGAATACCGCCCCACGCGCATCATTCTGGATGACGTCGAGCAGTCGCGCAATGCCACCAAAGCCTACCACCGCAACAACATGCTCAAGTGGTACGACGAAGTCGTTGAGAACCTTGGTGACAACTACACCCACATCACCATCGTCGGCACCATCCTCCATACCGATTCCCTCCTCAGCACCCTGCTCAATCGCCCCGGCTATAAAGGGCAGCTCTACCGCAGCATCCAGGAGTGGGACAGCTGTCCCGAGCTGTGGCGCCAGTGGCAGCGCATTTATACGGATAAGAGTCTGGAAGACGCCAGCGAATCTGCCCTCGAATTCTTCCTCCAGCATGAAGACGAAATGACCGCCGGTACTAGCGTGCTCTGGCCGTCAAAGGAGTCGTACTACATACTCCAGCAGCGTCTTCTCACCCTTGGCCGCTGCGCTTTCTTTAAGGAGAAGCAAAACCAGCCCCTTAAAGACGGCAGCCAGATTTTCGACACCGGCCTGTGGCAGCGCTTTATCTCGCCTGAAGGTTACATACAGGTGATGCCCCAGGGCCTAACGCTCGAGCAGCAGGAAGCCGCCGCCCTTGCCCGAAGGGAGAACTGCGCCCAGTCGCCGCCCGCCGCCCACCGGCTTGATGAGCTTAAGTACTACGGCTTTCTCGACCCCGCCATGGGCAAAGCCACCAGCCGCGATGGCGACTACGCGGCCATCGTCACCGTCGCAAAAGCGCCTGATAACACGCTCTACGTTATGAACGTCTGGATGGAAAAGGCATCGCCCATGAAACAGGTCGAGCAGATCTTCGCCCTCCATGAGCGTTACCGCTACCAGAAGTTCGGATACGAGAGCAATGGTTTCCAGGAAACCCTCGGCAAGTTCATCCGCGAAGAACAGGAACGCCGCCGGCGAGACGGAAGCCACTGGACGCTGCCCATCACCGACGTGAAAAATGTCCACAACAAGCACAGCCGCATCAGCCTGCTCGAGCCCCACATCCTCGCCGGCAGCATCCTGTTCCAGCAGGACCTGCCCCACCAGTTCTACATCCAGGCCGACGAGTACGACGGCCACCGCAACAACCACGACGACGGCCTCGACGCCCTGGCCAGCTGCGTGGAAATGATCCGAGGCATGCACCCCGCCCCCATCTCAGGCATCAAACACATCCGTCGCCACCCCAACCGCCGCGGCTTCTAAAGCACCGGGTGGCGCGGACACTCCTGTCCGCAGCAGTGGAATCCAGATCACTCCCAGGCAAAGCAACATGCAGAAAAACGCCCACAAAAAGCATACGAATTTGGAGTGCCGGAAGCAAGCTGGCCGGCACTCCAAATCGCGCTTTGCCACTTATCAATATGTTAGTGACAGTTTCAGAATGTTAGTGGCAGCTTAAGAGCGTTATAGACGATGCAACCATAGCTCCCTTTTGTAATGTATGTGCCTCTTGTGTCTTATGTGCCGCGCGAAGCGCTTTTGTGTTTTTTGTGGTTCTGCTTTTTTACGCCTTTTACGCCTTTTACGCCTTTTACGCCTTTTGCGCGTTTTGCGCCTTTTTGCGGCCTCAAAACTTCGTCGGCAGAATGCCCACGCTACTTAGTTTCTTGTGCAGCTTTAATCCGCTCTGCGCGTTTCCGGTCCAGGTACTCCTGCAGGAATATCGCCGCGGCTTCCGCGTCGACCCGTTCGCGGCGTTTCATTTTTTTGACTCCCCGCTGGAGCCTCATCTCCCTGGCGTCCTGGGTGCTGACGCGTTCGTCCTCAAAAATAATGGAAATGCTGGCCGCATTGCCCGGCAAAGTGGTATCCAGCGCCTCTTTGATTTTTTCGGCAAACCGTTCCACCTTTTTAGCCTGGAATCCTTTGGTGCCGTCCATATTAAGAGGAAGCCCTACCAATACCGTCGTAACTTCGTGCTTCCGCACCAGCGCTGCGATCTCATCAACCGTGTCGGCGCTGCGCTTTAATATTGTAAGAGGGCTGGCGAGGAAACCGGTGGGATCGCTGATGGCTACACCTACTCTGGCATCACCTACATCGAGGGCTAAAGTTTTTAAAGAATCGGCTTTCATCGCAATTGAGCCAATAATTGTTCCGCAGGCTGTATATTATGCACTTACAACACACCTTGTAGAGTGAGGATTTTGTGCCCTGCGCTGGCGGAGCATGAATAAATGCTTCGTTGCCTCATAAGTGCGCAGGGTTTGTGGTGAATTCTGGAGGCTATACCTTCTTCTAATGAGTACGTATTACCCTAAACAAGGGGAAATTAAAGAAAACTGGTACGTTGTGGACGCTAAGGGCGAGGTTGTTGGTCGCCTGGCTAGCCGTATTGCATCGGTACTGCGCGGGAAAAATGACCCGACGTATCACCCGGCGGTGAACCCGCACAATCACGTTGTCGTGCTGAACGCTGACAAGGTTGTGTTTACCGGCAAAAAGCTGCGTCAGAAACTGTACCACCGTCACTCGGGTTACCCGGGTGGTTACCGGAACGAAGCTGCCGGTGCCATGCTGGCCCGCAAGCCGACGGAAGTTCTTCGTCTCGCTGTGAAGGGTATGCTGCCCAAGAATCGTATCGGTGACGCGTTGCTGCGCAACATCCGCATCTATGCTGATGAGACGCACCCGCACCAGGCTCAGTCGCCGCAGGAAATAACTCTCACCAAGAACGCCAAGTAAGGTACTGGATTAATAATGGCTCTCGAACAGTTTTATGGAACAGGTCGCCGCAAGACCTCAACCGCCCGCGTTTATCTCCGCCCCGGCAAAGGCCGCCTGACCGTTAACGGCCAGGAGTGGAAGCGTTACTTTGGTGAGCGTCCGCTCATCGAGCAGATCGTGAAGCATCCTCTTCGCGAGACCCACACCGTAACCAAGTATGACGTTCTGGTGAACGTTGCTGGTGGCGGCACGATGGGCCAGGCCGGCGCTATCCGTCACGGAATCGCCCGCGCGCTGATCCTCGCAAACCCTGCTCTTCGCCCCGCGCTGAAGCGCGCTGGTCTTCTGACACGCGACCCGCGCATGAAAGAGCGTAAAAAGTATGGCCAGAAGGGTGCACGCAAGCGCTTCCAGTTCTCCAAGCGCTAATCTGCAACCTCCAGCAAATCAGTCTGAAAGCCCGGAATTTTTCCGGGCTTTTTTCTTTTTCCGGCGTAAGTTATCCTTGCAATTGCCTGCCGCAGACTTGTTTTTACCGGCAGGTCTTGTAATGAAGCCTCTTTTGCACTGTATTTTAAGTTAGCAGACAGGCATGTCTGCGCAAATGATGATCTTTTACGCCAGGTTGGGAATTAGCAGATGATGAGAAAAGATGCCATTGCCATTTTTGCTGCGGGAGCTACCTTTGCGGGAGCTATGACTGCCTCGGCGCAGGTAGCGCCGACAGCTACGCCGGCTCAGCCGCAAGTCACCCCTGCGCTGCCTGGTGCGCCAGCCGCACCTGCAGCCCCGGGCGCACCGGCACCTGGAGCCACTCCTATACCTGGCACCCTTCCGACGCTGCCGGCAGTTCCGGCCCAGCCGGGAGCAATCCCTGCTCTGCCGGGCGCTGCCGCTACCACTCAGCAATCTACGACTATCGTAACAACAACGCCGGGTCTGCCTGCGCTGCCCGGAGCACCGGTTGCCCCGGGTGGTCTGCCCGGTCTGCCGGGAGCTGCGGCCGCCAACGCGGTGCCTACTCCCCCACCCCTTGGCGAACTTTCGCCGGAAGCAGCTGACGTAGCTGCAGATACGACGGCGTCAATTTCTACCACTGCCGCACCGTCGCAGCTCTATACGTTCCTGTTTATCGATGACCCGGAATACGGGGTTGTGCGTCAGAAGTTTGAGACAGATGTGGCCGAGAATGTGAAGGAACAGGAAATCCAGCGCCTGATGCAGGAACGCCTGACCCAGGGAACCCAGGGTGCAGGAGGCTATGGCGGGCTGAACCCGGTCGGGTACGGCGCCGCAATGGATCCGGCCCTGATGGGAGCCTATGACCCAATGATGGGTGGCGGCGGGTATGACCCAATGATGGGTGCTGGATATGACCCGAGCATGGCGGCCCTCACGGGCGGAGTGCCGGGGCAGACGGGCCTGAACAACACGGAAGCGACCCGCGCAGCGGCGGAGTGGGACTTTTACTACGCCCAGCTGGAAATGTATGACACCTATGTTCGTGAGCAGCTGATTCCCAATGCACAGGATCTGCCGACGCTTGGATACACGGCTGAAAACGCCCTGCAGGAACGGCAGGACCTGTTTGAGTCGTTCCAGGAAGGCGCCATCGCCCAGAACAACGATGACTTTAACGACAATAAAATGTTTTACGAACGCCTTCAGCGCCGCGAAGACCGCCGGCTGGCCTATTACCAGTGGGTGCAGCTGAAGCATAAGGAAGTTGCCGAGTGGGCCGAGGTTTGGGCGCGGCAGGTATTTGGAACGCGCTGGGCCGATGGCGAGGAAGTGCGGATTGATGACTGGTATTACGGCACGGATTTCAATTCGGCGCAGCCGGTGCTGGTGGCCATTGATGACCGCGAGTATATCGTTAGCAAGCAGCCGGTGGACCGCTTGCAAGACGGGCAGCTTAACGTGATCTCGAACAACTTTACGCCTTATGACATCATCGATGCCAACGGCACGCTGAAGAATCCGGTGATGGAAACGCTGCGCGGGACCCTGGTTGTGCCGCCGGCAGGGCCGATCCTTACGGAAGATACAACAGGAACCATCGAAATCGTTGGCAGCGTGGAGACTGAATAAGTCCGGCGACAATCTTGTTTCTGGAATCCAGCAGTACTGTTCTTTGAACAAATTTTAAAGGCAATGAAGAGGAGTAGTAGGGCTTGGATCAAGCCTTGAGAGAGCCGCTGGTTGGTGCGAAGCGGTGGTTGATCACCTGAACTCGCCTTGGAGCCGCAGAAGTGAAGGGCGCTGAAGCGCCGATAGTTTCTGCCGTAGGGCTTGCGTAAGTAGCCAATGAAGGCGCATATCTATGCGCAAAGCAGGGTGGTACCCCGAAAAGTTTCGGCCCCGCATCCGGAGAAATCCGGATGCGGGGCTTTTTGTTTTAGCATGATGAAAATGACGACCAAACATAGAACGGGTAGAGCAGACTCCGGCCGCCGCGAGGCGAGCTGGCGGGCGTATGCATCGCCGTGGGCGTTTCGATTATCGTGCTTGGAAAAGCAAATGCACAACGCAAAGGCGCAAAGAAGCCAAAGATGCAAAGAGGTCTCGTGATCGCGCAGCGGCCCTGGAGCTACAAGGCTAATTGGACGACAGGAATGGTTGTCCTGGTTTAACACCGCGGCGGATATTACGTCCGTCTTTACTGAGAGAGATTAGATCATAATGAGCACAACTGAGCAGAACGACAAGAATCGCGTTATAGTTTTTGATACCACGCTGCGCGATGGCGAGCAGTGCCCGGGCGCCACAATGAACCAGCGGGAGAAGCTGGAGATCGCCCATCAGCTGGCTAAGCTGGGGGTGGATGTAATCGAGGCGGGTTTCCCGATTTCCAGCATAGGAGATTTTGAGTCGGTTCGGGCGATAGCGTCCGAGGTGCAGGGGTCGACGATCTGCGGACTGGCGCGGGCGGTGGAGAAGGATATTGTCCGCTGCGCCGAGGCTATCGAGCCGGCCGAGAGCAGGCGGATTCACGTATTTATCGCCACGAGCCAGATCCACCTGGAGAAGAAGCTGCGCAAGAGCAAGGAGCAGGTGATCCAGACTGCGGTGGATTCGGTGAAGCTGGCGCGGACATTTACAGAGGACGTGGAGTTCTCGTGTGAAGACGCCGGCCGCAGCGACAAGGATTACCTGGTAGACATCGTAACGGCGGCTATCGAGGCTGGCGCTACGACCATTAACATCCCAGATACTGTGGGCTATACCATGCCGTGGCAGTACGAGGAGATCATCCGCTACGTGATCAGCAATGTTAAGAATGCTGACCAG
>JAKFFN010000397.1:0-4041 GCA_036675025.1 Candidatus Sumerlaeales bacterium | reverse complement strand
CAAACAGCTTTCACCGCCGCCGCTGCCCCGGTTCGCCCGACTTACTCATACAACTCCCACCCCGTCGCTGCCGCAGGCGAAAGATCGTTCAGCTCTATGCTCCAGAGCTCGCGACCCGTTTCTGCGGTCTCGGCTGTGAAGAGCACCGTGCCCGCCCCTGCGGTGAACTGCTCGGGTTCCGACGAGCCAACGCTGAAGATATCCTGAACCAGTGTGGCCTGGCCGGGTAGTCCGTTGGACTTCCAAAGTTCCGCGCCATGGGTACCGTCATTCGCGGAATACAAAAGCCATTCGGAAGCGACTTCAGGAGACTGCGCGGGCAGGTGATGCAACTGGTAGATAATCCCGTTGGCCGGGTTATAGCTCCACAAACCCGTGTCTGGTCCCCAGCCTATGCTGAAGTACAGCTTATCGCCCTTGGCAACCAGTTCGTTAAAGTCAGAATACGATCCAATATCCATTGCCGACGCGATAGTCGTACCCGCAACTGTGCCATCGGTTCGCCACAGCTTCAGCTGAAAAGCATCATCGATTGCCCGGAAGTATGCGTAGTTGCCCAGGGTTGTCAGGTATTGAGGCATCCCGTAAGGTCCGAAACTCTTTATCTCTGCAGTTCCCCCGGGCGTGCCATCGGTCTTCCAGAGTTCAATGCCATTATCCCGGCTTTTCCAGGGGAAGAGCAGCAAACCGTTAAGCTCGGCGATTTGCTGACCCGGAGAAGAGTCAAAGCCACCTTCCTCCAGGTGCGTCAGCAAAACTGTCCCATCAGCAGTGCCGTCGCTCTTGTAAAAAGACTGAGAGATGGGCGTGTAGCTGCTGGCGTTGTCATACTCGGCGCAGGTGAAGTAAACTTCACCGTTCATCGCCGCCATGGTATTGGGCGATTGGTGCGTGAAGGGAAATAGCTGCACAATCATCCGGGTGCCGCCTTCGGTACCGTCGCTTACCCACATCTCGCGTCCGCTGGCAGATGTTGAGGCTGAGAAAAATAGCTTCCCGTTAGAACTTGCCAACCCCGACGGATTACTCCATCCGGCCCCCGGTTCTATATCCTTTAAGAGACGCGTCCCGGCTTCAGTGCCGTCGCTTTCCCACAGCTCAATGCCCTGGCTTCCGTTATCTGCTGAGAAGTAAACCTTCCCGTTTAATGCGGCAAAGCTGGCATACTCCCTCATCGAGTGCTGCTGCCCGGGCATTACATCCTTCAGCATGAATGTCCCCGCTGGCGTGCCATCACTTACCCACGGCTCACGGCCATGCTCCCCATCGTCGGCATGGAAGAACCATTTATCGCCGACGCTTATCAAACCGGCGATTCCCGAATCCAATGCATCCTGCGGCTCGTAAACCAGCCTCGTTCCTTCTGCCGTACCATTGCTTATCCATAGGTCGCGGCCGGTGCCGCCCTCGGCGGTAAAGATGGCCGAAGTGCCAAGGGCCGCCGTCGGCCAGAAGTCATAGCTTTCGCTCACCTCGGCATTAAACTCTTTTACCAGCCGTGTGCCCGCTACAGTGCCATCTGATACGTACAGATCACCATTATCCCAGGACCGGAAGTAAAGCTTATCGCCAACGGCTGTCAGCTCAGTAGGCTGCGTATCACCCGGAGTGTTAAAGTTTGTAAGAGGAAAGGTGCCATCGGCGGTGCCGTCGCTTCTCCAGACCTCCGGGCTGCCGCTGCCCGGATAGCTGGCTGATTTCTCAGCAATGTAATACAGCAGTCCATTAGAGACGGTGAAATGGTAAGGATCGCGCCCGGTCTGGTTTTCGTTAACCATCGCCGTGCCTTCCGCAGTTCCGTCGCTCTTCCATAGCTGGTGGCTTGTGTTATTGGTAGCGGTAAAGAACAGGACGTTCCCGACTTTGGCTAACGGATCATTTCTGCCGTTCAGGCGTATATATGGCGGCGCCACAAGAGCGGTACCTTCTGCAGTTCCGTCGGTTTTCCAAAGACCGCTGCTGGCGAAGAAGTAAAGTTGACCGTTAAGCTCCACGCCGTGGCTGCCAACCTGCGTAACCGAGGCAGGCACTGGAACCGCTACCGTGCCTGCAGCAGTACCGTCGGTTCGCCAGAGGGGTACATTACTCGTGCTACCTACGGCTGTAAACAAAGTTAAGGATCCCACATCGCCCAGGAAGCTGACGGCAATGCTAATGTTAGAAGCCAGATCCATAAGAACAACGGAACCCGCTGCAGATCCATCACTGGAAACCAGCACGTGTTTATAGTCGGGAGTTGTGGCTTCAAGGTATAACCTTCCCGTAGAAGAAATGTAGAAGTTGGTGACTCTACTGTACCCGGACCCCTTGAGCAGTTCTTCTGTACCGCTTTCTGTACCGTCAGTCCGCCAGAGCCGGTAACTGTTAGTCTCTGCCCTGGCCATAAAATACAGGTAGCCGTTGCTGAATTCGAGATTAACAGGATCAGATCCATCGCGACCCTCCAACACATCCTTCACGATCCAAGTTCCCGCCTGCGTGCCGTCTGTCCGCCAGAGCTCATAGCCCGTGCTGGGATGATAGCCCTGGTAGTAAGAGACGCCGTTCATTTCCACAAACTCGCTGGCGTCACTATCCGCCGGAACCTGCCCCGGCAGAATGTCCTTCACCAGTTGCGCCGGACCACCATCCGCCGCGGCACAAGTTGAACCCAACGACATGGCAAAAAACAGCGCGACAATTACACCAAACTTCATAGTTTCCCCTGCAAAATATAGGATTACGGACCACCCTACAGCCGCAGGATACCCCAGACAAGAGATAAGTCACACCTCAAATAATTCATTTTGACGCAGATCAACTCTCTCCGAATGCGGATCTTTTGGTTCCGCTTCGTCGGTTCGCCTCACCCTTTCCCAATCCTCCGCGGCGAAGCCGCCCCACAATTAGTAATTAGTAATTAGTAACTAGTAATTAAAAAATATGGGTCTCTACGGGGCCATGCGGGTCCGTGCGGGAATACCGCACGCCAGTTTTCCCTGCCATAACCTGCTCCATCAAATTCCAGGAGCAGAATCATGTCTCACCCCCTTACCCTTCACAAAAGTCCCCGCGGGCGCAGTCCGCTTTGGCGACAACTTTCGCAGGACGAAGCGCGGCTGAGCTTCGGTCGTGGCGCGCGCGGATACATCATCGCGAACCTGCAGGAGACTTTGGGCATTACGGCCGATGGCATATTTGGTCCCGCCACAGAAGCTGACATTCAGGATTTGCAGGAGTCGCGCCGATTTCCCGTTACAGGCCGCGCCGGCGTGCAGGAATTCCGCAGCGTCGGCCTCGACTGGCCTACCGACTTCGAACGATGCATGAACATCGTCTCCTGCTTCGAAGGCACGTCTTTCGGTGACTGCAACCCCACAGATATCGACGGTGCCGGCCTGACCATGGGCGTCGCCGGTTTTACGTCGCTCCACAGCGAGGTGCAGATGCTGCTGGCGCAGTATCTTTCAGAAATCCCAGGTGCGCTCGATGCGCTGGTACCGCCAACAGAGCAGGCAAGACTGCTTCAGCTTTTCGCAGGCCCGGCCACCGCCGATGAGTGGCGTTCCCTTTTCTTCAACAGCAATGGCCGGGTGAAGGACTACTGGCAGAACGCCTTTCGGGAATTCGGCCGGGATGAGCACATGCAGCAGCTGCAACTGCGGATCGTTTACTCCCGCTTCTGGAAGCCAGCCCTGGCAGCGGCGAAGCGGCTGGGGTTCTCCAAACTGCAGGCGCGGTGCTTCTTTCTCGACGTCGCGGTGCAGAATGGCGGCTGGCGTAAACAGCACGAGAAGGCTGTGCAGCGCGACCCCGCCTGGCATTCTGCAGACGAGCCGCCGCGCCTGGCCGCAGCGGCGAGAGCCGTAGCCGCGTGTGCAAAAAAACAATGGCAACAAGACGTGTTATCCCGCAAACTGGCAATCGCCAAAGGCGAAGGCCGCGTCCATGGCACCAGCTACAACATCGCGGCTTTTGGATTGGCCTGAATGAGCCTGTTTGTCTGGAATTGCCAGATAGTTATGTACTTAATACACCGCATAAAACGACTGAGGATAAACA
>JAKFFN010000276.1:0-4087 GCA_036675025.1 Candidatus Sumerlaeales bacterium | reverse complement strand
GAGTTCTTCCAGCGCAACGGTAGCGCCATCTGAGTTCTCTGCGTCGGTTGTATGGCAGATCGTCATGCTATGCCCCTCCAGTATGGCCCCATTTCCAAGTTCTCCACCATGACCCCCGGCTTCGGCTATACGGACGAGCATGGCAATCCCCACGTCATCCATCTGCGTGGTTAATGGGGAAGATGATTGATCTTGAGGAATGGCGCAAGAAAAAAGTTGAAAAAGAAAATAAGGCACAGTATAATCTGACCATTCGGAATATACTGAAATTAGTGGAACATCTCACCATCAAAAATCCGAAAGAAGGATCCGATGCCCAAGAAGAAGACAATACCTCCCGCAATCTCGGCAACCGAGAATGCCCTCCGAAATCTCCCTGACGTCACCAGGGGCCGGTCCAAGGTCTGGACCGCCAGCGAGGACGAAATGATCCTCAAGTACGTACCGGCAAAGGGTATGCCAGCCGTGGCCTCCATCCTCGGCGTCAAGTACGAGACCATCCGCCGCCGCTACAACGATCTGAAGGCCCGCGCATGATCCGCACGACTCCGTGGGAAGCAAATATTCTCCGGGCCGCCACGGCAACGTGGGGTAAGGAAGCGCAGCTCCAGGTCGCATACGGAGAGTGCGGAGAGTTCGTCACGCTTGCTGGTCGCGCAAAGCAAGGTCGCGCCACCGATGAAGACTTCATCGACGAGATCGCTGACAACATTCTGATGATGGCGCAGATGCGTCATATCTTCGGCGAGGAAAAGGTGGATGCCCGCCTCGAATACAAGATGTCCAGGCTTTTGCAACGTATCAATAAGGAGAAGAAAGCGTGAAGAATTTCGAAGTCAAGCTGCCCAGGGTGTATCTCGCCGGTCCCATGACGGGCTACAAGGATCACAACTTCCCGGCGTTCAAGAACTACACCAAATGGCTTCGCAACCACGGCTATGACGTCGTGAGCCCGGAGGAACTGGAGAACAAGGAGACCGGGGACCGCAAGTCCTGGGAATACTACTTGACCCGCGATCTCCGCGAGCTGCTGACCTGCGGATCCATCGCCGTGCTGCCCGGCTGGGAAAAATCCCGCGGTGCCACCCTGGAAGTCTACGTCGGCTGGCGGCTCGGATTCTCCATCTTCGACGCTCGCGACTTCGAGCTGGTGGACGTGACCAAGTTCGACTTCTCGTCCGTCCAGAACAGCGCGGCCTTTATGAGGGCGTTCGCGCCTCCCATAATGAAGCGCAGCATCGCCGACGTGGCGGCGGGCGTGGATAAGCTCATGGACAAAATGACGGCCGACAAAGTGAGGGAATGGGAGACTTTGAAAGGTCTCGCCGCCGATGCCGGAATCAAACCTAAGCCCGAGAACATCCTGAAGGAAGCGGATCGGATCGTCGGCGGGGACCGGGCCGCAGCCTACGGCCACCCCCGCGAAGATTTCGCCCGTACTGCACAGATCTGGAGCGCTATCCTCGGCATCACGGTTCCGGTGGAGAAGGTCGCGCTCTGCATGGTAGGCGTAAAGATGTCCCGGCAATGCAATGCCGCCAAGCGCGACAACTGGGTAGACATGGCTGGCTACGCCCAGACCGGCTACATGGTCGATCAGAAAGACGGGAGGATGGAATGATCTGGGAATACGTCGCCTTCGGATTATTTTTCCTGGTGATGTTCTCGTCCTGGGCTCTCGTATTCTGGACCTATTACACCGCGCTTATCAGCGCCTGGAGGAATCGTGCCATACGTCGATAACGCAACCCGTCAACTCTTGGAACCCGGCCTGGAGGCCGTGGCCTGCCGCATCGCGAAGATAGTCTCTGCTCGCCCCGGGGACATGAACTACGCCATCTCCATGCTGATCAAAAAGGTCTACGGCGAGAAGCTGAAGTACCATGAGATCAATGAGATCATCGGGGTTTTGGAGTGCGCCAAGGAAGAGTTCTACCGTCGCCGGGCCGGTCCTTACGAGGACAAAAAGATTCTGGACAATGGGGACTTGTACCTCGACAAACCATGACCGTCTGCATTCATACTGGCCTGGCTCATACGACGGCGTACCGCAAGGGCTGCCGTTGCGTGGAGTGCGTGGATTTTATGGGGAAGAGGCGGAAGAACGATCCAGCCCAGAAGGAACGCGCTAGGTTAAACAACCTGAAGCGCTACGGGTTGGACGACGCCACCTTTAAATCCATGATGGATTCCTGCGGCGGCAAGTGTATGATCTGCGGACAGGAAGCAAAGTTTGGGTTCGGACACGGCAACGCCCTTCATATCGACCATGACCACGTAACCGGCAAGGTTCGTGGGCTATTGTGCGGTTCTTGTAATGTCGGTTTGGGTCATTTCAACCATGACCCGATTCGGCTACTTGATGCTCGAATTTATTTACAAGAAAGTATTGACGCCGCCGAATAACGGCGGTATATTTAAAACACCTAACCCGGCGGTGCCGGGAGAACAAAGGAAGCAAAGATGGGATTCAATAGAGGCAATTCATACGGCGGTGGCCGAGGCGGCAATGGCGGCGGCGGTTTCGAACCCAAGCCCGGAAGCGGAACTCTGTTCTTCAAGGAACAGAAGCGGACCCAGACCGGCCCGGATTACGACGGCTACTTCATCGTGGAATTCGACGTCCGCGCAGGCGAGAAGATCAAGCTCGTCGGCTGGGACAAGCAGGGTGCCAAGGGCGGCATGATCAACCTGAAGATGGGCCGCGAGCGTCAGGATGCCCCCGGCTTCAACCAGGGCGGTCAGCAAGGCGGATACCAGGGCAACAACGGCGGCGGCTACCGCGGAGCCCCGCAGCAGGGTTACGGCAACGGCCCCGCCAATTACGGCGGCCAGGCTCCCCAGCAGGGTTACCAAACCCCGCAGCAGAACTACGGAAACCGCGGCGGCTACCAGCCCCAGCAGCAGCCCCCTCCCGGGGCGTACCAGGGCGGCGGATACGGCGGGCAACCGGCGCAGACTTACCAGCCCCCGGCGGCCGGTGCTGCGTCAGGCCCCGCCGGAGCAACCGCGGCCCCGATGCAGCCGACCTATCCGGCCCCTCCGCCGGAAGACGATCTGCCGTTCTAAGTAGGAAGGAAATGCTGGTTCAAATCCAGCACCAGGCCCTCCCCCTCGGGGTAAGCTGCGCCTGGACTCGTCTAACTGGACAGGACGCCTTCAAACCCAGTACCCAGCTCGGCTATGGACGCCGATGGCTGGGGCTGGGGCCTTTTAAAGATGGTCGCTGGCCCCTACAGACCACCTCAATCAAAAAGCAGGGGACAGCCTCGAAGCAATCCAGGGCGGTAAACTGGAAAGTGACAGCCGGGAAAGACTGGCAACTTTTGAGGCAGGAGATCGGGTTCAAATCCCGAACGTGGGACGTCCACGGATCGTTCAACCTGGTAGGATACCTGCCGTGTATAAGCCGTGGGGCGTAACTTCCGGTGCAACAAGTCGCCGGAGTTGAGGGGAACAAGGATGCGGAGTACGATTTCGAATAGGAAAGCATCCGCGTGCCCCTTGGTGGTTCGAGCCCACCCGCTGCTGTTTCGTATAGAGGCCGTACACCGGGGTCTTGCCTCGGGGGGCTTGGTTCGAGACCAAGAACAGCAACCACGGAGTATTTGATGGCTGGCTGGGGTTTTAAAAAGACTGGCGGCGGTTGGACTACCTATATGTCCTCCGCTGCGGCCCGCAACAAGCGAGCTACCAAGGAAGAGATCGCCAATGCAAAGCTGCTGCTTCCGCATTGCACCACTCTCTCCATGGGTCATACCATGCAAGTCGGTATCTCCTGCGATAGCTGCATTCATCATCTCACTTGTCCTCTTGCTGGCAAACAGAACTATTGCCAATTCAGGCCGGGTCGTTTCGTTTCCAGGTTTCAGAAATTCAACCTACCGGAGACCGATGAAAAAGGATAACGGACGAGAGTTCATGATCGGAAGAAAGATCTTTACATTGCAGCGCAATCTGTGCGACAATACTTGGGACGTTGACATCCCCTCCTATGGATGGCAATCAACTGGGTTCCCCGAGGCATATACCGCGGCCCAGGCGGAGGAAGCATTCAGGCTCAACTTTAAAGGCGGGGCCAAAAAGT
>JAKFFN010000221.1:0-22403 GCA_036675025.1 Candidatus Sumerlaeales bacterium | reverse complement strand
CTCAGCGTCGATACCCTCACCGCCAGTCACCTTGGGGTGGATGTCCGGCGCGAAGTTGCATGGCTGTTGGGCGCGGGTACGCTGCTGGCCGCCACTGCCGTGGCGCTGGCCGGACCCATCGGCTTTGCCGGTCTCCTCGTTCCGCACATTCTCCGCCTCGCCGCCGGGCCTGATCACCGGCTCCTCGTTCCCCTTGCCGCCATCGCCGGCGCCGGATTCCTCGTCCTGTGCGACCTCATCGGCTGGCGCGGCCTCGAGTGGCTAGGCGCTGGCGGCCTTACGATTCGCTCCACCACAGAAATTCCGGCGGGGGTCATTACAGCCCTTGTCGGCGGTCCGGTTTTCCTGGTGCTTCTTATCAAGGGCGAGCGGCACTTTAGATAGCCCTGGCGTCGGGCCGGTCTTTATTTGTGAGATTATCGATTTTATTTTTTGGCATAGACAATCGCACCCGCCCACTAGATTCGTGTCTAACCGTTTAAAAGATCGTGAGTTTCCCCATGTTTGTCAAATCCGTAGCTTCCGCGGTTGCCCTTGTGGTCAGCGCAATTGCTCCGTCAGTCGCCCCTGGCCAGGATACAACTACTGACGTTTCCACAACGCGTCCCAATGTCATCATGATCTTCTGCGACGACATGGGCTACGGCGACATATCCAGTTTTACGGATGAGCCCCAGAAAGTAACAACTCCCAACATCGACCGTCTTGCCGACGAGGGCATGAAGTTTACCCAGTTCTACGTCAACAGCCCGGTCTGCTCGCCGTCGCGCGCGTCGGTTATCAGCGGCATGTTTGCCTCCGAAACCGGCCTCACCAATTTTCTGCACACCCGCCAGCACAACCGTGAGAACGATCAGCAGGACTACCTCGATCCCAAGCTGGCCTATCTGCCAAAGGCGTTCCATGCTGCCGGCTACGCCACAGGACACTTCGGCAAATGGCACCTGGGCGGCGGGCGCGATGTGGACAACGCGCCGTCCATTAAAGAGTATGGCTACGATGAGTACTCCAGCACTTTTGAAAGCCCGGACCCCGATCCCAAGCTCGGCAAATTCCCGCCCTGGGAAAACCGCACGGAACCGGAACAGGTTCCGGACTACGATCGCACCCGTTACCAGAACGCCCGGGCGCTGGACTTCCTTAAGCGCCACAATGATAAACCGTGCTTCGTTACCCTGTGGCACAATGATCTCCATGCCACTTACCATCCCACACCCGAGATGGCAAAGAAGCATGGAGGTGTTAGCAAACCCACCAAGAGCTACGAAAACTTCCTCGGGATTCTCGAAGATTACGATCGCGAGATCGGCAAGTTTCTTGACGAACTGGAGAAACTGGGCCTCGCGGAGAACACTATCGTCTTCTTTACCGGCGATAACGGATCAGGCACGCATCCTGAAAAGCGCGGCGCCGGCCTGCGCGGAGCAAAGCTTACCCTGTATGAAGGCGGCATTCGCGAGCCTTTCATTATCCGGTGGCCAGGGAAAATTCCGGCAGGATCTGAAAACAATGCCACCGTTCTCTCTTCCGTCGACCTACTGCCCACGTTAACTTCCATGGCAGGTATCGAGCTCTCAACCGAAGCCAGCGGCAAATGCGACGGCGAAGATCTCTCGCATACTATGTTGAAGCCCCAGGCCGCGAGGTCTATGGAACGTACCACGCCGCTCTACTGGGAAAACGGCACAACCCGACCTCCCGGTTCTCCACGCGGCCCGAGCCTTGCCATTCGAAAAGGCGATTGGAAGCTGCTGGTCAACCACGACGGCAGCGATATGGAACTTTATGATATTGCCAAAGATCCGCGGGAAACCACTAACGTCACCGATCAAAACACCAGTGTCGCCGAAGAACTGAAAAGGGAGATCATCGCCTGGAGCAAAACCCTGCCCAGCCGCACGCACCCGTAGGGCAGATGCCTTCAAGGCCACGGCTCCCGCTGGCGTTCCTGCTGGCGGCCTTGGCAGTCTTTGCCTTGGAGTTGTTTCTCCACGCCAACCGCTACCGGCTGGTAGACGGCATTCAGGCGAACCTGATGACCAAGGCCGCGCAGCTGCGCGATGCCGATGCGCCTGCGGATGACGTGGCCATCTTTGGCGACAGCAAGATGTTCTCCGTAAGGCCGTCGGCGCTGGCCAGAGCGGTGAGTGCCGACAGCCCGGTTCGTGTGACCAACTACGCGTGGCCGTTCTTCGGGGTCGAGGCCTTTGAACTCATGCTCGAGTCTTACCTGCAGAACCACACGGCGCCGCGGGCCCTCATCATCAACGGCTGCCCCGAACTGATTGGCGTTCCTGCGGAAAAGGTGTCGCTGACCGCACAGCCGGCACACCGTCAGAGGGCTTTCACCGCCCTGCCGCTGCGCCAGATTTTTGCGCTGGCGGTTCGGCAGAAGACACCATCGCTGCTCTGGCACCGGCTGGTGTGGGCGCTTACTCCACCATCGGTGGTGTATCGCGATACCGCGCTGGAAGCCCTGAGGGACGTCGCGCGCGGACGGGAATGGCCGCTGTCTGATGACTACATCCGCATGACCACCAGCTACCGCCAGACTGGCGCTTTCCTGATGCACCGAAAGCGCCAGGTAACCGCCGAGGAAGTCCGCGGCCTGGAGCAAGCGATCGGCCCCTACGGGATCCATAAGAATCATCAGCAGGCCGCGTCGTTCGAGCGGTTTCTGCAGCGCGCCGCCCAAGCCGAGATCCAGATCTACCTGATCGGGTCGCCCGCGCCGCCGGCCTACGCGGAACGGTTCCAGCAGCTCGGCATCCACCAAGCCTACCGCGCGGTGCTTGAGCACTGGCAGGCAAGGTTTGGGAACCTGCACATTGTCGAGCCCCTCTACCCCGTCCAGCCGCTGCACCATTTCGGCGATCCGGGACACCTGAACCTGGAGGGGGACGAGCAGTTTCAGGAGGCGTATTCGGACAGGCTTTCGGGCAGTTTTGTTTTTTACGGGTTTGCGGATTGATTTGGCTGGGCTTACAGAGCATTCATGCGAAAATAGGAAATAGTTATTTTTGACGGGTTGCAGCGTTGATTTCATTGAGGTTGCGGATGCGATGTTTTTGTGAGCAGGAAAAATTCTTTTGAGTTTTCCACAAGCAGGAAAAAAATTAATTGTTAATTCGCTTAAGTGCAACGGCAGCAAATGTGCATGGCGATCTATTAAGTACATAATTATCGAGTCGGTGGCGGATGAAGGGTGCAGGCAAAGCATGGCGGCGGGTTCTCCTTTATTGGTTTCGGGTTGTGATGCACGCATTGAAGCACGCCAAAACCGGACAGGGAATTCCCGCACGGACCCGTAGGGCTACTTAGAGACCGCTAAAATTATGAATTATGAATTATGAGTTATGAATTGTGGTGCGGCGGTGCGGAGAGGAGTTTGACCCCTTCGGGGTCGGTTTGTGGTGACAGGAACCCCGGGTTTCACCCGGGGCTATTAAGGGTTGGTTCCCTTCGGGAAAGCTAATAGTTCGTCTGTGAATTTACCCGCGGTCCGATTTTCACAATGAGTATGTTTCGTATACTTAATTTGAACCTCATACGCCAGCTGCCGGCTTTGCTGTGTGCTCTATTTTTAATTTCCAGCTGCGGCTCGTCTCACGCTGCCACCACAGCCGTGAGGCCCGACGGTGTTATCCTTAAAGACGGCACTCCGTTTTATCCGTTTGGCTTCTACTTTGATGGTTACAATATCGCGAAAGACATCCGCCTTGCCGACCTGGCCACGATGGCCGATGGCGGCTTCAACGTTATTGCGACAAACATTGATAACGTTGACGGGCCGCTCTTCGATCTCGCCGCCTCGCGCGGCGTTGGTGTCTTTATGGAATTCAATGACCCCAACGACACCATCCTGCAGCAGGTTCAACGGTGGAAAGATCACCCCGCGTTGTTCGCATGGCAGATCGCAGATGATGTGGATAACGGTCGCAAGACCCCCGAGAGCGTACGCGCGGCCCACGATTCCATCAAAACCGTAGATAACACCCATATTACCTATGCCAGCGCGGGTCACCCGAACCCCGGCACCGGCCACGACTGGGTAGGCAATTACATGAATGTTTCCGACACCCTCGCCATGCAGAGCTACCCTATACCGGGCGAACAATTGAGCGCTGCGAACTCTACCCTCAAGACCTTCCACTCGGCCGCTCCTCCCGGCAAGGCCCTGTTTGCAAACACCCAGGCGTTCCAATGGGAAGGCAAACGTGCCCCCACGCCCGATGAAGTCCGTAACATGACCTACGTGGCGTACATCAACGGCATGAAGGGGATTATTTTCTACACCTTCCGTACGGACTACTGGAACCTGCAGGAGAACGCAGCCTTGTGGGCCCAGATGCGGGCACTGGCGCAAGAAAATGCCATCATGCGGCCGTGGCTGTTGAACGGGCAGATGACCCGGCAGGTGGACACCGGTGCGCAGCGCTACAACGTTTTTTGTTCGTACTGGACCTACAACGGCAAGCTATACATCATGTTTGCCAACGTGTCTGGCAACAACCGCAACACTTCAGTAGTGCTGCCCGAAGGCACCACCGGCCCGGCCGTTCCGCTGTTCCCGGGAACGCCCTCGGGAATGACGTTTAACAATGCCACGCGCACTATCAGCGGAACTGTCCAGAGCCGCAAGGTCCATGTCTACGAACTGAACCACATCAGGGCGAACATCAACGACTGGGCGCTTTACTAGCTGACGGCAGTAGCCCCTGCCCGGGCGGCAGACGGCAGGCAGTTTATTGCATCTGCAGAACGACGTCCTGAGCAACTGCGACTGGGAACTCCTGCGGGCCGGTTGGGGCTGGTACTGTTAGGGTGAGAGGGCTCCAGGAGCGTGCTTCGCCGCGTTCGGCGTAGTATCCCATGGTGTCGAAAGCGAGACGGAAGCGTCCATCGTTGCCGGTGTAGAACGATGGCGTGGGGGCGAACTGGGAAATGTGGAGCAGGGCCTTGTAGGGCGGATCGAGGCGGAAGGGCTGGTAGGCAACGGGCTGACTGGCGGCATTGTTGATCTGGCCGTTATAGATTTCCAGTTTTGGTGACGCAATGGTGGGTTCCGCCAGGAAGGGCGCCTTTACCTGGGTGATGCCATCGGCATCGCGGGCCTGTTTCTGTACGACATGAACACCGAGGCTATCTACCCGAAACGCCTGGCCGTTGGTCGGGTCGGCAATGAGAACAGAGAAATTCGGAAAATCGGTGCTGGCATTGAGGTTTGAGTTCGGCACCAGGATGTTGCCACCGGCGTAAGTAATGGCCGTGCCTGTTGTGGGCGATGAGGCCGAGCCGACGGTGCTCTCGAAGATGAGGCCGAAGCCGGTGAGAGGATCGCCTGTTGGGCTGGTAAACTGGATGGTGTGACCATTGAAGTTGCCGTCGGCTTTGATCATATCCAGGGCGAAATCGCGGCGGAAGTTTTCTGGTCCGAGGGGAACAAACAGCAGTTCGAGATCGACAAAAGGCCCGATCTGAAGAGCTTCTGGAAGATCAGATTTATTGATTAACAGGCCGGCACTGGCCTGGGCAGGAGTGAGGATTAGCTGCGCGGTCGGCGTATTGGCCGTGGTTGCGGGGTCGTCGGATGTGAGCATGAACCGGACGGTCTGAGGCGTGATAACGCCGTCGGCAGAAATCGAGCGTGCTGCCACATCATAGTAGTTTCCGTAGACGGGCGCGGCTGCTGTTCCTCCGACTGCCGGGACAGCCGCCGATGTGGTTGTAACAGTAACGGCAGTAGCTGCCGGGGCATCGGTTACGGTCCGGGTGACAGTAGTAACCTGCTGCGCCGCCGGCACTACAGCAACAGCGGGCGTGGGCGTGGGCGGTGCACCGATTGGAGTAACAACAACCGGCTGCTGGGCGCGTGCCGGCAGAGTAGTAAGTAGAACTGCGGCCAGGAAGGCAGAAGTAAAGTGGATGTGATAGTTCATTGTTTAGCTCCTCGGAATTACAACGGGAGCAAATCATGGGCCGCTGGTGAGCGGATAACTTAACTACAGTCCGATCAGAAGCTGCTCCGGGGCGGCTACGCGATCCTTGATGTGATTCAGGAACTGCACGGCTTCTTTGCCGTCGATCAGGCGGTGATCATAGCTCAACGCCAGGTACATCATCGGGCGCACTTCCACTTTTCCGTTTATCACCACGGCGCGTTCGGTTATGTTATGCATGCCGAGAATCGCAACCTGAGGCGGGTTAATGAGCGGGGTCGACATCATGCTGCCGAACACACCACCGTTTGTCACAGTGAACGTGCCGCCTTTTAGGTCTTCAAGCGGGATACGGCCGGTTTTGGCTTTGGCTGCCAAATCCATAAGTGCGCCTTCAATTTCGGCAAAACTCATAAGGTCCGCATCGCGGATGACTGGCACCGCCAGACCGCGCTCTGTGCTGACTGCAACAGCCATGTTCACATAGTGATGATACTCGATATCGTTGCCATCAAGGGAAGCGTTAACCAGCGGGAAACGCTGGAGCGCATCCGCCGCGGCCTTGATAAAGAAGCTCATGAAACCCAGCTTGATGCCGTGGCGCTTGAGGAATGCTTCGCCATGCTTTTTGCGCAGAGCCATAATGGCTGACATGTCCACCTCGTTAAAAGTGGTGAGCATGGCGGTCTCCTGCTTAGCTTTCAGCAGGTGGGCGGCGATAGTCCGGCGCATGCGGGTCATGGGTTCGCGGGTGGTGGACTGCTCGCCTTCGCGGCGCTGCGGGGCGGGCTTTGCTGCGGCAGCAGGCTCGGGGGCAGGGCCCGGAGCAGCCTTTTTGGCTTCCGCGGCTTGATCGGGGGAAGCTTTCTGCCGGCCGGCATCGGGGGCTACGGCCGGGCGATCTTCTTTCTCGGCGGCGCGCGCTTCAGCAGCGGGAACCTGGTCTGGGGGCTGAATCGTGCCGGGCTGCGGCTGAGGCGAGGCTACATGCAGGGGTTTCTGGTCATGGGCTTCGCCGGCGGGCTGAGCCTCAATTCTACCGATGACCTCGCCAATTTTTACATCGCTGCCAGCCTGGGCCACAATGCGCAAAATACCACTATGTTCGGCCTGGAGATCCGTGGAAGCTTTTTCGGTATCAATAACGACGATGTCTTCGCCCTTGGCGACTCTATCGCCATCTTTTTTGCTCCAGGATGCGATGGTGCCTTCGCTGATGGATTCGCCAGCAGATGGGACGAGAATATCAAAAGTTTCCGTTTCGCCCGATGCCGACGCCTGGGCAGATTTTACTGCACCATTCACATCAGCAGGCGTGGGTGGAGGTTCTATGGCGGCTGACTTGGGGGCTACCGCGGCTTTGGGGGCGGCGGGGGCGGCAGATTTGGCTGTTGCTGTTGCTGAGCCATCTTCTTCAATACGCCCGATAACCTGGCCTACGGCCACGTCGGTGCCTTCCTGCACGGTAATACTCAAACGCCCGCTGACTTCAGCGGTAAGGTCCTGGCTGGCTTTTTCAGTGTCGATTACAACAATGTTTTCACCCTTGGTGACCAAATCACCGTCGGCTTTTAACCACTGTGCGAGGGTTCCTTCACTGACCGATTCGCCGACCGACGGGATCTTGATTTCATGTGCCATAATTTATCACCACGGGTGAAGACCGTTACGCCGTCAACAAGTTCTGCAGCCAGGGGACCCGGCTGTAGTGCGTAGCTGGTGATCATATCCTGCTGCCGATCATGGGCCCGTTTGCTGCCCACGGCCGGGGATGCAGAACGCGCGCGTCCCACATACCACAGCGAGCCGTTGTACAACGACTCCAAATGCTGTCGCATGAATGCCCAGGCGCCGTAATTAACCGGCTCCTCGCTCACCCAGACCCATTCCTTTACATTTTCGTATTTTTCTGCAATTTCGTTCCACTTGTCCGGATGGAACGGATAAAGTTGTTCTACGCGCACAATGGCCACGTCATCCGCAGGTTTGCCTTCAGCCTTGGCTTTTTCCATCAGGTCGTAGTAGACTTTGCCGCAGCAAAGTACGAGGCGGCGGGCGTTAGTGACACCGCGCGGATCTTCAATGATCTCCTGGAAACTGCCCTTGGTCAGTTCGTCAATGGTGCTGGTAACGCCGGGCCGGCGCAGCAGGCTCTTGGGAGTCATGATGACAAGAGGCGTGCGGAAGTCGCGCTTTACCTGGCGGCGCAGAAGGTGGAAGTACTGTGCCGGGGTGGTTGCGTTAACAACCTGTAAATTTTCTTCCGCCGAAAGCGACAGGTAGCGGCTAAGCCAGGCATTGGAATGCTCAGGGCCCTGACCTTCGTATCCATGGGGCAACAGAAGCACCAACCCGCTCATGCGGTTCCACTTGCTCTCACCGGCGGCCAGGAACTGGTCAATGATCACCTGGGCACCGTTGGCGAAATCGCCAAACTGGGCTTCCCACAAGATCAGCTTGGTGGGATCACCAAGAGAATAGCCATACTCGAACGCCAGTACTGAGAGTTCTGCCAGGCTGGAATCGTAACACTTAAACTCTGTATCGTCAGTGTTCAGGCGGGCCAGCGGGATGAATTTCTCGCCCGTTTTCTGATCATAAATTATCGCATGACGCTGGCTGAAAGTTCCGCGGCCGCTGTCTTCGCCGCTCAGGCGGACGCCCTGACCTTCCATGACAAGGGTGCCAAAAGCGAGAAGCTCGGCCTCCGCCCAGCGCAATTCCCCATCACCTTGCGTAGCCTTGCGGATACGCTCCATCTGCTCGCGCGGCACCCGGTGGATTTTGAAGCCTTCAGGGAGGTCTGCAAGGATATTGCCAACCTGCTGCAATTCGTCAAGCGATGCGCCGGTCTCTACGGCTTCATAGGTATAGCCGCGTTTGAGCTGAACCCACTTGCCGGCCTTAAAGCCGTCTAACGATATCTGTTTGTCAGGAATAGCAGCCTGTCGCTTTGCCTCGTCCAAGCGCTTTTCGAATTCCAAGGCCAGTGCTGTCGTTTCTTCCAGGGCATTCTCGCCTTTGGTAGCCAGCTCGGCAGCGTACAGATCGTCAACACTTGGGTGCTTACGGATGCGATCGTAAAGGAGCGGCTGGGTGAAACTGGGCTCATCGCCCTCGTTATGGCCGTGACGACGGTAACACCACATGTCAAGGACCACGTCTTTACCGAAAGTTTGACGGTATTCTGTGGCGATATCAATGCAGTGCAGCACATGTTCCGGCTGGTCGCCGTTTACGTGGAAGATCGGGATGGCCATCATCTTGGCCACGTCAGTGCAGTAGAGCCCGCTCAGATAATCGACCGCGGTGGTGGTAAAGCCGACCTGGTTATTAATAATAAAGTGAATGGTGCCGCCAGTGCGGTAACCCTTCAGCTGCGACAGGTTGAAGGTTTCCGCCACGATGCCCTGGCCGGCAAAGGCTGCATCACCGTGAATGATGAACGGAAGGACGGTTTTGCGTTCTTTGTCACGCAGCACGGCCTGCTTTGCGCGCACTTTACCTTCAACCACGGGTCCCACCATTTCCAGGTGACTGGGGTTGGGCGTCAGCGAGAGATGGATGTCATGACCATACACGTTAAGGTCTTTTGAGAAACCCTTGTGGTACTTAACGTCGCCATCACCATGAGTGGTATCCATCTGGAAATTATCATCAAACTCTGAGAAGATATCATCGTAACTCTTCTCGAGGATGTTTGCGAGGACGTTAAGGCGTCCGCGGTGGGCCATGCCCAGCACGATTTCTTTTACGCCGGAGTTGACGGAATTCTCCACCAGGCGATCGAGCGCCGGTATAAGCGTTTCTGCGCCTTCAAGAGAGAAGCGCTTCTGGCCGCGGTAGGTGGTGTGGAGGTACTGCTCAAACATCTCGGCCTTGCGCAGCTTCCAGAGGATGCGGAGGTGGTGATCGCGGGAGTAGTTTGGCTGGTTCCTGGTGCCTTCCATGCGCTCCTGCAGCCAGCGGCGTTCTGCCGTGTCCTGGATGTGCATGTATTCCACGCCAATAAAGCCACAGTATGTGGCCTTCAGGTGGTCAATAATTTCGCGGAGAGTTGCCTGTTCGATGCCCGGGATGTGGTTCGTATTAAAGTAGGTATCGAGATCAGCTTCAGACAGCCCGAAACTTTCAAGCTCAAGTTCTGGAATGGTGACAGGGTTGTCGCCGAGGGGGTTTATCTGGGCAACCCGATGGCCGATGTCTCGATAATGATAAACCAGTGAGTCTGCAGCTGACTGCTTACCGCCGGTAATGCCACAGCTCATGCTTTGGGCAAACTCGAAGCCCTCAAAGAAGTGGGCTAAATCTTTGGGTACACTGTCCGAATCTTGTTTCCACGCCTGGTAACTTTGTTCCAGGTATTCCGCATTCGACGCCAAGGCCGAGTCTATCATCATTTTATTCTGTTCACCATCGGCTGTATTAGCAAATAGCAGTGGAGGGATTCACAGGAATTCGTCACAAATCGTTCCCCTGCATATTGCAATTCCGGGCAACAGATCATGTCCGCTTCCGGTACACTTTTGTCAAGTCGCAAGCTGCACACCTTACGGGCTTTCCAGTCGCATTTTCTGTAATGGATCGCGTCAACCGTTTAATACCGGTAACTTACATAAACTTTTCCAGATTCACGCTTAAACGATCAATTATTTTATTCCTAAATCTATCGCAGGATGCGGGCCGAATGCCGGCAGCTCCATTTTTGCCTGTTTTCAGCCAGGCACCCGAGCGGTGCACGCAGATGATTCCCATTGCTATTTGCGGTTGGAGCTGGCACTAAATCACCTATCGGCCCCAATGCCCCTGTCGCAACGCAGCCTACCCGAATCCTGGCCGCTTTAGATTTTTTCGGTAAAGGCAATATGCTCATGTTTAAGTCACTCCGCTCTGTGCCGCAACAGGTTTGCGGGCCGCTACTGCTCTCCACCGCGCTGGCCATTGCGGCCCCGGCGCAAGCGCTAACCGTGTTTGCGGTTACAACCGAAAATAATTTGATAAGCTTTGACAGCGCCACACCTGGAACTCTGATTTCGGACCAGGACATCCTGGGCCTGAATATGAACGGCGAGGATGTGCTGGCTTTCGACATCCACCCGTTTTTTAAAGACATCTATCTTTTCACCGACAGCTTCCAACTCTACCGCCTGGACCAGGCAGGGCTTGACCCTTCCCTGGTTCCAATAGGAACTCCATTCGGTAACAACTTGTTTGGAAGCCGCTGGGGAACTGATATTAGGGATGCGCGCCTGTTCGGCAATATAGGACAGATGTTTGCGATCAATGACGCCGAACGAAACGCATTCCTTGTTCTTGCATCAGGCGGAATGGTTACCAGTGCGGGATTTCCTCCCGGAAACATCGTGGAGATTGCTTTAAGCCGAAATTACCCGAACCCGGATGTTCAGGAGCTTTTCGGTATCGACTCAGACAGCGACATGCTTGTCCTGATTAACCGCGGTGGAAGATTGATCACGCCCGTTGGGCCGGTCGGGGTGGACTTTGAGCCGAACTCGGCGCTGGAGTTTAGCGGGAGCACCCTGTTTGCGCTGCTGCGATTTGACGGGAGCACCCAGTTGGTTACGCTGGATCCTTTAACAGGTGGAATCATTACCAACTTTGGCGAGGTGGAAGGTAATCCGGTTATCGTTGGGATGGCCATGGACTATGAACCCATCTCCCAGTCGAAAATCAGCGTGAAACTCAACTTCGCGCAGGAAAACAAAGATGCGATAAGTGTGTCGGGCGTGGTCTATATTCCGCCGGGGTTTGCCGTGGCAGGCAAAGAGGTGATCCTTAACGTCGGCGGAGTGGAGAAGTCATTTATTCTCGATGCCAAGGGCAAAGCTAAAGCTGGCAGCGATAGCTTTAAACTGACGGTAAAGTCCAGAAATGGCGTTGTCGCAGAACAACGGTCGCCTTTTAAAGCTTCGCTCAAGAACGGTAATTTTGCAGAGGCGCTTGCCGATGATGGATTGTTAAACGAGAACGTCAGCAATGCGCCCCGGCAGATACCGGTGACATTACAGTACGGAGACGACTTTGCCGATGTCGTGCAAGGGGTCTTATACACCGGCAAACTGGATAAATCTGGGAAAGCAAAAAACTAGAACCCGCGGCCGCGCTTATTTTTTATCTTTCATAGAGCGCCGGGCGCGGGCCTTTACACCGGCGAGATATTCCATCCCTTCAGAAGGTTGAGGGGCTGATGTGCCGGGAGCCGCCTTCACCCGACTGACTGGAGCTGCAGGTGCAGAAGTGGGTGTGCTGACGGATTTTGCCTGACGCGCTTCGGCCTTTGCCGCTACAGCTTCCTGACTGGCAGCAGTCTTTTCGGTGCGGGTAAGCTGGCGCCGGCGGGCTTTACGCTCACCACGGGATTGCCAGCCGGATGCCAGACCTTCGCGCATGGCGCTGATGCGCTGGCCGGCGCCACCGGCAGCGAATCGCCGCTTCAGGCTTTGCAGCATGCCAAAGCGCGACTCGGCGATTTCGCCCAGCAGGGCAAGCAGCATAAGTATCAACAGCGGGGTAACCAGGGGCTGGGTGGCGACAGTCGCGTTGCGGCGCTCAAACAGCGGCGCGATATCCAGCAGTTCCTCGCCGCCTGTCATGCCGGCCATCTGGAGCAACGTCTCACGACCGCTCTGGGCATCGCCGCGGTAGGCGAATTCCGGCGACACCGGCATGCTGACAGGTCCCACCCGGTAGCTCTGGTCGCCGACCTGGATAACGCCGCGCCAGGCGCCTGCCTGGTTGAGCCGCACATTCGACGAAAGCTTGTTCCACGAATCCCACTGTAACGGACGCTCAATTGTTGAACCATCGGGAGCAAACATCAGCAGACGCGCCTGGCCCATGGCGGCACGTTCTTCATCACTCACCTCCATGGTTATGCGCGCATAGTTGCCTTCCGTTTCCGACTGCACCTGGAAGCTGTCGTTCACGTTGCTGCCCATCACCCAGCGGGCAGCGCTGAGCACGACGTCGGGGAAATCCGGTTTCTGCGCGAATTCACTGCTCGTGTCCAACGCCAGCGACGCCGCCCGCCCTACACCCCGCTGCCAGAACGCGAGAATCGGCGAGTTATCGCCGTTGGCTGTTGCAAGCGCAACTTCGGCACCTTGCCGCGGGAAAAGCAGATTGTAGTCGGCACTGGAGAAATCCTGCCACTGCTGCTCGGGCGACATCGTAAAGGCCCCGGGCAGCACTTTGATGGGCGCAGGATCTTCGATAAAGTTTTTGCGGGTGTATTGAATCGTGTCTGCCGTGAAAAACTGGATGAGCTGCCCGGGGTCCTGGGTGAAGTAAATATTGCCCCCGCCACGAGCGGCAACGTCTTTCAAGAATGGCGCATCAACATCGGCCTCGGTTCCCAGGCCAACAACGCTGACGCTGATGCCGGCCTCGGTGAAGTCTTTCAGCAGCTGCTCATACTGGCCGGGCTCTTCGGAGTCGGCAGCATCGGAGAAAAGCAGGACGTGCTTGTTTGCCTGCGGCGCACCGGCTATCTGGGTGCCGGCAGCCACAAGCCCGGTGTAAACAAAGATGCCGCCGCCCATGCTCTCAATGCTGCGGATCTGCGAGGCAATTCCCGCGGGATTTTCCACCTGCTGTTGCGGCACGAAAATATGGGCAGCACTATCAACTGCAATCACGGAAATGCTGTCGGCGCCGCTGAGGAGGTTCAATGCTTCCACGGCTGCGGCATTTGCCAGATCCATTTTCGTCTGGCCGCTGGGGACCGTCACAGCCATGCTGCCGCTGCGGTCCAGCACGAAGCAGAACGCCCCGCTGACCTTCTTGTTCTGGCGGCGGTCTTCCAGCGAAACCGGCAACACTTCTTCAACGGCTGTCTTATAGTAACCGCCTGCACCGAAGCTGCGATTGCCACCGCATACAAGTAGTCCGCCGCCTTCTTGGGTCACAAAATTGCTGATGTCGTCTATCTGCGACTTCTGCAGCCCGGTAATGGGAACATTATTGAGGATCACGCCCTTGTACCCGGCCAACTGGTTAATGTCCATGCGGTAACTGCCGATGCCAACCACGTGCATCGGAATGCCGCCGGCGCTGAGTATGGATGTGACATTATCCGGCTGGCCGTCGCTGTTGACGACAAGGACCGGGCGTTCCCCCACCACGCTCACAAATTTTTCGCCGGTGTTGTCCGCGGTCACTTTTTCGCGGTCGGCAGGAGTTGTTTCCACTTCAATCCGGTAACCGTGGATGCCCGTGACGGAAACGCTGTCGGAAAACGCTATGCGGTTTTCACCCGCGCGAAACTCATACGGGCGCCAGCCGCCGTTGTTTTCTTCGCCGACGATCTTGCCGTCGCGATAGATGCGATAGCGTCCGGGCATGTCTACCGTGGAATTGACGCGGAACAGTACGCGAAACGGTTCGTTGGAAAGAAGCTTCTCGTCAGTCTCCGCGCCTGCCACGAACAGGTTCTGCACGTCGAGCCGCTGGAGATCGCGAATGTAAACCGGCACGCCCATCTGGCGGGCGATCTGGGCCTGCGCTACGGGGCTCTGCCCCGTGTACTCGCCGTCGCTTAGCAGCAGCACACGGCTCTGGCGGTTCTCAGCAACCATGGAAAGCGCAATGGCCAGGCCGTCAGTCAGGTCAGACGCATCCTGGCTATAGGGTATAGCCATCTCACGTACGGCCGGTCCGGGTGAAGGCGCCTGTTCTACATACGCCCGCTCGTTAAACGAAACGACTGAGACCCTGTCGCCCGGTTCCAGCTTTCCGCTTACAAGCTCCAGAAGTTCGTTCTGCTTTGATACGCCCTCAGCCGGGATGGAACGGCTTCGATCGAGAAGAACAAAAAGGTCCAGGCTGCGCGAGCGAATCCGGAGGGACGGGAACGCCAGCAGCAGCGCCGCAATGATCACCATCGCCGTGCGCCAGCCGTTCTTGCTCTTTACAAACCGCCAGTAGATGACGATAATGAGGAGCCCTATGAGTAGAGCCTCTGGGTAGAGAAAAGTCAGCGGCATCGGCAGAGCCCTTCAGGCGCGACCATAACAGCCTCGAGTCTGCTAATGCCCTGCGTCATGATAAACCCATCCCAGCACAATGCAGCCGACAAGGCCCACAAGAAGCGCGTAATAAATCAGGTAGTTGCGATCCGTCTGTTCAAGCCGCCCCGCAGCCAGTGACTTCAGATCCGGTTTCAACTCCTTGAGTGATTGCAGGTCGCTTTCGCCCTGGTTAAACAGGTTGACGCGAAAACGCGCCATTTCCGGCGACTCAATAGTGTCGCCCTGCCTGATAAAATACGTGCCGGGGGTAAGGTCGGTCAGCACAGATGGCGGCTCTTCCTGCCATGTCTGCAGAGGCTGCGGCTCACCTTCACGCCACAGCGTAAAAACGTCTGCACCCTCGGCCGCGGGTTCCAGGTTCAGTACCAACTCCTCACCAGCACGCAGATTCGTGCGGCCAAGCCCGGGCAACGCGCCACGGCACTCTTCTATCATGTTCAGCACAAGCACCGGCCAGGCGGTGTGACGAAAAATGTTCGTAGCATCAAGAGCCAGGTTCACGCGGTAGCGCGCACTAGCACTGGTGGTGCGCTCAGCGTAGAGCAGCGGAATGCTTGTATAGGAAATGTCGGCCCGCAGCGCCTGGCTGGCATCCCCTGGTGCAGATCGGTCAAAAGGCCAGATGACCCCGTCAAGACCAAGATTCTGCGTCAGCCTGCTTTCGCCTGCTGTTACAAGATCACGCCCGGCGGCCATGCGAAGTCCATCGGTGGTCTGGGTGTTCGAGAAAACATAAACCCGCCGGACATTCAGCGCTGCCTCGCCATCCATCACAAACGCGAGATCAGCGTCGGCAGGCGTAGGCGCCAGCAGGGTATCGCGCACAGCGGTGACCGCCCTCAGAAAAGACTCACGATGGGGCAGACCCTCTGGCATATAAACACGCACCGGCTTCTGCTCAGCCGGCACAAGGATGACGTTATCATCGGCAGCCAGGGCGTCCGGCGGTGTGATGGAAAGCCGAATCGGCGACTGGGTATCCGGCAGGTCAAATTCCACAGAAACAGGTTTGCTGGTTTCCAGGTCAAGCTGACGCGAAGTGAGCGCCTGCTCGCCCCGATAGGCTGTCAGAGTGACAGAGCGCGGCGACCCGCCGAATCCTTCAACTTTTGCGACAATACGATCCGCATCCTTTGACGCGCGAAACCGGTCGGCAAAGATTATGGCGTTGTTTACCGCCGCGCGCCCGACTCCCCATACTGTCGCCGAATCTTTAAGATGCTCTGCCTGCGTTGGATTGTCCGTCAGGAGAAGCAAACGCGAATCCTGGCTGCCAAACTTGGTGGCAATGTTTACCGCATCATCCGCATTGGCCAGTGGCGCGTCAGGCGTCCAGTCATTAAGTGCGCGCATAAGATCAGGTTTTGCGGCAGCCGGGCCGGCAAGCACGACAGGTCGATTACCGGCGGCCACAAGGGTAAAGCGATCTGCATCTTCAGTCCACTCTTCCAGGGCATCAGCCGCGCGTTGCGCCGATGTGGTGCCGCTTACGCGCGCCTGCATGCTCACGCTGTCATCAAGAATGATGCTGAAGTGGCGGGCAGCCTGATCAACCGGCCAGTCAAGCCCGGCGAGAAGCAGAGCCAGCAGCACGGCAGCCAGCAGTTGGAACAGTAGCGGCAGCGTGGCGATGAGCCGCTCAAACCGGCGGCCAGCGGGCGTTGCAATCCGTGCGAAATCCCAAAGGTGCAAGCCGCCCACCTGGCGCGACCGCTTCTGCTGGCGAAAAAAATGAAAGCCCAGTATCACGGGAATGGCAAGCAGCGCCAGCAGCCCCAACGGATTCAGAAACGTCAGATGGCCAGCATCCCGGCGCGGTGCAGATTCCGGCACATGACGTCCAGCGCCTCGTCATCGCGCGTTACAGCAAAGGCGCCGCCGCGAATCTGCAGCCGCTGCGACAGGTCGGCCTGCAGCGCGGCCAGGCGCTTGCGGTAGTGCGCAACGGTATCAGCGTCCAGTCTCACGTCGAGATATTCGTCCGCTTCGGCATTCATCAGCCGCACCATGGCTCCACCGGCCAGTCCTTCGCCCGGGTTCTCTTCAAACGCAGAGAGTACCTGGACAACCAAAAGCCGGTCGCAGCGGCCCAGCGTGCTATCCAGTTGCGACGGTTCAAACGGAAACAGAAGATCTGTAACAAACACCCGGATGCCGCCGGGGCGGGAAACCTGGCTGCCGCGCATCGCCGGCAGTGGATTCTCAAAACGCGAAGACGGAAACTTCTCGATATCGAGCGGATAAGACAGTGGCCGCAGCGGGCCGTTACCGGCAAGCCAGCATGAGGTGTGGCCATGGATATGCCGCGCGAGCAGCCAGAAAAGGTATGCCACTTCAATGCGCCGCTGCTTCTTCTCGGGCGTCACTTCCATGGACGCAGAACCGTCGATGACAATGTCAACGCGCGGCATGATCTCTTCGCGATAGAGTTTTACCGTCATCCTGTCGCTGCGAGCATAGCCGCGCCAGTCTACGTGACGCAGGTCATCTCCCGGGGCGAAATCTTTCCGGTCCTGGTATTCCACGGAACTGCCAGCGCGCCGGCCCGTGAGTTCGCCCGCCCGGGGCGAGTGGATGAAGTTGGGCAGGGCAAGGGAGTAGCGCTCCGCCAGCGCCTCAACCTGGGCGCGGGTGGGGAATGAGACATTTGGCGCACTGCCGCTCACGCCGTCTCACTCCCTGCTTTGCTACCGACCTCGCGGCTACACCACAATATCATCAATCAATAACTTCCCGGCCATTCGGCCCCATATCCGCCGTCGGCTTTTCCTCAGTCTGCTCCTCAATTTCATCTTCCGGCTTTGACACACTCATCGTCGTAACAGCGGGCAGGTCTTCTGAATCCATTACCATAAGATGATGTTCACGCGTAACGTGGGCCACGTACCGAAGTATCAGTATCGTGCCGACAATGCCGGTAAAGAACCGGATGCTCATACCCAGGGCCTGCACAAGGGGTTCAGCGGAGCCAAGCATGGCCATTGATGGCAGCGGAGACAGCACCGTAACCATGACGACGTCGCCAAAAGAAACTGCGTTGCCACCATACCCCCCGCCGAAGAGGTTGGAACTCGTCCAGACTCCAAAGATCAACACAAGCGAACCGAGAATCACCCAGCTGGCCACAGTGACGCTGCGCTGGGCCACAACATTATGCCGGATGTTTTTCGCCCGCACAAAAAACAGGTGAGGCAGAGCCAGGAACCAGGGTATCTGCACAAGCAGCGACACGGCAATCAGCCATTCATCAAAGGCCATTCCCGGCAGATAAGTCGAGGATCCCATCGTAATAGATGTGGAAGTTGCAGACGGTGCGCTTCCGGGCGTTGGGCTCACCGGCACCAGCGGCGACGTAAAGCCCGGCAGCATCATGACGAGAGTGCCCGCCACCACGGCCACAGCAATAAGCAGCAGCAACGTGCGAAGGCCTCCATTGATGCCCGGCTGAAACAGCCAGTAGATAAATTTTTTGAAGCCTTTAACATCGCGATAGCGCCGCGCCACGATAGGCGGCACACTCACGCGGTTATAATAAGTCAGCAAAGCCAGCGACAGCAGCATCAGGAATATCGGCGTCACTATCTGGTTGGCATCGCCTTTTGTGTACCCGACCGTGACAATGCTGGCCGCATGCAGCACGAGCCACGAGATCATGAGTGTGAGTGACAAAACCTTAATGGGAATCTCACGGCTGTCTGTCTCGCGGCTTATGCTGTTGCAGCAGAAGTAAAACAGCAGCAGGCACACCTGCACGTAGGTAGCGATGGCAGCAATGACAAAGGCCAGGGCTGCCCAGTCACCGTTAAATATGGATTTAAAAACATCCGTCAGCTCCTGCACCAGTTCCTGCATCGGGTGGTTGCCTGAGAAAAACGCAATGAGCGCAAACAGGGCGAACGCCCCCATGAGAAAAATGGACGCGAGTTTCGTAAGTATGCTGATCTGCTTGAACCGACCCGCCAGGGCCATCAGCAGGCTGGTAAGGTACAGGGGCAGCGACAGAATTACGATAAACAGGACGCCCACCAGCATCTCGAGGAAGTCTAGCCCACCGAGAAAATACGCGAAGAACATGAACGGCACCAGGCAGAAAAAGCCGAAGAAAAACTGGTAGAGCATCGAAAGCATCTTGCCACCGATCATCCGCTCAAGGCTCATGCCGGAAAGCTCGTAGAGTTCAAAGGTGCGGTTAACGAACTCGCGCGATGTAAGGCTGTTGCCCAGGAAGGCGATGATCAAAGCGTAGACAATCAGCACCAGGAACAGCGTGTAGAACATCGAAACGCCCGGCTGATTAATGTCTTCACTGCCAGCAATGATGAAGAGAGAAAGCGCTTCCGCCACAAGCAGCAGCCCGAAAAACAGGGAGCCGAAAGTGCGGTTGCGGAGCCACTGCGTAATGTCTTTATAGAACATCGCGTTATCGTGGAAGAAGTTGATTACGCCTCTCATTCCGTGATCTCGCTTTCTGTGATCTGCATGAAGACCTCTTCCATGGAGAGCATCACGGGTCTGAACTCAAGGATCGGGAAACCAGCGGAGACAAGCTGCGTAAGAAGATCAGCGCAGAGCCGGCGATCACCGGGATACGTCAGGCGGACGGTGCCGTTCTCAGACACCGTGACATCGGTGGCCTGCGGCTGTTCCAGCAGCCAGGTTTCTATGCGGGCAGCCTGCGTTTCGGGATCGATAAGCTTAATTGAAATCTCCACCGACTCCTGCATCTCCGCCTGGATCTGTTCAACAGTGCCGAACATCACCTGCCGGCCCTTATCGATGATCAGCATTTCATCGCACATCTCTGCGAGTTCCGTGAGGATGTGCGAGCTGATAAAGATCGTGCGCCCCTGCGCAGCGAGCTGCTTCAGCAGATATCGCAGCTCAATGCGTGCGCGCGGATCGAGGCCGGCAGCGGGTTCATCCAGCACCAGTATGCGGGGATCGTTCAGAAGCCCGCGGCCCATGTTAAGCCTTTGCATCATGCCCTTGCTCAGGGCATCCACACGTTTCCCATCAATGCGGTCGAGGCCGGTAAACTCCATTATGTTATTGATGCGGCTTACGCGCACATCCCGCGGGATGCCATAGGCGCGCGAGTAGAATTCCAGGTAGTCGCGGATAGTCAGATCCGGGTATACGCCATAGTGGTCCGGCATATACCCGATCATCCGGCGGATGGCGTAAGGCTCTTCCTGCACAGATTGGCCGTCTATGGTAATAGTGCCCGACGTCGGTTCTTCCAATGTCGCAATCATGCGCATGGTGGTCGTTTTGCCGGCGCCGTTGGGTCCCACAAAGGCGTAGATGCGGCCGGGACTGAGAGTAAAATTCAGCCCGTTTACCGCCCACATATTACCAAAGCGCTTTTTGAGATTCTTAACCTCCAGCATTACTCGGTCGCCTCCCCGTTAGCAGATGCCCGGCCAACCAGCACATGCAGGTTCTGCCCTTCGGTAATCTTCACGCCGCTGTCACTGCTTGGCGGTATTCCATCAAAGAGCGCCGCGTACAGCGGGCCTGATGTTTCCTCCACTCCCTTGGCCAGTGTTCTTGCCATGCCCGTTACTGTATCCAGCTCAGCAACAGTGAGGTCTTTGCCAAGCAGTCCCACCAGCTGCGCAACCTTCAGCCCCTGCAAAAGCTCTGGATTCTCGACATTCTGCGGAGCCTGGTAGTTAGCACCGCGCATACCCGCCATTTCCGCTTCGTCAACCGCTGTTAGTTTTGTTACAGCACCCGCCGAAGCTCCACCGCCGCGAAAGAACTGTCCGCCATCAAGCACGGCCACGGCCTTAACCGGAAGTTCAAAACCGTTTCGGATTTCGCCCTTCTCTGCATCAAACAGCATCCGTTCGCGGGTGGTGTAAGGCATAATGGTAGAATAGTTGAACGGGATACCCGGCTGAAAAAGTCCACCGCGAAGCACCGTGCCCCGCGTCAGGTCGAAATCCGCGCCGCTGCGTTCATCACTACCGGTTTCAGAAGTGAAATAGGTTTGCGGACTGAACTTGAAGCCGCCGAGTGGATAAAGCCCCGTAAGCAGCGAGTGCCGCGCAAAAGTGACTGCGCGGTTTGTGGACTCATCAAGCGTGGTAATACTGACCGATCCGCCCTTGCGATTAAAGCCCTGCGTCATCACGAAATAGACTGCGATGATAGAACAAAACGCTATGGAGATGACGGGCACCGTGATGATAAGCATGCGGATCTGCTGACGGCGGGCAAAGTAAAAGTAGTTTACGGGCCCTACAATAATGAGAAACAGGGTGGCGAGGAGGAAAGCACCGTTGCGTCCGCCTGCGCGTGTCTCACGGTAAGGCATGCCAGAGCTGGCGAGGTCTCGCCCGAGGATGAAAGGCTGGACGTTGGTGTTCGGCGTAAAGTTGCTGTCGAGGACCGGGTTTTCCTTCACCTTGATAACGGCTCCGCCGCCGGTCACGGGCGTGGTTGTTTCTTCGCCGCTGCCATAAATCATCATGGTGCCGCCCATGGCAAGCCATGTATCCAGGGCATCGCGCTGGGGCGCAGTCAGCCGCCGCTCGGCACTGTCAGCAATGATCAGGCTCTTGACTGGCACATAACACACCCAGTTTTCCGGCAGGGTCTCTGCTTCCGCCTGGGCAATATTGCGATCGCCCGGCGAGAGGGTCCTGGTGGTGCCACTGCTGCTGGAGCTATAGCCATAGCTTCCCGCATCGGAATGAAGGCGGTAAGTGAAATTGTCCAGCTGCGGATCAGTGAGTTGATTTGCGGGATCAGCAGCGTGGATGTACCCTTTGTAATTCGGCGTACCGTAATTTTCGGCAGAGATGGGAAGCGCCATACGATTGCCGTTATCTTCGATAACCTGGCCGCTGCCGATGTTCTGGAGCGGCACCGCAACATTAACCGTGCGGGATGCCCCGGGCGGAATTGGTGGCACCTGGAGGCTGGCCTCGTTCTGCACGGCCCGGTAGCCGTAGCCGCTAAACTCAACACGGCAACCTATCGGCACACTCATGGGATTACTCAGCGTAACCGAAATATAGGTAACCCGCGTTTCCGGGTGAAACGCGCGGACCGAAGCGTTTGCCGTCAGGGCGGCACCGGCAAAGGAAGTTACGACCATTAACAACAGCGCGAGAGCATACCTGGTGCACATCATGGAGTAAGACAACATCATTCGCCGCGCACTCCTGCAGGGAGAGATTTGCCGTGAACATCAACCGTATCCAGGATTTCATCCATCACACGGTTTACGTGCACATCGTCCATACGCGCTGAGTAATCCAGGAGAATGCGGTGGTTCATCACGTACGGGAACAGGCTGCGTACGGCTTCAAAGCCCGCGTGGGGCTTGCCTTCCATAACCGCCCACGCGCGTGCTGCAGCGCCCAGCGCAATGGCAGCTCGCGGGCTCGCGCCGTATTTCACA
>JAKFFN010000090.1:0-4146 GCA_036675025.1 Candidatus Sumerlaeales bacterium | reverse complement strand
AGGTGTCCTGGAGCTGGCGGATGCTTTCGCCTTTCTCGCCATGTTTGAGTACGCCATCCGCGCCAACGTCTCGGACAACTGCCGGGGAAATCGTGGCGCGAGGATCTGTAGCCGTAAGGGTCTGGCTATCGTGTAGAGGAGGCCTGACCTGAAACTCGGGCTTCGCGCGCAGTGCGCCAACAATCTGCTGACTACCACCATCCCAATATCCACCGGGCTTTATCGTCACTTCTGCCGGGCCTGTACTGCCTTGTGAGCCGATAAATTGAATATTGCCCTGGCTGTTATAGCCCTTGAAGATGCCTACGTGTTGGCCACCACCATCATTAGACTTAAACATAAGGATGTCCCCCGGCTGCAAAGAGCCATTGGGCTTCCTCGCATCAGTCCCCGAAGTTACGTCGAAGTTTTCCTTGGCATAAGCGGTGGTCCTGTTACCGTTGAATAACGTACTTGTGGTAAAGCCTGGGTTGTCAGCGGATGTGCCTCTTACGTCGTATCCCGCGTTCTTCAAGCTGCGCCAGACGAATGCGGAGCAATCCACGCCCAGGCGGCCGTCGCCGTCCTTGTCTTGCTCAGTCCTACTAGGATCACGGCCAGGCTTGGGCAAATCTGATCGGCCGTACTCGAACTTTTGACCCGACTTGAAGAAGTGTTCATTAGCCTCGTCATAAATCGAACGGCTTCCCACAACAGCCGCCGCAGCTTGAGTCTGGCTAAGAGGAGGGAGTGTTTGCTTGGGCGCGGCCTGTTCATTCGACGGCTCCAAAGCCTGTGCCTGCCGAAGCGCGCCTTGCATAGTCGGTCCGTTGAACACCGTGCGCAGGCTTTCGGCGTAATGCGGGTCCGTCGCATACCCGGCTTTCTGCAGGGCTTCAGCTTCTCGTTCAAGATTGCCTTTTGTGCCTTCCTCAAATAGTCCGGCCTTCGTATAACGCGGATTCTCCTGCAAGAACTTCACGCGATCACGTAACGCTTCTTCATAGGAACCGTAAACTCGGAATGGCTCGTCACGCCATACCTTCTTTCCACCCTCTATTTCCCACACGTTGAACGTCTTGGTCGGCCCGTCCCAGTTACCATGCGCCTTGATGTTGAATAGATTGTTGGTGCCTTGGAGCTGGCGCTGACCCCAACCCGTTTCCTGCGCAGCTTGCGCGAGAATCAACTCCCAGGACATCCCGGTTTCCTGTCCAACCTTTCTGGCCGCCGGATATAGTTCTGCAATGAACTTCTGTTTTTCATTCATGATGTATTCTCCGTCCAGGAATCAATTAACGTCCAAGTATTGTGTGAACTCAACGGGATTGTCCCGATCCGCAGAAGTGACATACGTCCCTTTTACGGTCAACCGTCTTTTTTCGAGAGTGAAGTGGGCTTCCCCTTCCGCCACGCTGGCCGAATAGACATCCGCATCGTTTGGCGTCAGTGCCTTATCGAAGGCTACCGTTCCGTCGCCACGATTTAGTTTGATCGCGCGAAGTAATGTCTGCGACAACTCCTGCTGCGACTGCGTGTCGGCTTGGACCAAGACATAAAGGGAATCTTCTGACGCCGCGCAATGGGTCGCACGGCTTTGGAAGGTGTCCGCTGGGCGCCCCAAGGCCTTGCCCCAGACCACGCTGCGATCACGCTTATCCAATAAGTAGAGGTAAGCCTCCTGATTCATCCCGTCTGCATCTGTCATCGTTCCTGCGACGCACAGTTGCTCACTACCCACGTCTTCTGTGGCGTAGGAATTGAAATCTTCGGGCACGGCGGCTTTACTTGTTTCTTGCACTTCCATGGCTTTGCTTCTCCCTGTTTCCTGAGCCGTAGAGGTTTCTACTGGCGTTTCCGTTCTAATCGATGCTGCTTTTGGCGAAAGTTCCTGATCGCACCCCGCTAGCAGAACGGCGACTGACATCACTATGTGCTTGTACAACATTGTGTATCAGCTCCTGTTCTGTTGAATATCGCATCCACATGGTATAGCTCTGAAACTCAAATGCCTTCGGTGAAAGCTTCGATCGCCTCCGCAGCCACCCAACCGGAGGCACAGTCGCCGACATACCGATCCTCTTCGAATGTGCACGGTTTTCCACTCGGCGGAACAGTCCATGTAACCGGACGGTCGCCGTAGATCTCGCACAGCTCTTTTCCTTTGCAGTCGGCAACGGTACCGACCGGAATGGCTATGACGAAGTACCACTCTGGATTCTGTCCCTGCCGTGCAAGACCCTGGATGCAGAGGAACTGTCCTGCTCCAAGCCGAGCTACACTCGCGGCGTCTGCTGTAGGTTTTTCTTTCAGTGCTACTCCGTCGTCGGTCGACACGGCACCAAAAAAACCATCACTCCCACAGCTTTCATACAGATCGACGTTCAACCTTCCAATAGCACATGCAGGTTGACCGCCATCCGCAGCTTCGCACTCGACATTGGCGGCTTTAGCAAGAGAAGCTATATGGAATGTACTAATGGAAGCAGATGAAGATGGCAACGACGCCTTTGAGGCGGCGTCAGCACTGTTACCAGAAGATTCCGGGGAGCAAGCCACGAGAAAAGTTGTAGTAGCCATCAATAGCAGTTGCTTGCCAAAATCCATTCCGACATTCCTATTGGCTATTAATCTGACAAATCTTTGCCTTTGCTACTTCCGCACCCGTTAATCCATTCTTACTGGCAAACTGCAATCGGAGTAATAAACACGACAGTTCACGTCAGCATTCTGGCATTTTCCAAATCCTAACTTCTCGGCCTCTTCAACTGTTGCCCCCCTTGCAGTGCTGTACATCCTATCCCCGGTAACCAACACTGCACACTGGTTGTAGTATGAAATGTCTATCCTGCAATTTGTGCCACCGTTGTTTTTGCATGTTTCAAGCGCGGCTCGTTTTGCTTTTGTTTCACTCGCCATGCCAACAACGGCACCTAATTTCGCGTTGTCAGCATCAGTTGCAATTGCACCCCATCGATCGGCCCAGCGCTCCTGTGGCGGAGCTGCATTCTCCAGGGAGGGGAGATAGACAGTGTTGTATTGTGGTGAGTTGGGATCGCTCATGGGCAAGTTCGCCTGCTGTTGCGGCGTCATCTGCCCCCAAGCCGTACTGCTAGATACGAACAGCACGGCAGCACCAAGCCATCTACCCTTCATTTCACATTCCTTGTTCCATGCAGAGATTCGATAGTGATCAATTCACTCTTACGGGGTAGCTGCAACCCATGAAGTAAAGTTGGCAATTTGAACCACCGCCCTTTTCACACGTCGCAATGGCGATTTCGACAGCCTCCCTTTCTGTCGCTGCACGCGCCGAACCCATATGCCCCCCACCTGATGCCACCGCACCGCATTGATTGTAATAAACAATATCTACCCGGCAATCGTTGCCACCTTTTGCTTTGCACTCTGCAAGTGCGGATTTTTCCGCCTGACGTTTGCTAGCCATGTCCTGCACACCCCCAGATACCCCACTCGAGGCACTGGAGAATGCACCCCATCGATCTGCCCAACGTTCCTGCGGGGGAGCCGCATTCTCCAGGGAGGGAAGATAGACCGTGTTGTACTGCGGCGAGTTTGGATCGCTCGGGGGCAAGTTCGCCTGCTGTTGCGGGGTCATTTGCGCCCAAGCCGCACTGCTCAACATCAAAAGTAGAGCTGCACTACACCATTTATGCTTCATAGCACCCTCCGCCGGATTTAGGATTCATGTTTAATCCTGGGGCTATTACTCTGACCTGAATTGCTTGTGTAAGGATTAGCAAGCGGACCATTAGCTAATTGCCTGTTGCCATGCGTACCTTCCTGACCAGTATTGCGCGGCCCGTCCCCACCCCCGCCCATCTGCTTCTGGGTCTGTTGAACATAATCGGACGCCTGACCCGTACTGTTGCGGCCAACGTTGCCAAAGGACGAGTTCGCCACGAAGTTGGCCAGCGTGCCCTGGAAGAACGTCGCCGCCATCGGCGGCGCCATCACGATCAGGGTGCTCATCACCAATCCCAGACCGCCCTGCTGCAAGGCCATGGAATTAACGCCCTCGCCGCCTCCGGTAAAACCGCTGGCGGCATACTTGGCCAGGAACGCCAGCGCCACCGCGCCCACTACTTTGGTGGTAAGACTCACCATTACCGTCAGAACGCCCAAACTGAAAGCCGTGCCTATGCC
>JAKFFN010000083.1:0-4207 GCA_036675025.1 Candidatus Sumerlaeales bacterium | reverse complement strand
TCGTCGAAGAAGCCGAGCTGGCGAGTGGTCCGGTAGCGCAAGGTATAGGTGAATTCCGCCGGCACCGGCAAGAAGTCGTCGTTGCCGGTGTTGATGCGCACGCCGTTGGGCTTGTTCTCGGTGAACCAGGGCTCGGCCTTGCCGTTGCGCTGCACGTCGATCATCTGGAAATCGACCACCACGCGGTTGCCGTAACGGTCCTTGTAGCGGGTGGGGAAGTCGCGGTAGATGCCACGACGGATATTGCTGCCCTCCGCGCGCACCGCGATGCGCTCGGTCACGTCCAGGCTGCCGTCGGCGCGGACTTCTACCTCGCTGTCGTAGGAAAGGATGCGCTCCTGTGCTGTCAGGGAGGCGGCGGGCAACAGGAGCAACAGGGCGGACAGGATCAATCTCATGGCGTCAGCTCCACTTTCACCGCTGCGCGGCCGGCTTCCTCGGCCTGGAAGAACTCGGCATTGTCGAAGCCGAAGGTGCGCGCGACGAACAGGTCGGGTACCCGCTGCACGGCATCGTTGAGGTCGCGCACCGCGCCGTTGTAGAAGCGACGCGCGTACTGCAGCTGTTCCTCGACCTGCACCAGGTCGCGCTGGAGCTGGGCGAAGTTCTCGCTGGCCTTGAGGTCGGGATAGGCTTCCTGCAGCGCCAGCAGGCGGCCGATGCCCCGTTCCAGCGCGGACTCGATATCGCCCAGCTTTCCCGGCGCCTGTGCGGCCATGGCCTGTCCGCGCAGTTCGGTGACCGTCGCCAGCACTGCTTGCTCATGGCCCGCATAAGCCTGTACCGCCGTCACCAGCGAAGGCACCAGGTCGTGGCGTCGGATCAGCTGCACGTCCACGTCGGCCCAGGCCGTGCGTACCTGGTTGCGCAGGCGTACCAGGCGGTTGAAAGCCATCACCGCCCATGCGATCAGAAGTAATGCAGCAACCGCGACTACAAGGAAGACCAGGGTCATGCGTGCCGTCCTGCAGGAAGTGGCGGGATTATCGCCCGGTTGGCGGATGCCGGTTCAACGACCGTCGATGACCCTGATCTGCACATCGTCCACGGTCACGATGCTACCCGCAGTGACTTTCCGGGTCTTGCGCGATTCGACCCCGCCGTCGACCGAAACCGCGCCGCTGGCGACCAAGGCCTTGCCGGCGCCGCCGCTGTCGCAGAGTCCGGCCAGTTTCAGCAACTGGTTGAGTTCGATGTGGTCGCGGTCGAGTTCGAATTCGAGGACGGGCATGGAATTGTGTGCATCCGTGAAAATACGCGGGAACTTTGCTGCCGCGGCAGGATCGCATGCCGCAATCCCTTCCGCCAACGTTCTGTCGGCGGAAAGTGCGCTAGCGGCAGGAAGTCAGTTCATTCCTTCTCGAACTGCGTGATCTCGTCGAGGATCCGCTGGCTGCGGCGGATGCCGTCCGCGCCATCGGCGACGCAGGCGTCCTCATGCGTGGGCCGCGCCGGTGTCCGCCGCTTCCACAGATGGAAACACCAGGTACCCAGCAGGCCCGCCACGCCGATGACCAGGCTGATCCAGATCCATGCCGGTGTGGCCGCCTGTGGATCGACCTGACCCAGTCCGGCGAAGGCGACGACCACCAGCACCCACATGATCCACCACGGCAGGCCGCAGACATTGGCGTTGAGGGTGTAGAAGCGCAGCAGCATCGCCATCCGCTTCTGGATCTTCAGCACCGGCGCGGAATAGTCGAGGGTGCCCATCAGGCCCAGCGTGATCCCGGCGGCGACGGTGGTTACGACGCCGAAGGCATGGACGAGGATGCCGGCCACGAGCAGGCCCGGGACGCTGGTATTGCGGGTCCAGCAGGCGACGCCCAGCACGATCAGGCCGATGCCGAGCAGCAGCTGCAGCATCTGGCCCCAGAACAGCGGACGCAGACTGATGCGTGCCTTCTCCAGCTTCGTCTCCTTGAACAGTTCCAGGTTGATCGTATCGTGTCGCTGCAGCCGGCGGTCCAGCGTCTGCCAGGCGGTTTTCAGTTCGTCGAGTTCCATGATGTTTTCCCGCTGCTTCTTGTTCGTCAGATTTCGGTACGGATGCGCTGCTTGAGGCGGCTGATCTTGGTCGCGACATTGGTTTCCGTGATGCCAAGGATGTCGGCCATTTCGCGATAGCTGTGGTCTTCCAGGTACAGCAGCAACAGTGCGCGATTGAGCTTGTCCAGCAGGGCGATGAAGCGGTGCAGGGCGCGGACCTGTTGGTCGGCTTCTGGGTCAGCGCCGTTGTCGTCGGCAATGTCATGCATCGTTTCGTCCAGCGGTACGGCATGTTTGTCGCGATGGCTGGTGCTGCGGACGTGCGAGATCGCCACATTCAATGCGATCCGGTACATCCACGTCGAGAACGATCGTTGCGCGTCATAACCCGGGAAGGCGCGCCACAGCTGGGCAGCGATTTCCTGGACGAGCTCGTCGCGGTCATCCGGTTGCCAGGCATAGGTGTTGGCGACCTTGAGCACGATCCCGCGATGGCGTTCGAGCAGCCCGCCGAAGCGCTCGCGCCGGCGGTCGAGCTGAGGTGCGTCCGTGGCCATGGTGGTGGTGTGGCTCTCCATTCCCGTGCCTGCGTGATTGTGCGTGCGTAACCCATGATTCGCGCCGACGGGCGGATAATCACGAAAATCCCTGCTTCGGACCCCGAAAAAGGGTGTCGGGAAATATCTTTGAGAAGATCATTTATTTTAGCAAGAATTTTTTTGTCTGTCCTTTGCCAATATAAATAGTCTTCCCAGGACTCATCAACAAAGATATATTTCATTCTTGAATGAGCGATTTTTCAAACGATTTGCCTTTGGAAAGCTTTTCTATAGCCGAATCGAGCCGTGCTTCATTAGTCTTGGAGGACAACTCATGATTAGTGGCCATCAATGAGTTATATTCACCCAAGGACATGATGACTACACCGTTATCCTTACCGCGGTTGATTATAAGCGTTTCAAAGTTCTGTGAGACACGATCAAAGTACTTTTTGATATCTTTTCTAAAATCAGAGATTGTTGTCGTTAGCATAGTGTACATCCTTATGTACAAATGTAAGTACATATATTTTTATTTCCAAAGCTGGTGTCTTCCTGAAAGTCAAACTCTCCAGCAAAGGGAATATTACTTTTCCCCTTTGCTGAATACCAGCCGGGTGATAAAAATCCCTTCCCCGTCTTCCGTACCTGAGTTGCTCTCTACACCACTGGTAACGAAAGCCAGTTTCCAGCCTTCTTTAGCCAGTTCATTCATTTTCGAAGTGATGACCGCGTCATTAGAAGCGATGTTTTGAAAGTTGATTCCCCCAATACTGAAAAAGTTAAGGATCTTAGTTTCTGCAAAAGCATCTACTTTTGCGTCACCTCTTTTAACATCGCCCAGTTTACTGTCTTTGCCATCCGTCCGTTCTGTTGTGAAATCATTCACATTCATTGGGGATTTGTTTTCAATTATTCTTGATCTACCTAAACCGGCAGGAACAATTGATTCTACTACAGTAACTACTTTGTATTCTTGTGCATAAAGAGAAGAGCAAAATGCTCCAATGATAAGAGTAATGAGTACTAATTTTTTCATAAAGGATAAAAGAGTTTATATTTTACTTTATGAAGATAATTATTTTCATATGATTAATAAGACAATTTTCAAATAAAAAAATAAGGCTTTTTGTAAGCGTGTTGATTGTAAATGTATTGTGTCCGTATTGCCTTTCGGATTCCTCCTAAAACAATAAACCTTTTATTTTCCCCAAGGTTAATATTAAGTATAGTCAGCTTGAACAAGAAGTTACGGAGAAAGTTGATTATAGGAGAGGAGATTAATGAAATGTTTTTTAACGACCGTAAACATGCAGGAAAAGAGCTTGGTCAAAAACTTGAAATCAAGTACAAACGGCTTAATCCTCTGGTGATAGGTGTTCCAAGAGGAGGAGTAGAAGTTGCATACTATGTTGCTAAACAACTTAATGCTGAATTGGCTATAGTGGTATCTAAGAAACTTCCTCTACCCACTCAGAAGGAGGTTGGTATCGGTGCAATTGCTGAGGAACATTCCGTTTATATTTCTAAAACAGGAAAAGAATTGCTGTCGCCGAAAGCTATTAACAACATCGTTGAGGAGCAGATGGAGGAGGTTGATAGAAGGGTAATGAAGTACCGGCATGGCAAACCCTTACCGGATATGCAGGGAAGAACAGTGATTATTGTTGATGATGGCA
>JAKFFN010000197.1:0-4228 GCA_036675025.1 Candidatus Sumerlaeales bacterium | reverse complement strand
CCACTAACCACTAACCACTAACCACTAACCCAAAGCAGGTAATAACCCATGGAAGAAAACACTACCTCCCCTTCAACCCAGGAATCGGCACCCGATTCCGCTACTAATCCGGCCACCACAGACACCTCTCTCACAGAAGAACAGCTGTTCGATCGCGTCGCGGAAATTATCACAGAAGTTCGCCCCTACATCCAAAGCGATGGCGGCGATATTGAACTCCTAAAGGTAGAAGACAATGTCGTCTACGTAGCCCTCACCGGCGCCTGCGTTGGCTGTCCCAGTTCCATGGTCACCTTAAAGCACGGCGTAGAGGCTCGCATCCGGGAAGAACTGCCCCAGGTCGAGTCTGTAGAAATGGTGTAATAAAAAACCTTCACCACGCTCACCGCAACTTCGCTTGCAAAAAACTCTACATTTTTTGAATCCAAACCCCCGCATCAGGCGTCTAAGCCCCTGAAATGTCTCTGCTGGCGCGACAGAGTCGAGGAAACCCCACAAGCCCGATCACCACTGGTCTGGTCGTTCTTGCGTTCATGGTCGTGTCCGCAAAATACATCGCACCCATTCTCTATTACATTTCCGAACGCCTCGCCCAGCGCCCCATCGCCGACGTCCCCGTCATGTGGGATTTCTGGTGGCCTTTGTACCTACTCGCCGCCGCGGCCGTATCTGCCCGCACTCCCAAATCCTTACCGTTGCTCATCGGCGTGACCGTCGCCCGTTCCCTTTGGAGCGTCGTCGTTCTCACGCTGTTCTTCAGCCAGCCGGTCTGGACCTTCTGGCAGCTCCAGTGGCTGTTTTACGAAGTCGTCACACTTGGGTGCATGGCTACCGGTCTCATTCTTGCTCTTTCTCCGGGCGTACGCGATCAACTCGCTGTTCGCTACCGGCCTGTATCCGTTATTGCTTGAGTTTGCTCTTTTTACGCAATTTTCATGTTGTCTGATGAATCCGGCCGAAGTGTAATTCATTTCAGATGCCCAGGGAGACATTTACGCAACATGTTTACTTGTTACAAAGTCCTTCCCCTTCTTCTGCTGCTCGCGGTTGCTACCACCCACGTCGCCGCCCAGCGCTATTCTTCCAATTATGGTAACCGGAACTACAGGTCTCGCGTCTATACACCTTACTTTGCCAACCAGGGCTACGGATACAATTCCAGCGCCTACAGGGGCGGCTACGGCCGCAGCAGTTTTTCCAGTCCATACCAATTCAGCCCCTATTTGAACTACCAGTTACAGGAGCGGGAAATAAAGCTGCCGCCCGTCACCGGCCCCGTGGAGCGCTATTCGGAAGTCGAGTACGGCCAGATCGTTGAGATGGCGATCGAAGCCGCTCGCCGAAATCGCCCCACTGCTCCATCCACCGGGCCGCGCCCTTCTATTGTTGAGATGACGACAGGCACCGAAGCTGGCCAGGCTGCTTACACACCGGTTTCCACTGAAGTGTCTGACATACTTGATCGCGGCGTTTTCCTCCTGCCCACCGGAGAAGAGCTCCGCCTTCGCGGCGTTTCCACTCCGTCCAGCACCGACACCAACAACGTCGCCCGCCTCTACGCCAAGGAAGCCATCCAGACCCTCCGGAACCTCGTCCAGGGTAAAGAGGTTTACATTGTGCTGGATGAACCTGTTCGCGACGGTTCCGGCCGGATCCTCGGCACCGTCTTCCTTGAAGATGGCACCGACCTCAACAAGTACATGTTGGAAAAGGGCTACGGGATGCTGAAGACTGAAGACTTCGCGCCCGGCGTCGATTATAGCGACCTCTCCACCGCCCAGCAGGCCGCACGAGATGCACGCGTCGGGGTCTGGTCCGGCGGGTATTAGGCTCCCTTGCCGGTGAAATTTTCGTTGTTACGCTTCCCGCATAGATATTAGCGAAAGCACTACACAATGGCTATGACTTGCAATTTAGACCAATTCGGCCGTGTTGTCCGGTTCATCGCCGGCATGATTCTGTTCTTCGTCGGCACCTTGCTGTTTTTAGCGGCCCTGCCCGGCGCCACTACCGGTTGGCGAATCTTTCAGGTAGGGATGTTCCTACTGGGCATTTTTGCCATGTTTGAAGGAATCATGGGCTGGTGCGCGCTGCGTGCGATGGGACTCAAAACAAAATTTTGACGCCATGCCACCCGTGATGCTGCGGCGCCCCAGCCGCTCCACTTTGCCCGGGAGCAGCTTGTGGCTCGCGAACTGAAACTTGCCCTTCCCCGGTCCCGGCGCGTCCCCCCGTTAGCCGCCATTGCATTTATCGTGGCCGTGCTTATCGTCTTTAATCTTTCCAACTGGCGCATGATGCGTCTCATGGAACAATCCAAAGAGGATGATCTTACCCGTCGCCTTCAGTCCGTTTCCGGCGTCATCACCAACAGTATTACCCAGCCCGAGCTGCCCGCTGTACTTCTAAATCTTTCCCAGTTGCCCATCGAGGAGCAACTTGCCCGGCTGGACAGCTACCCCGACACTCCCGAATACGAGGCCCTGGCGACTCGTCTCAGCCGCCTGAAAAACGGCAGCGGCCTTGCCCAGGTTCTCCTGCTCACCCCGTCGGGCCACGTCATAGTCGATAGCAATTACCGCTTTCTCACCGGTGAGCCGTTGCCTTTTGCCATCGATTCCCAGTACCTTCAGGATGCCGTCTCCGGCCTTGAGGCAACCACGCCCCTGTACGCGTGGGAAGGGGAGCATTTCCAGCGTGATTATCAGGGCATAGTCGACGAGACCGGAGCCACCGTAGGCGTAGTGATGGCCAGCATAAGCGCCGACTACCTCGAAGGCATGCAGCGCGTGCGGCAGCAGGTATTGCGGCTCTGGATGCTCAGTTCCATATTCCTGCTACTGCTCGGCATCTGGCTATACCGGATGTTCCAGTATGTCGCGCGCCTCGAGCGCCGGGCGCTTCAGAAAGTGCGCGTAGAAGCCATGGGCGCGCTTGCCGGGGGAGTAGCCCACGAAATCCGTAATCCCCTGGCGATCATCCGCGCCCTCGCTGAAGAAGTCGAAGCCGATCAGCCTCACCAGAATCGTTCTACGGAAAACGCCCGCGACATAGTGGCCGAAACCCAGCGCCTCAGCGATCTCGTCACGCACTTTCTTTCCCTCTCCCGCGCTCCCGATGTTACTGAAGTACACCGTGTGGCACTCAATGAAGAGATCGAGCGCGTCGTTCAGCTCATGCGCAAGAGTGCGCCACAGAATATCCAGATCACAAGCGACCTTCCCCAGCAGACGCTCTACATCTCCGGCGATGACCGCGCCCTGCGACAGCTGCTGCTTAATTTGCTGGTTAACGCCCGCGAAGCCATAGCAGATAAGCGCGGGATCGTCGATATCAGCCTCCGTGCCCGGCGCAACGTGGCTGAACTGCGCATACGCGACAACGGCCCCGGCATCGCCAAAAAAGACCTCGCCCGCGTCTTCGAACCCTTCTACACCACCCGTGCTCACGGCACCGGCCTAGGTCTGGCCATCAGCAGGGGAATCGCCGAAAATCTCGGAGGAGAACTCCACCTCGAAAGCCTCCCAGGCAAAGAAACCACAGCCATAGTAACCCTCCCCCTGGCCGAACCGCAACCAGGCCCCTCAGCGTAGCGATTCATTAACGCAGAAACTTCTCTCCTGAAAAGCGAAATCCCGAGAACCGCTCCAATCTAAAAGCCGAAACTGATTGCCGCGTACAGTAGGCTAAACCAGTCACACCAAATGTCGCCGCGCCAGGTACCGCGGAATTTATTCCGTAAAGTGGACGCCTGCTACCCGCCAAACTTAACCAGCGCAGCTCCCATCCACGGAAACCTGTTCTGGTTTTACCTCCAGCCGTTTCAGCAAAACCATAGTCAAACCTACAGTCCAATCTTCTCCCGAACCGAATCCACCCACTCCGGCATCTCTAATGCACCTGCGCCACTCGCAGCATCACCCGCATTTCCCCCTGCACCATTCGCCGCCGCCCGGCTCGATGCCGGCCTTTGCAGAAATGGCCCAAACATATAATCCAGCGTCAACGCCAGGGCGCAGCCACTGATAAGCATCACAAAAAGCAGCATGAAGAACGTAATCCGCTTACGCAGACGGTTCGACTGTTCCCGCAGATACGGTTCCATCTTCTGCCGCACAATCGAATCCACTTCCTGGTTCACCAGAGTCTGCACCAACCGCGGCAGATGCTTGTCCATTTCCGCACCCACATGAGAAACCGCCTGCTCCTTCACAATATCCCGCGAGAT
>JAKFFN010000339.1:0-4255 GCA_036675025.1 Candidatus Sumerlaeales bacterium | reverse complement strand
CGGGCCGTTACTTTAACACGCTGCTTGAAAAGTATCCAGAGAGCCCGTTTGTGCCGGAAGCCCGCCTTATGCTGGCCAGGTATAACCTCGATGTAGTCAAGGACGTGGACGCTGCTCAGGGTCATTTGCTGACGGTTCTATCGAAATGGTCAAAGACAGATGCCGCTGATCACGCGCTGGTGCTGCTGGCCCGGATCAGTTTGGAGAAGAAGGACGAACAGCAGGCGCGTAAGAACCTGGAGATGGTGCTTCGAAAGAAGGAATCGCCGGCGCGCAGCGAAGCGGAATTTCTTATCGGCGACCTCAACATGAAGCGGTTGAAATCGCCCGAGGCGGCTCCCGGTGACGAACTTTACACCATCAAGCCGGGCGATACCCTTTGGGAAATGGAACGTAAACTCGACGTGCCCCAAGACCTGCTGGTAGGTATTAACGACCTCGACGCAAAGGCTCTCACGGTGGGTGACAAAATTCGCGTGCCGCGGCTGGATATCTCCATCGTGGTAGACAAGCCGGCGCGCACTCTTACGATCCGAAACGGGAACGACTTCCTGAAGAAGTACCGCGTTGGCATTAACCAGGACGACAGTGAGATTCCGGCGGCCACGTACTCTGTGATTAAGAAATATCCAAAAGGCCTGGAGTGGGTTAACCCGGAATCCAACGAGACTGTAAAAGCAGGCGAGCCGGAAAACCCTTATGGAGAGAAGTTTATAGAATTGCGCCGCGGTATTGGTATCCATGGCACTTTTGAGAAAGAGAAGGTGGGCGCGCTGGGGAGCAACGGCTACATTGTGATTTCGAATCAGGCTGTGGCCGAGGTGTATGCGCTCGTTGAAGAGAAAAAAACGCCCGTAGTTATCAAGGGCAGTGCGAATCCGGAGAAGACCCCTGGCAGCTGACAAGAAAACCTCGACCAAGCAGAAGAAGCAAGACACTAGTGTCACTGCGGATGACTCCGCAGAGGGCCGGGTTCTCAAGCTAGGATTACCTAAAGGCAGTCTCCAGGAAAGCACGTTTGCGCTATTTAAGCGGGCAGGTTACAATTTTGCCACGAGTTCGCGCAGCTATAATGCTATTTGCGACGATCCTGAAATCAGTGCGCTGCTTATCCGCGCCCAGGAGATGAGCCGGTATGTGGAAGATGGAATTTTTGACGTAGGACTCACCGGGCTCGACTGGATTCATGAGAACCGCTCCAAGGTTGTTGAAGTCGCCGATCTCATCTACGCCAAGCAGAGCATGCGCCCGATCCGTTGGGTACTGGCTGTGCCGGAGGCGAGTCCGTTCAAGACGGTAAAGGATCTCCAAGGCAAGCGCATAGCCACCGAGGTTGTGAACCTGACGGAAGATTACCTGGCCCGCCATAAGGTGAAGGCCGATGTGGAGTTCTCCTGGGGGGCAACAGAAGCCAAGGCGCCTGACCTGGTGGACGCGATTGTAGAAGTAACGGAAACAGGCAGCTCTTTGCGGGCAAACAAGTACCGGATCATTGATACGGTTCTGGAGAGCTGGACAAAGTTGATCGCGAACCCCAAGGCCATGAAAGACCCGTGGAAGCGCAAACGGATTGAGAGCATGGCCATGCTGCTGCAGGCAGCCATCGAAGCGGGCGGTAAGGTCGGCATCAAGATGAACGTTGAGCGCAAAAAGCTGGACGCGGTTATGCGGGTTCTGCCGAGCCTGACGTCGCCTACAGTATCCAGCCTCATGGACGAAGCCTGGGTGGCGCTTGAAGTGATCATGGAAGAGGCGCTGGTAAAGCGGATCATTCCCGACCTGAAACGCGCCGGCGCTACTGGCATAATCGAGTACCCGCTTAACAAAATCATCTACTGAGGCTAGCCGGCGATAAGCTTTACCTGCCGGCTTCAGCCAACCTTACGCAGGCGGCCGGCCATAGTTCGCAGTATTATTGCCAGCCAGAAACCGGTGCACAGCAGGCCGACCCACTCACCAAACCGCACGCTTAGTGTTGATGCGCCCGGCCTGATGTCAATGTTCCCGGTGATGAACCCGCTCTGGCCATAGGGCAGGCTCTCGGTAATGCGCCCTGTATCGTCGATCAGTGCGCTGATGCCCGTGTTGGCGCTTCTCACTACTGGGAGTCCGGTTTCGATTGCCCGTAGCTGCGATTGTATCAGGTGCTGCTTCGGCCCGGCGGATGCCAGTTGGTTCAGTCCGGGAATTTTGAAGAGCGTTCCCCAGAACCCGCCATTACCCATGGCATATCCAGGATCATACCAGGCATCATTAGTCAGCACGCAGATAAACTGCGCCCCGGCCAGGGACAACCGCCGCGTCAGGTAACTGAAGGTGGATTCGAAGCAGATGACAGCGCCAAACCGCGCCCCATCCACTTCAAAGACGGTGTTCTCAATCCCCGGTCTAAACGCGCCGGCTATACCGGATACCTCCAGCTTGGCCCGCAACCAGTCGAATCCGCCGATAAACGGAACTGTCTCGCCAAACGGCACCAGTTGCATCTTGTTATACACGCGCGGCTCAAGCCCGCGCTCGGGAGATACATGCCACGCCGCCACCATGGACGCCATGGGAGGCTCTTCGTTCAGAAGCATTTGTGTAGTGCCGTTATCCGCGACAACCGTGGGGATAGTTGGCAAAGTGTACGTGACAGGCGTGTCTTCAGCAGTGAGGAACCGCTGACCGCTAGCGGCAAGCTTGTCATAGGTCTCACGCTCCATGCGATTGTCTGCACCAAAGAACAGGTCAGCATCCACCTGCCTTGCCACATTCCACAGCCCTTCATGCAGGGGGGCCTGGTAGGTGAAGTAACCGCCCATGAAGAGAGACTCCGGCAACACTACAAGGTCGGGGCTGTCCTGCCGTCCTGCTTCCAGGATAAGCGACTGCGCCCGATCCTGCATCAGGGCTTCCATGTCGAAATAGCGCCGCTGATACGTTTCCGGCGTATCATCCGGCTGCCCCATCTGGGCGTCCCATTTGGCCAGCTGCGAGATTCCCGGCTGCACAACGGAAACCTTCAGCGGCTTCGGAACAGTCGTTTCGGCGACAAGCGGGCTGCCGAGGTAGTAGCCGAAAACGCTCATTACAGTGATGAAGACCCCGGCTACTGCCACTGCTTTGGCAGGAAACTGCTGGTGCTGTCTTATCTCACGAATGCTGACGGCCAGGGCGGCATTTGCCACAGCCATCATAAGCGAAATGTAATAGACGCCGCCCACCGCTGCGGCGGGCATGTGAAGACTGTTAAACGGAAACTGGCTGTGGCCCATCAGGTTCCAGGGAAATGCCATGTCTGTGAAACTGCGCAGATACTCTACCGCCACCCAGCACACCGCAATAGCCAGCGTGCGTGGAACAGGCGCCAGGTGCCGGGCACACCAGGCCGCGGGGAATGCGAAAAGAAGAAAGTATAGTCCGTAATAAAGCGCGCCGGCCATTACGCCAACAGGAATGAGCCAGTGGAACACCACCAGGGTATGCAGCCACCAGCAGTTAAGGTAATACCACGTAAAACCAAATAGAACCGTTCCCCACGCCAGCATCTTGCCCTGGAGGCGGTGGATTGCAATAAGGTAAGGGATGAGCACAAGCCAACCGAGCAGGCCCAGCCAGTCCTGATGAAAAATGAACGCGCCACCCAATGCCGAGAGTAGACACAGCAGCAGCGAGCCGAGGTTTTCACGGATCTGACGGCGAGACGGAAAAATCCGTTTCCAAAGCGGCCGTTTTCCGGTTTGAGTATCGGCGGGTACCGCTTTGTCAGAAGCGGCAGGTTGTATAGCGTCTTCCACGGTCAATCGGTAAAGGCACCGCTGTCTGCGCCCTCAATCTGCAGGCGTGCGCATTCCAGCGTGTTTTTCATCAGCATTGCGATAGTCATAGGTCCCACGCCGCCAGGCACGGGTGTGATGGCACCGGCAACTTCAGCGGCGGATTCAAAATCGACGTCGCCAACCAGGCGAGTGCCGGATTTTGTCGAAGGATCATCGATCCGGTTAATACCCACATCAATCACCGTTGCCCCCGGCTTAATCCACCCGCCCTTCACAAACTGGGGCATGCCAATGGCGGCGACCACAATATCAGCCTGTTTCACGATTGCCGGAAGATCTTTTGAGCGGCTATGACACACACATACGGTCGCATCGCCGCCGCGGCCTTTGCGCATCAGCAGTTGTGCGATCGGCTTCCCAACAATGTTACTGCGGCCGATGACGACTGCAAAAGCACCGGCAGTTGGAATGTTTTCATGGATGAGCATCTGCCG
>JAKFFN010000327.1:0-4286 GCA_036675025.1 Candidatus Sumerlaeales bacterium | reverse complement strand
CCTCGATGGCCTGGCGATCATGCCGACGGTGATGGTCGGCGGCGGTCTGGGCATCTTCTGACTACTTTGCCGGCAATTCCAGTCGCGGCATTGCCCCAAAGACCATTGATGGCAAGCTGCGGCTGCGGCTGTTCAAGAGTGTTTTTGGCAGCATACCCATTATCGGTCAAATGGCCGATCTTGCCGATGAGGTCACTAATGCTTTCCTTCTCGCATTCCGCGTGACGGGTAATGCCAGCGATCCGCGGGTTACGCCTGTGGCTCTTCCAGTGTTCCAGGGCGGCGCCTGAATACATTTCGCACTGAGACCACACTCATTCTACAATGATGTGGAAAATGAGGTGCGGCTTTGAAGCGAACAATTGGTGCAATGTTGCTGATCAGTCTGGCTGCAGGACTGTCAGCTGCCGATACCAGTGACATTCGCGGCATGGTGACCTTCTCTGGTAAAGCGCCGGTCCTTGTGCCGCTTCGTATTGCAGGCGACGACTTTTGCGAAAGGGTCCACGGCCAGGAACCAATAACCCGGAAGGATGTGGTGGTAAACGCAAACAGCACGCTGAAAAACGTGGTTGTTTGGGTGGAAAGCGGATTACCTGAAGGCAAAGCTGAAGACAACATAGATCCGGGAAAGGCTGTCCTCGAACTGCAAAACTGCTCCATTGAACCGCATGTCATTGCTGTCCAGACAAACCAACTGTTGCAGGTTGTGAACAAAGATGAAACCGTGCACAACTTTAACGCCCGACCTGCCGCCAACCAAAGTCTGAACCACACTTTGCTACCAGATAGCGAGCCGGTGTCACTGAAATTTTCCGAGCCTGAAGTGGCGATCAATTTGCGCAGTGATATCCATCCGTGGATGACAGCGTGGGTGGCCGTGTTTGATCATGCAGCGTTCGCGGTGACAGACGATGATGGAGAATTTGAAATTCCTGATCTGCCCATAGGCGAATACCATCTATCGGCTTGGCATGAGAAATTCGGAGTTATCACTTTAGAAGTGCTTTTACAGCGGGACATTCCGGCCGAGGTTGAGTTCACCTTTACAGATACCGGCTCAAGAGCAGCCTCTCAAACCAACAGCTTCAGCACCGCCCGGCCAACAACAGGCACGGCTGAAGCGGCAAATATTACGACAGCGCCTATCGATTAGTTTAGTTGTTAACGAAACCTTTGGGCCCGGTTACAGTCTGTACAATTGCCGCCTTTGAAAGTAGGGCAGTAAAACTTGCGCTGGAGCTCCTAAATGATTTCTCTGAAGCCGTTCCTCATTCTTACATTAATTGGATCACTCTGCAGCTTGTCGGTTCAGGCCCAGCCGAATCTGCAGGGCGGGCCTGATTATGATAAGCCGCTGGGAAGCGCAATGGAAGAGTACCCTTACCCTTTCCCGGTGGAGTTTCTGCCGCTGAACATCGAAGGTGAAGACGTACGCATGGCCTATATGGATGTGAAGCCAGCGTCCGGCGAAGCTACGCAGACTATCGTGCTGCTCCATGGTAAAAATTTCTACGGCAGCTACTGGGAAAACACCGCTAAAGTACTGAGCGAGGCGGGTTATCGGGTGGTGATACCGGACCAGATTGGTTTCGGGAAATCCAGCAAGCCTGATATCGACTACGGCTTCGATCTCCTGGCTACCAACACCGTAACGCTGCTCAATACACTGGGCGTAGAAGACTTTGCAGTTGTCGGCCACAGCATGGGCGGCATGCTGGCGGCGCGCGTGGCGTTGAACTACAAAGAGCGCGTAACGAAGCTGGTCTTTGAAAACCCCATCGGTCTGGAAGATTACCGCTTTAACGTGCCACCGCTGCCGACGGAGCAGGTTTATCAAAGTGAGCTGAAAAACACAGACACCCGTAAGATACGCTCTTTCATTAGCAACTACGTGGTCGAGTGGAAGCCGGAAGTGTTTGAGCCGTTTGTGGAAGTGCGCAAGCGAGTGACGCTAGGCGGTGAATATCCGCGTTGGGCAAAGGCCGCCGCTTTGACCTACCAGATGGTTTACCGTCAGCCGGTGGTGCATGAGTTTCCAAATATCAAAGCGCCCACGCTTGTGGTGATCGGACAGAAAGATAGGACAACTCTCGGGCGCGGGTTTGTTGCGCCGGAGGTAATCGCCACTATGGGGAACTACCCGGAACTGGGCAAGAAGACGGCCCGTGCGATACCTGATGCTCAGCTTGTAGAGATCGAAAATGCAGATCACATTCCGCACCTGGAAGTGCCGGAGGAGTTTCACGAGGCGCTGCTGGAGTTTCTTGGTGGGGGAGAGGTCGGAGTACAGGTGGCGGAGTAGAGCAACTATCTCGGTTTGATAGATATAGTCGGCGCATCACACGCGATAGTGATTCGACTACAAGACTGATATTTTACCATACGGCTAACAGCGTGTCACGCGTTTGCCATAAAAGCGTCACCAACCTGCCACGTGCATTTCAGGAAGAACTGTGTTACCTGGTCCTCATCACATTATAAGAGGATCTTCCTATGACTCGTCGCGGTTTCACCCTTATTGAGTTGTTAATTGTGGTAGCCATCATAGCAATCCTGGCAGCCATTGCAGTACCCAACTTCCTGGAGGCACAGACCCGCGCCAAAGTCTCACGCGTGAAGAATGACCTTCGCACCATGGCCACCGCCATGGAAACATACGCCATCGATTACAACGCTTTGCCGCGCGATAATGACTCCGACATGGACCGCGAGTACAGCGCCCCCGATTGGCAGAAAGCGAACGGCGCCATGCAGCTTACCACGCCGGTCGCCTATATGACATCGATTCTGAATGATCCCTTTATGCCGCCCGGCGCCAAAGACATCACCGGAGGAGCCGCAGATGGATATCGTATCGGAAGCGGTACCTGGAGTTACGGCGCCTATGGATCTCCCAACACTTCGCCGCCTGATAACCAGGGTGCCGCCGGGGTGTTTTCGACAAAGGGCCGCGCAATGGCATACGTCACTATGAGCCCCGGTACCGACACTAAACGCGAACGTATGGGCTACAAGTGCTTCCCGTTTAAATCTCCTGATGCAAAAGAGACGGCCTTCTATATCGACTACGACCCGAGCAATGGCACCGTGAGTAACGGCGACATCTACCGCTTTGGCGGCGCTTTCATGGCGGGGAACTGGGATCGCAACCAGGCAGGTAATGGCCCCATGGGACCAGAGCAAAACTAAATTCTTCTCCTACCTCAGCAGTTCCTCAAGATGGCGGGCAGTCGCAGCAGCATGCGCTTGCCCGCCTGGTTCATTTGCCGTGCTGCAGTAAGCCTCAGCGAAACAAAGCAAACGGGTAAGCCGGCTTCAGAATAAAGCTGTCCACAATATCCGAAAACGCCTTGTTCTGCTCAAAGAACCGGTAGAACGCCGAATGGAATCCATAAAGCCTTTCCACATGGCCAATGGCCTCGTCCCAGTCAGCGTCAGCAGGGGAGCGGCGGTCGGCCGCAGCGGCAATGGCCGTGGCATACCACGGAATCAGAGCAGCATTGAGAGCCAGCAGGCGCACCCGGCGCGTCAGATCGCCTGACAGCACAAGGTCTTTCCGAAACACGCAGTGGCTGACATATCGACCGATCTGGTCAGCTGCGTAGCCTGAGGCCGGCACTATAGCAGCATCCAGTTGCGAATGGCTCAGCCGCGCCTCCACCGGCTGAAGCACCACCGCACCGATACCAGCCGCGTGGCGCACATACTGGTTCATCACCCCGGCAACGGTAGCCAGTCGTCCCTTCCCGCGCTGGTGCAGTGTATTTGCAAAGCTGGTAAACATCCCCAGGAACATCCGGCGCGATCGCGCTGCCGGCGGCGTCTGCTTCCTGGCCACCTGCATCACATGCCTGTAGCCACTGCCACGCATCGCGGCGATAATCTCATCAATCACGCCAGCCGGACAAACGCTGCTGTAGTTGCCATTATCTCCGCCAGCAGATGCATCAACGACAGCAGCGCGTTTGCCATCCCCACCTTCAGCGGCTGTGTGGGCAATCATCTGGTCAACAAATCCCGGAAGCAAGCACATGGCGATCAGGCGCGTCGGCAGTGGCTCATGCTCCATGGCCAGCAGATCAGAAATTGCGCTTTCAACGGCCATGTAATCGCGCCAGCGCAGCGTCACGCGGCCGTTCAACGGAACCAGCGCCTGCGCCTCCCGCACGCTTCCTGAGGTTACGTACCGATTCGCCAGGCTCGCCGATTGTTCATTCACTGCTTGTCCCCGGTTCGCCCGCACTGACGGGCACACAAACGACAGACCCACAAAAACACCATCA
>JAKFFN010000074.1:0-23360 GCA_036675025.1 Candidatus Sumerlaeales bacterium | reverse complement strand
CGGCGCATCATGACTTCCCGGATCATGGCGAAGTCGTTGCTGCCTTCCACCGTACGGATGCGGTATAGACGGTACCCGGTTTTATCCGGCTCACCATCCTCGAACCGGACAATAGATCCTACGGCCAGTACGCCCATGATATTGGAAATATCCAGGCACTCGATGGTGCGCGGCGGGCCGTTAAGGCCGAGCCGCTCCATCAGTTCATCCAGGGTTTCCTCGCGGGTGCGTTCACCACCCAGGCGGCGGTTCAAACTGATGCGAGCGTTCTGATTTACGGTGTGGGTAATGGCGTTGAGCTTGCCGCGCTGGGGCATGTGCAGGCGCACGCCACTCCCCCGCTGCTCGCGCAGCCATTCTTCGAGCAGCGCCATATCATTCGGCTCTTCGCTGACAAGTATCTCGGGCGGAATCTGGGCACCCAGGCCGTCATACTGTTGCGAGATAAACGAGTAGAGCACCTCGCTGTTTTCCTGCTCGTAGTTCTTCGTAAAGAAGTCTGACGAATGCAGGAGGACGCCGCGGCGGAACTGCTGCAGGACGACCAGGCTGCGGCCCTGGGCACTGGCGATGGCGATGACGTCGCGGTCGCCCCCGAGGTGACTTTCCGTCTGGTGACTTTCCAGCGTACGCTCCAGCGCTTCCAGCCGGTCTCTTACCAGTCCGGCTTTTTCGAACTCCATGTTTTCCGCCAGTTCAAACATACGTAGTTGCAGCGTCCGGCGGACTTCGTCATCTTTCCCGCTGAAAAATGTCGCGACCTTCTTCAGCAGGTCGTCATAAAACTCGTGGCTCACCGGCTCTGTGCACGGGCCGCAGCACTTGCCTACGTCAAACAGGATGCATGGGCGCGTGCGGTTGCGGAAGACGGAATCGCGGCAGGTGCGGACCGGGAACACCTTCAACAAAAACCTTAGTGTCTCGCGAACGGCACCGGACGACGTAAAAGGGCCGAAGTAGATGTCATCGTCCCTTTTGCTTCGTTTGCTGCCAGTCTTCAGTTCCGCCAGTGCTTCGCCGGTACCAACGGCCTGGGTGCCGGCGCTGCCGAGTTCAGCCCGTCGCACGCGCGTCATCTCCAGGCGCGGATAAGGGTGATTCATACGAAACCGAAGCGACAGGTAAGTCTTATCATCGCGCAGCCTGATGTTATAGCGTGGGCGGTGCTTCTTGATAAAGTTGTTCTCAAGAAGGAATGCATCCTTTTCCGTCGACGTCACAATTGTGTCGATCGTCTCCACGTTCCGGACAAGAAACTGCACGGTGAAACGGTTGTCGCCGGTGGACGTAAAGTAGTTCCGCACCCGGTTCCGCAGGTTCGCCGCCTTGCCTACGTACAGCACATCACCCGCGGCGTTTTTCATGATATAAATGCCGGGGGAAGTCGGGAACTTGGAGATGCTTTCAGGATTAAACATTTGTGCTAATGACTACGCTTTGGTGGCTGGAGGAATTCCCCAAGGCTGCCGACGGATGCGCACGAGCCGAGTTCTTTCGTTCTAATGTACCGAATGATTCAAGAATACGGCTACCTACGATAATGAGCCTCGAGCTCAGGAAGGGCAATCCTTGTTTCCGACGCGTGAAAGTTTTCCACAGGCAGAAAAAAAAATTAATTACAATTACACATAAACTCTGTATTATCAGATATCTTATTCTATCTATTAAGTACATAATAAAAAGTGCTAGCAGCCGATTTGTTCCACCGGATGCCTAGCACTCACTCTCCTTTTGCGCATTTTGATTTAAGAGCCGCTGACTGGAGCAGAAGTTTTTTAAAGCTTCTGCTTCAGCGCGATTAGAGAGTGATTAGCAGAACATAACCCGGCGGACAATTCCCGCATCGACCCGTATGAGCCCTTAGCGACCCTTATTTTTGGACAACCTGGTCACTGCACCCGCAGAAGCTTGCTGTCTCCAAGATGGTATTCCTGCGCGGTAAGGTTGCAGGGAGCTTCCGGTACGAAATTAATCCACTCGGGCTGGACAATGGGGTTCAGCCACTCCGGGGAATCTGACATATCCATGGTAAGTCGATAGATTTTCTGCGTCCCCGACGTGTTTCCTGTATCTTCCACCGGGCAATGCCGAAACCTGTATAGCCTGGGTTCCGGGTCCAGAGCAGTTCCCCATAAAGCGAGCAGCTTTGGCGGCGGCGGCACATTGTCATCAGAGGTAAATGTGATTTCCAGGAGGGAACCTACATTTGCAGTCGTGATTCCGGGTGGGAACTTAATCTCGAAACCCCAATCAGGCACCTTATCCACGCGGAGCATAACCTTGCCTCCATGTTGAATGGCATCACGTCGAGCTTCAAGCCATCGCTGGTCCATAGCCTCCAGTGTCGGGGTCAGTTCTTCGGTAAAGCTGTCGTTCCAGTAGCCATTCCTGTAGCTTTCGAGCAATCGTTCATAGGCGTGGGGAGCTTTATGGCGTAGACGCCATCTTCCGACGGCCGTGCGCAGCACCATCCATTCAAGTTCATCCACGTTTTTATCGGCCAGTTGCGATTTCATGTGTGCTAAATCCGGCGCAAACCACTTCCAGCGCAGGCCGCTGTAAAAGTCCTTCTGTGTCATCTTGACGACATCGATATTCCGCTTTTCGAAGGTGAAATAATACCAACCCAAAATTCCAACCGCAGCCAGAAACAATATCCCCGCCGTCCAGCGAATCCAGTTTCTTACTTCCGCGCGGTCAGTCAAGATTTGCCCCTGCCACCGCAAACAAGGCATCTTCTGGAAATGTGTACACGTAATTGGAGTTGATCTTAATTGCCCAGTGACCGTCGAGCCTGCGCATCAGCACGGGAAACAAGTCTGGCCGCGCCACAACGTGTTCCCAGGCGGGTTCGGTTCTCTTCATATAGAGATGGGTCACCCCTGCCAAGAGAAGATCCTGGTGCCAGTCCTTAACCTCATCTGGCCCCTTTGGTGCGCGAACTCTTATCGTATCTGCAGGTGACCATGGCGCGTAGGTAAACCAGAGTTCGATTTCGGTCCCGTGGATAGCCAGCTTCTTTCCGGGACCGGACACTTCTTCTTTCCAGTAATCGAGGGCCGTATATTGATCTGGATAGGTATCAACCAGGGCACCGCGATCAAATCCGCTAAGGATGTGAAACGCCAGGAGTTCAGGCGGCTTCCTTAGTACCTGGATGGACGGTACAGCCATGTAGAAGTCGTAACCCGCCGCTGCCAAAGCGATCAAAACTGCGAAGATGCGTGTTACAAGGGGCATTATGGTGGCGAGCCACGCAAATGCAATTGCTCCCATTACAGGCTGAAACAGGGAGAACCGGGCAATGGCAAGGGTGGGAGTTGCCAGTGTAAGCGCCAGGAATGACAGGACAAATATGCGCCTGGAGCCGGCTCCGTGGCCGGGCATGGCGGCACCGATAAAGAACAAGACCAAAGCCGGAATGCCGATGATAAACATGCCGGCGCCGAGTCCGCCCGACCAACTGGCGAACGCCGGTATCCGCCAGACTTCACGCAAAGTATTCCAATACGCCTGCAGCCCGGAAGCTCCCGTATAAGCCATCAGCATGGATTGATTAACACTTGTACTCATTGGCCCGGGGAAAATGGTTTTGCCTTTGAGCTCAAGGGCATAAGGAAAGACGGGATTACCAAATTCCTTCCATGCATGGTAATACCACGGCCCTCCGCTAACGCAGATTGCGCCAAGGGTGATTACAAAAGCAGCGACAATCCAGGCAGGCGCTTGCCACTTGTGAGCCTTCCACGTTTTCCAGATCAGTAGAATACCATAAAGCAGACCGATAACACCACCGATTACCAGGGCTGCTGATTTTGCTCCATACAATATGGCGAAGCCAAAGGCGGGAATGGCTATGGAGCGCCAGCCGAATGGGTTCTGCCACAGATAAACCAGTGACCAAACCAGCACGATCTGCCCGGCTGCGAAAATGACATCTGCGTAGGCGTCGAGGGACTGCAGTACAATTTCGGGCACAACAATGGAAACCAGGGAGGCAATGGAGGCCAGCCAACCGGCCGTGCCAAGCCTGAGCGCCAGAGCGCGGGCAGTTACCGCGAGAAGTAGCACGAACGGGAACTGGGCAAGAGCGGTACCGGACATATCGCGCGTGAGCAGCAGAACAGCAAATCCCCAGATTGCCTTTACGTTGGGGGCGCACTCCGCGCTGATCATCTGGTCTGACAAGGCCAGCGGACCAAAACTGTCGAGGATAAATTTGCCGGTCTGGTGCCACCGCATGGGGTTTGCCATGTGGTAGGATGGGGCATCGCAGAAGCGCGCCGGGAGGACCAGCCCTGCGGTAAACAGCAGCAGCAGAATCAGGATTGTGACAGCCCAGACGATCCACTCGCCCCAGGGGCGTAAAGTGATGGTTTTGATATGCCACAACTGAGAGGTGCGGCCGCGCCCCCAATACCACGCCGCCGCGGCACCAATCAGCGCAGCGGCGAGGCCGATGGCCAGCACGTAAACGTTCATCAGGCCGGTGATCCAGCCAGTGGTGAGAGGGACGAGATAGAAGGTGCTGTAGGCCAAAAGTCCGGCGAGCAGCAGGTGTTCTGTTCGGTTCTGCGGCCGGAAAACCCGGCCGGAGATTACCAAACCTGCCACTATGTGGAGTGCACAGATGCCGAAAAGATAAAACATGCACCAAACATAGAAATGTATCGTTGCAGACATTGCAACGGGGAACTTGGTGGGGCTGCGGTTTTTGTCGCGCCCCTATTGTCACTGCTTGCTGCGAATTCGTAGCTAGTAGACCGACCACTCCCCTACGCTGGCTGCGAAGTCGACTTCGTCTGCGCCTGGGGCTGGTATTGTCAGGCTTCGCGGGTCGCCGTCGATATCGGTTGCCAGAGGCGCCTGAAGTACACCCACTACGCCCGGTTCGAGACCGGCGACAGAATGCACCAGGTGAAGATCTTCGGGCGACGCCCAGGAAGCGAGCGGATCGAATGCCTGGCTTTCCGTGTCAAGGCCACTGGCCGTTTTCCAGTCGGCAAGTAATGTGTACGTTGTCTGGTCAGTGGTAACCGCAACCGCGTCCCCGGAGATTCCCACTACGTTCCCATCGGATTCGATGTCGTTACCAGTGTGGAAGTAGAGGCCGGAAGCCCATTTGGATCCGACCCGCAGCATGTTGTTAGCAACGGTAATGGAATTTGAACTGTTGGAATCGACACCCAGTGCGTGGAAATTGCGGTTGATTTCTTCGTTGTTCGACTGGTTACCGGGCATGAAGATGGAATTATGGGCGACTTCGCTTACGGCCGCCCGGCGATACACGTTTGTAATGCCGCAGACTGCCCGGCTTTCCACGCCTGTGTTCAGGTTCAGCGACACCATGTTGTTGTGTACCAACAGATTTCCCGCGTGATCCAGGCCTGAGGTGTTGCGGATGCCCTGCACCAGTTGCGAGCTGTCTGCCCCGGTAATGACAACCTTATTGTTTCTTACGAGAGTTGTGGTGGATACGCTCGCGTGTCTGCTGATCACTACGCCGACAAGAGATTCGATTTCATCCGGGTAGCCCGTAATATGAATAGTGTTGTTTTCTACCGTGGCATCGCGCTGGTAAACAGAGATGCCATGGCGGGCCGCGTTGATGACGTTGTTGGAAATCAGAATGTCTGCAGCGACAGGGTTGATCCCTTCGTTTGTGACTTCAGAAATAATACCGCTCGCCTGCTGAGCCATCGCCTCAACCAGGTTCCCCGTTAATGTAATTGGCCGTTGAACCCGGGTTTGTATATAGATCGCATAGCTCTGAGTTTCTGTTACCGGATTGTGGACGATGTGGCAGTTCCTGATTTCGACTGCGCAGTTGCTTCCAATGAGAAACCCGTGGTGAGGCGTATAGAGAGACGTAGTCTGCTCGTCATGGTTGAAGACAAACTTCAGCCCATGTTCGGCGCCCCCTATCGTACCGTCAATAAGTGCGTTGCAAAGTGGGGTCTCTGACGAAAAGTTTCCCCGGTTCCACGAAATGCCAACCAGATCCTGGGTATAAGTCGCTGCTGCCGGACTGGTAACGGTAACAGTGCGGGGGCCGCCCAGCGGTTTGATTGTGAGTGTTGAGTTGAAGCCGGAGTTGCGGTTCAGGACCAGCGGCTGAGTTTCCTGAAGGTCGCTGGCAATATAAAGAGTGTGATTGGGGCTGCCGGTGAATGATCCGGAAAGGGCGGTAAAGGCGTCTTTCAGCGAGAGGTAGTTGCCGGTACCGTCAGCGCTGACTATTGATGTGTTCTCAACGGTGTCACGCTGACCGGAAGTGGCAGCTGTTACACTGGCCGGTAAAGCGGCAATGCCTGCCATGACCAGCCATACTCCTAAAGTTGTAAATCTCATTAACATGTTCGGTTTCCCCCGCTGCAGGTTTTTGTTTCGAGCTTCGTCAGATAAGACGGGCCATCGCCATGGCTGGTTGACATAGGCGTAACATTAATTTTGCGTGCTCAGCAAAAAATATATGAGCAGCTCGCGTCAACCAAAGAACTGCAGTTTGCGACAAAGTTAGTGATCGATGGCTGCAGCAGGGATACGAAGGGTAAGCGGGGCGGCCATGGAATTACCACCGGGGTTCGGCGATGCAACCGAGGGCATCGTTGTTACCCCGGTTTTTTTGCGGGCAGCCGCCAAAAAAAACCGGTGTAACGGAGAATGTAGAAAGTAGAAAGTAGAACGGGGAAAGGGAATGGGGGAATGGAGGATCTTTTATTGCCTGTAAATCCAGGCTATTTTCATCCGCTGTTTCCGGTTATTACTCTCGTTGGCCCGAGGGGATGCCGGGGATCGGGACGTTGTCCATGTTGCGGCGGATGTCGTAGATTTCGCGGATCAGGCGCAGCATTACGCCGCGATTGCGGATATACTTGTTGGTCTTAAACACCTGCTTTGGCACTTCCGGATCTTTTACGAAAGCATATACACGCATCTGGTTTTCCCGGATTTGAATGTCGGCAATGTTGTCGATGGGGATTCTTTTCATTATCCACTTTTGCCGCATAAGGTAAACGTTCTCCTGGTCTACGCCCACGCGCAGGTAGAAAAACCGGAATACGCCGAAGATAAACAGCAGCACGCCTGCGATAATAACGCCGGCGCGGAGAGCCATAATATAGGGCAGATCCACGATGGCCCAGATCTGCTCTACAAATGCCGACGCGATGATAACCAGACCGAGAGTAATGGAAAGTAAGCCCATCAGGAGTTCGCCCGGCTCAAGTACGGCAAAAGTAGCAGGCTTCTGGGAAGCCTCAATCCGCTGACGCAGGCGCTCAGCGACAGCGGGCACGCTGACCAGCACGGCGATCCGCTCCACGTCGTCAAAACCATCAAACTGGCGATTATTAATCTTCATCCGGCGGCGGTGCCCGAAAATGCCTTTAGGCACCTCGTACAGATAGAGAGTTTTTCGGGCAGTTACATCGCCCTCCATGCGCGCTTCCAGGTGGTCGATAAGTACTTCGTCTACATCTACCCAGCGCAGGGTGTTACGGAAACCGAGGAGTGAACTGCGGGTGATAGCATCTGCCGAAATAATGAGGATTTCAAAGGCCTTATACCACCAGACCACAATAATTGCTGAGAGTATGGCTGCTACGGGAAAGGAGTTTTCCAGGGTGATGCCGGCCGTCGTCAGCCATGCCCTGACCTGGTCTGGCCAGGTATCAAAAGGGGCTGGCAGCCGGAGTTCGTGTCCGCGCCACAGGAACGCCGGGATTATCCAGATAAGGATAAGGAGAAAGAACGGCAGGACCTTCCGCCATAGCGGCTTGTGAAAAACGTATCGGTCGACTTGCTGCGTGTAGTCCAAAAGTTAAAACCTTTTCCGTGTGTTTGTTAGCGCGTTTGAGCAAAATAGAGGCCTGATGCGACGCAAGGGCAAGTACTTTGTGGGTACGGCAGGCCGTGGGAGTGGTTTGGCACGTTGACAACTGCATGAATAGAAACCTACGCTGTGGCCTTATACTCAGGAGAACGCATCACCCCCCGGGGATGGTGTAAGCGGCCTGCCTGCCATGAATAATAGGTGAAGCAGGGCATAACCATTCCGGCTGTCAGTGGGGACCTTTTTGTAAGACCTCCCCTGACCCCGGTATTTTTTCAGGAGCGAGTGAACCGAAATGGCAAAGTGCCAGATTTGCGGAAAAGGCCCGGCAACGGGTAACAATGTAAGCCATGCAAACAACAAGACAAAGCGCCGTTGGCTGCCGAATCTTCAGCGGATCCGCGCGAAGTTTGGCACTGCGGTTCGTCGTGTGCGCGTTTGCACCAACTGCCTTAAGTCTGGAAAAGTTGTAAAAGCTTCTTAATCCAGCATTTGCACTAACAGTTTCTTTACGCGGTTATCTTTAACAGGTAACCGCGTTTATTTTTTGTTCTGTCATTTCTGTGCCTTAGGAGACTACCTATGCCGGCCATGCCCAAACGTCTGACTCTTGCCCAAACGCCTACACCCATTGAGTTTTTGCCCCGCCTGACGGAGCTTGCCGGTGGGCCAGAGATATGGGTGAAGCGCGATGACCTGACTGGCAGCGTGCTGAGTGGAAACAAGATTCGGAAGTTGGAATTTGCGCTGGCAGAGGCTGTGCGCCAGCGGGCTGACGTGGTGATAACTGCCGGCGGAATCCAGAGTAACCATTGCCGGGCGACGGCACTGAGCTGCGCGCGCCTGGGCCTGGAGTGTCACCTGGTGTTGCGGGGCCAGCAGGAAGGCGCGCCGGATGGTAACCTGCTGCTGGATCACCTGGCTGGAGCACGGTTTTCCTTCTTCCCGCGGGAGGAGTATTCTACCCGTCAGCCGGAGATCGTAGACGAACTTATTGCAGAATATGCCAGGCAGGGCAAGCGCTGTTACTGGATTCCTGTAGGCGCCAGCAACGCCATCGGCAGCTGGGGCTATATTCGCGCGTGGAACGAGATCGCTGTGCAAAGCAAACGGCTGGGGCGGGAGTTTGACCACATCGTAAGTGCTGTGGGCAGTGGCGGTACGATGGCCGGCCTGATTGCAGGACGGGCGATGGCGGGTGCGCGCCAGCCCAGGGTGTGGGGCGTAAACGTGTGTGATGATGCAGAGACGTTTCAGAATGACATCGGGACCATTCTGCGGGAACTAAACCATAAATTTGACCTGAACCTGCGCAGAGCCGCGACCCCTATCCAGATACTGGATGGGTATGTGGGTGACGGCTACGCGGTGCCTTACGATAGCGAGATTGACCTGATGAAGGAAGCCTGCCGCCTTGAAGGGCTGGTATTTGACCCGGTTTATACGGGCAAGGGACTTTACGGTATGATGCAGGAAATCAGGAAAGGGCGCTTCCGGAAGAAAGACAGGGTTCTTTTCATCCACACGGGCGGAGTGTTCGGGCTATTTCCTCAACGGGACGTGTTTGGATATGCGCCCGCACCGTCAGCCAGGAATTCGAGGAGAAGCAGCAAGTGAGCACAAATCGCGACGATTGGGAAAAGTGGTTTCAGGATGTTTGGGCACACCGCGAGGACGTAGTGTATCGCGAGCTGTTTGGAACAGTTGGCCCTCATGTCCATACGATTCCGCCGGAGCTGTTTCAGCGGCTTGGCCAGCGTGACCCGGACCCGCGTTGGCTGGTGCATGGTGTTTTTGAAGTGCCGCCGTCGGAAAAGCTTCCCTACTGGAGCTATGTATCTACGGCGCTGAGCAACCCGTGGGGCGAGGACCCCGTGAATGTGAACCCGACGGAACCGAGCGGGCTTGGCTTTGAACTGGTGATGCATGCACCGGAGCAGTCGGTTTGGGCTATCCAGGTTCTCCACTGGCTGATGGCGGTTAACATCCTGTGCGCCAGTGGAATGCTGCAGGGCGAGACGATGTTTGCGGGCGGAAGGGTGCCTTTGCATACAAGCATTGATCCGCAGCGGCCGGATTCTGAAATCAGGAATCTTCTTATTGTGGAGGCAACGCACCTGAAGACGCGGTTCGCACTTCCGTCGGGAACGGTGGATTTGCTGTTGTGCCTGGGCGTGGCCGATTCTGAAATGAGAATGGCGGAGCGGCTGGATTATGACGAAATGCTGGAGAAGCTGCAGCAGGCCGGGGTTTTTCCTGTGACTGATCCCGGGCGAAAGCCGATTGCCGAATAACGAGGCTTAGTCTACCAGGTATTTGTTATAAATGCGGCGCATCTCGCCGGTGGCCTCCTGCACCGCTGACTGCAGGTTTTCTACGGTTTCGAAACCGAGGCTGCGTGCGACCGCAGTGGCGTTTGGCGAGCCGATGGGAATGGCAGATTCTCCTCCGCCAGTGATAAGACGCACGGTGTTTTCTACGCCGCGAAGTACCCGGTAGCCGGCAAGGAGGATGGCGCAGTCTTGTTCACCGATAGCCGTAAGGCATCTTCCGGTAAGAGCTGAGTAGTAATTGGAGGTTTCAGGTGACCAGGGGAGACGCCCGGCCAGCACCAGGTATTGAACCAGGAATTCTACGTCGACTATGCCACCGGGTGACCGCTTCACTTCCAGTTTGTCGGCCGGATTTGACACAGTCTCCTCCAGCCGCTGGCGCATCTCATGGATTTCACGCATCAGGTCATCGGCGGATTTGCGCCGGACAGCACCCATGGCAGCCTCTCGCAGCGGATCAATGAGCGGCGTGCTGCCCCATGCGACGCGGGCGCGGTGAAACGCCTGCAATTCCCATGTATCGGCGGTTTCGAGGTACTCGCGGTACATTGCAGCTTCCGTGGTTAGCGGAGCTCCGCGGCCGTGGGGGCGGAGGCGTGCGTCCAGTTCAAAGGCGCGGCCACCCTGTACGTTCTCGGATACGACAGCCGTTACGGCATCGGCAAACGCATCAAAGAACTCCTGTGCGCTACCGTAACGGCCGGCAGCTGCAGCGGGCAGATTCGCTGTGCCGTCGTAGACAAAAACCACGTCGAGATCACCGAAGAAGTTCAGCTCGTGACCGCCGTATTTGCCCATGGCGACAATGGCCATCTGGCGGGATATGGAGCTGGCAAGTTCGCGCACAGCGGCATCATCAGGTTTGTCTTCGCCGGTCCAGCGGGTCAGCAGTCGGCCAGCGGCGATGTGTGCCGCCAGGTCGAGGCAGTGGTCGGCAGTATCGCTCAGACCGCGAAGGCTTTCATCCAGGGATTTCAAGCGCAGAAGATATTGAAGTGCCAGCACAAGCCGCTCGAAATGAACTACGCGGCGCAGCATGATGAGCCGGCGCGCAGGAGTGCGCACAGACAGCGCCATGTTCATGCGATCCCGGCGGGCGGCACCTTCCGGGTCAACTTCGTTCATGATGCGGGTGCTGATGAGTGAATCGAAGAATTCAGGATGAGCGATGAGTTGGGCTGACAGCGCTTCGCTGGTGCCAAAGAGAGTGACCAGGAGCTTGAGGATATCGGGGTGCTGAGCTATGACTTCGTAATAGTAGGTAATTCCCTTGATGGCCAGGGCAAAGGAGTGGAGCTGCGAGAATACGCGTTCAGGAAACGGAGCCGAAGCGGTGAGGCGAAGAAGGGCAGGAAGCATCTGCTCGAAGGAACGTTGGCCTTCTGCCGATACAAACACATCATGGGTGCCGTAGGCAAGCGCGTGTATGAGGCGTAATGAGTCGGGGTCAGGCATACCGCGGCGCTCCAGTGCAGCTTTTGCTTCGGCTTCAGGGGCGGCGCGGTCGAGAATTACCAATACGTCTTTTGCCGCCTGTTCCACAGCTTCGGTATCGTGCTCAAAGAACGTGGTAAAGCGGGAATGAACCGCTTCGGTGATGCGTTCGTACTCTTCCTGGAATTCCGCTCCTGAATGGAAGCCGCACCGGCGCGCCATGGCTTCAAACTCAGGTCCAGGCGGCGGGAGAGTGTGGGTCTGCGCTTCCTGCGCCATCTGCAGGCGGTGCTCTACCGTGCGTAGAAACGAGTAGGCTGACTGGTAGAATTCGGCGGTTTCCGGCGAAAGAATGTGGGTTTCGAGGAGGCGCTGGATGGCGAGGAAGGTGTTTCGGATGCGGAGGGCATGGTGATTGTAACCGTGGATAATCTGCATGGCAGTAATGACGAATTCAATTTCCCGGATGCCGCCGTAGCCACGCTTTACTTCGCGTCGGTAGAGGTCGCTGTTCAGAACTTCGCGATCGATGCGAAGCTTGAGATCCTGCACCTCTGAAACTATGCGCTGTGCCTCGAGGCCGGCGAATACAAATTCCGCCATAACGCGGTAAAGCTTTTCGGCGAGGCGGACGGGGCCGCTGACGACGCGCGCTTTGAGGTAAGCGAGGCGCTCCCAGTCGCGAGCCTGGGTATTGAGGTAGTGAATGAAAGATTCGAGAGAGCGCGCGAGGGGGCCGTGGAGGCCCTCTGGCCGCAGACGCATATCGACGCGGAACAGGTTGCCTTCCGGGCCGCGTTCTCCGAGAAATTTCACAAGCGCCTCGCCCATGCGGGTAAAGAAATCGTGGTTGGAGATTACGGCTACGCGTCGCTCGCCGTCTTTGCGGCCTGTGGTTTCCCCCTCTGCTTCGTAAACAAACACAAGATCGATATCGGAAGAAAAGTTGAGTTCGCGGCCGCCAAGCTTTCCCATACCGAGAACGCACATGCCGGTGGAAAAGGCGAAACCCTGAACCGGGGTGTTGTTTCCGACGGGTTTAATGGGCATTTCTTCATCCCAGGAAGAAGCTTCGGGTACCGGAACACCAAAGCGCTGGGAGAGTTCGCCAAACACGATAAGTGCCGCGCGATCTATTATAGCCTCGGCCAGGTCTGAAATATCGCGGGAAACATCTTCTGCATCAGCAAGAAGTAGCAGGTCTCGACAGCCAATGCGGAGATACTCGCGGCGCCTCCAACGGCTGATGGCTCCGCGCTGGGAAGCACGATCGATCAGCCCCTCAACTACGCGCGCTGCGCCGTCTTTATAGTAGTCTACCGGCCGGGGGCCGTGTAGAGTTTCGTGGCTGATCAGCCAGGGAAATGCATCGGGTTGGGAGATAAGGACATCGCTGAGAAACTGAGACCCCGCCATCAGGGTAATGAGAATCGCTGCCGTTTCTGGAGATCGTTTGAAGGCGAAGCGGACGGGTTCCGGGTCATCCACGGCTTCAATAAACCGCTGGAGATTATTGAGTGCCATCTGCGGGTCAGCAGAAGCGAGAGCCTTGCCCAGGATGTCTGCAAGGATGGTGACGTCTTTCGCGGTAAAACTCAGTTCATCGGCGATATCCCGTATCGCTGCGCAGGCCTGCTCGGGGCGAGGGAATTCAAGATGAGATACTTCCTCCCCCTGGAGGATGCGGATGACGAGCTCCTGTAATTCAGCCGGCAGCATAGGTCTGCTTCTCCAGCTCTGCTATCTTATCAAGGAGCAGACGATTCATGCGCGACGCGATGTCATCCCAGGTTTTTGCCCGCTGTGCAGCTTCCGCTGCAAGATACTGCGGGTCGGGTGGGTTGGCAGCGGACTCCAGGCATAAGGAAACAAACTGCGGGCCTGCGGGCGCAACCTTGACGACTTCGGCGTAGTCAGTGATGACGTCGGGTATGGGTGTACTTACAACCGGCTTCCCGCCGGCCAGGTATTCGGGGGTTTTCGTGGGGCTGATAAAGCTGACCAGCGGCGTATCTTTGAAGGGTATGAGGCAGACATTGAAGCTGGCGAGCAGGTTTGGTAAGTCTGCATAGGGAACGCCGCCTGGCAGGTGGACGTTGGCCGGGAGGTTAGAGGGTGGCGGCTGGAGATGCGGACCGGCCAGGACGACGTTGCCGGTTGTGGCGGCGGCTAGCTGTTGAATGAGGTCCCAATCCAGGCGCTCGTCGATAGCGCCAAAGTAGCCAAATATGGGTTTGGGCAGGTTGGTGACTAGCGGACTTGTTGCCGCTGATATTGCCTTCCCGAAGTGAGGAAGGTCGACGCCGCTTGGGAAACAGTGGATTTCGCAGAGGGATGCCGGGGATCTCGGAACGGGCGCTGCTGGTTTTAGGTCTGAGTAAAGCGCATCGACCATAGACCTCACGTGTCGATCGAGGCTCCGCCCGCCGGTGAAGGCGATGTCGGCTTCGGCTAGAAGGGTAAGTTCTTCATAGTAGAGATCGTCGTCTGTTTGTTCGAACGAAGGGAAATGGTCCATCACATCGTAGACGATGGCTGAGTCGGCATGAGAGTATCCGAGGGGGAAAAGCAGAGGGTGGTAAAACCAGAGGATCGGGCGGTGGACCTTGTGGCGAGTCAGAATTGAGGCGACTTTAAGGGCTGCGAGCCAGCGCCGGGGGCCGCCGAATCTCCTGGTACCAGGCGCGAATGGCAGAGTATAGACGTTAACACCAGGCGCGCCGGAGACTGGCCCTGCCATAGGAGCTGCTTTATGGCGGTGGTAGCCGACGCAGGCGAAATAGTAAACGGGATGACCAAGCGCGGCCAGGCGGGACAGGATCTGCTGAGGTCGTTGATAGAGATTTTCATCCCAGGCGAGATGACTGAAGCAGACAATGGGCTGAGCAGCCGCCGAACTGGCTGGCTCAGCCGGCATTACTTCTGCGGTCAAAGGGGAGCATCCGGCTTGTCGCCGTCCATGAGCTGTTGCGTCTCGATGTCTTCTTCACGCGGACCAAGCTTGTCCCGGTACATTTCCATATCTGCACGGACTTCTGGCTGATCAGAATTGAGAGCAAGACTTTTTTCCCACATGGCCACGGCTTCATGCTTGCGGCCCCTCAGGGCATACAAGCGGGCAAGGTTATTATAGGCTTGGAGAAAGCCGGGGTCCTGCTCGATGGCTTCTTCAAGGGCCATGATGGCTTCTTCGGCCAACTGCTCATCGTCAGCCAGGTTCTCCCAGAGTTCCAGATGCTCACGATCCTGCTTTACGCGGAGAAAAAGGGCAACGCCCAGATTGTAACGGCCGGTTGGGCTTTCGGGGTAACGGCGCGTTGCTTCCCGCAGAACATCCACGGCTTCATCCAGGCGACCTTCTCGTGCAACCTGCTCACTTACTGATATGTAGTCATCAAGGGTATCAAGGTTGTATCGTAGCGGGTCCGGCTGGTTCAGTTCATCGTCCTGATCAAGCGGTTCATTGGGTTGGTTGTCAGACATCGGTCATTCTCCTGCGAGATTTTTCAGTGAACATTACCAATGCAATTTTAGAGCCACACCTGACGAGTCGGTTGCAATATAACAGTTTAACATTCTATCGCAGAGTTTGACGGACTGTTAAGAAGTGAGGACGTACAGCGGTGATAATCAGCCGCGGACCTGGCCTTCTCCAAACACTACGAATTTGCTGGTGGTGAGTTCTTTTAGTCCCATGGGGCCGCGGGCGTGCAGTTTTTCCGTGGAAATGCCGATTTCGCAGCCCATGCCATATTCGCCACCATCAGAGAACCTGGTACTTGCGTTAATATGAACGCAGGCGCTGTCAATCCCGCCGATAAACTTCCACTCGTTGGTCTGGCTGCGGGTGATTATGGATTCAGTGTGGTGCGAACCATGGTCATTGATCCACTGGATTGCATCTTCGACGGAATCTACGACGCGAACAGCCATGATGAGGTCCAGGAATTCGGTGCGGAAATCTTCGTCTGTGGCAGGTTTTACGTTTGAAGCGGACTGAAGGTAGCTGGCGGCGCTAGCGTCGGCACGAAGCTCCACGTTTTTCTCGGCCATGGCACGGGCCACGTGGGGGAGGAATTCTGCGGCTACGGCCTTGTGAACGAGCAGGCTTTCTGCTGAATTACATACGCCTGGGCGCTGAGCCTTGCTGTTAACGGCGATGTTCACCGCCATATCCAGGTCAGCCTCAGAGTCCACATAGACGTGGCAAATACCGTCGTAATGCTTAATAACGGGAATGGTCGACTCACGCATTACGCGCTCGATGAGCGTCTTACCGCCGCGGGGAATAATGAGATCGATCAGGCCGTTGAGAGTGAGCATCTCGGAAACGGCAGCGCGGTCTGTGGTGTTAACAAGTTGGATAGAATCCTGCGGCAGGCCTGCTGCGGCCCCGGCTTCATCCATAAGGCGGGCGAGGATGCGGTTGCTGTTTATGGCTTCGCTGCCGCCGCGAAGGATAATAGCATTGCCGCTTTTGATGCAAAGAGCGCCGGCATCGGCGGTGACGTTAGGGCGAGACTCATAAATAAAGCCGATCACTCCGATAGGAACGCGCATGCGACCAATTCGCAAGCCGTTGGGTCGGGTCTTCATTTCATACATTTCGCCTACGGGATCGTCGAGTTGCGCCACCTGGCGAAGGCCATCGGCCATGGCACGAATACGTTTTTCATCCAGGGTCAGCCGATCAAGCATGGCGGAACTGAGGCCTTTTTCTTTACCCGCTTCTACGTCCCTGGCGTTTTCCTTCTGGATTTCTGCCGAATGAGCCTCAAATGCGTCAGCCATTGCTCGTAAGGCGTTATTCTTGATATCAGGCCGAAGTACTGCCAGTTTCGATGCAGCTACCCGTGCACGCTGTGCGAGGGGCCGGACAATGGCATCAGCGGTAGAGGCTGACTGGCTGGTATTTTCAATGGTGGCAGAAGACATTTAACAACTCCGGTAATGATAGGCAAGCTTCAGATATGGATATGAGCCGCCGCGGCTTTCCTTCAATGGAATTCTCCAGCCGATGCCGCGCGTCGTGTTCGGCAGCAGGAGTCAGAAGCTAGCTGACGCCGGAAGCACCAGCTTTCCAGTGCAAATCCATATTTATGCGCTGTCACGGTTGATTGTTATAATCCGCTATGGGTCCAATCGTTTCTGGTGCACCATTTGCTGACGGTTTGGAGTAACTTTTAAATTAGTGCTAATGGCTAACGCGAAAACAATAGAAACTCCTCCACAGCTACCCTTGCCGCTGTTTATACTGCGGTTATGCGTTTTTCTCCCGCTCGCTTTTATACCGGTGCGTTTATCTGCAGTTCCTGACAACGTAGCGCTGATCTGATATGCAAATGCCTGGGGAGCAGCTTGCCTGATATCTGAACCGCTGCTGCGATGGCCACTCGGTGCAGCCGTCTTTGCAGTTCTGACTGTTCTCGCAAACCGGGCTGCCGGCGCCACGTTGAGCCAGTCGTTTGCATTTATTATCCCCAACGTTTTTGAAATCCTTTTCGCAGCAACGATCATCAGAAAGTTGAACATCTGGCCCGATATCGGTCACTCCCCTTCCGTGTTTGCCCGGTATATCTGCATGGGTGTACTTCTTCCGGCTTCGTTTGCTGCACTAGTTGCGGCGATTGTACTATCGCCAGGTCCGATAATCGTGGAACCCGGGATTCGCTGGTTTGCGGGATCTATTATCGGGTCTCTTTCGCTGCTGCCATTGGTAGCCTGCACCACTTCTGACCTGCAAAGCGGCAAAGGGTTTACGTGGTTTCGGTGGAAGCCGTTACTTAAAGCTGCTCTTGCGGCATTTGCCATTTATGTATTTTTACGCACGTTAAATAACCCGTTTGTCTACGGGGCCGCCACGCTGGTACTTGTTGCCGTAACGTCATCATTTGGCGGAACCGCGCTTGCCGTTCTGGCCAGTGTCCTGACTGCCGGATTTCTCGTTGCTCGCGGCCATTATGTGCTGGGCGCGGTGGACAATACCTGGGCCGAGTTGCCAAGGCTTTTGCCAGTCATAATGATTGCCCTGCCAGCGCTGATGCTGTCTGTGTATGTTCAGGATAATAGCAGGCATGCCAAGGTTTTGCGTCGGCGGGAGGAGGAACTGGAAGCCGAACTTAAGCAACGTACCGCACTTTTTGAAAACAGCAGTGACGGAATCTTTCTGTTAGACGCCGATTTTAAAGTGGTTGATGAAAACACCCGCTTCGAACGCATGATCGGCTACACTGGCGCAGAACTCAAAGGCATGTCTGTGTCAGACTACTTTAAGAATACCAGCGAAGGAATTTTGCGCGGACGATTTGAGGCCGCCACCGGCGAAACAGTAAGTGTTGAATCACAGTTTATACGCAAAGACAATACGGTTTTCTCGGCCGAGATCACCGCAGCAGAAGTGGAATGGCAGGGCGAAAAGGTATGGATGCTGGCGTGCCGCGATATAACGGAGCGCAAAAACACCGAACTGCGACTCCAGACCTTACTCGAATTCAGCCAAAAGGTTCTCGACGCATCACCACTTGGCGTTGCGGTTTACGATGAGCGGGGCCAGTGTCTGCTGGTTAACGAATCTGCTGCCGATATCCTTGGGCTGTCTCATGCGAAGTTGATAGCTCAAAATTTCAACGAGATAATTGCCTGGCAGAAATCAGGCTTGAAAGATGCGGCACTGAGGGCATTGGCCTCTGACAAAGTCGAACGCCAGACCGCCAGCGTTTCCACCAGCGGCGGCAAAGAGGTCTGGCTGGAGTGCTATTTCCGCAGGTTTGATGAAGCGACAGAAGCGCGACTTCTCCTGCTGTTTGCTGACAGTACTGATCGCATTGAAGCACAGATCGCCCTGGACCAGACCCGACACGACCTGACGAACATTCTGGATGCCATACCTTCCCTGGTAGGTTACTGGGATAAAAATAGAATCAACCGTTTCACCAACCGGGCGTATCAGGAATTGTTTGAACGCAAGGGGGCGACGATTAAAGGCCAGCACATGCAGAACGTTCTAGGCAGTGAGCTCTACGAGCGGGCACTTCCGTATGTGGAAGCAGTTCTGCAGGGTAAGCCGCAGACCTTTGAATCCATGCGAAAAGGATCTGACGGTGCTGTTAAGCACACGCTGGTTAACTATCTGCCAGATACACAGCACGGAGAGGTTGCAGGTTTCTATGTTCTGGTGCATGATATTACTTCGGTTAAGGAAGCCCAGACAAAGCTGAAACAAAGTTTAGCAGCGGCAGAAGCCGCACGGCATCTGGCGGAACAGGCGAGCAGGGCTAAAAGTGAATTTGTTGCAAACATGAGCCACGAGATCCGTACGCCGATGAACGCTGTCCTGGGGCTAACCCAGCTCATGCTGGATACACCGCTTGATAATCGCCAGCGCAGCTATCTCGAAAAAGTTATGACGTCATCCAAAGCGCTGCTCCACATACTTAACGACATCCTGGATTTTGCCAAGGTGGAAGCAGGCCGGTTGGAACTGGAAAAAGTGCCGTTTCGCCTGGAAGATGTGCTGGTTAATGTATCGGATCTGTTTGCCGTGCCAGCTGCCCATAAGGGAGTGGAGTTACTCATTGAATTTCACCCGGATGTGGATAAGCAGATCCTCGGCGACCCATTGCGTACGGGCCAGATTCTCAACAATCTTGTTGGCAATGCTGTCAAGTTTACTGAACATGGCGAAATCCACGTAAAGATATCCTGCGTTGACCGCGACGATGCTTCGACACTGCTCAGCTTTGAGGTGAGAGATACGGGTATTGGCCTTTCCGAAGAGCAGCAACGGCGGTTGTTTGAAGCTTTTACCCAGGCAGACACGTCAACCACACGCCGATATGGCGGTTCCGGCCTGGGTCTTACCATATCAAAACAACTTGTGGAGTTGATGGGCGGCAACATCGGGGTAAAAAGTGTAGAAGGCGAAGGTAGCCGGTTCTTCTTCACAGCACGCTTTGGCCGCGTAAGTAAAACGGAACCTGCTCCTGTACTGTCAAATCTCACCGGACGCAGGGCACTGGTGGTTGATGATCACCCGATTTCATGCGAAATCCTCAGCCATCTGCTGGAAAACTGGGGACTACATGTTACCTGTGCTAGCTCAGGGGTCAAAGCGCTTGATATAATCAAGGAAGCGTCGGAGACGAACCCAATCCAGTTGCTGTTACTGGACTGGCGAATGCCGGAAATCGACGGGCTACAGGTTAGCAAACGTCTTTCTGAACTCGAAGCAGAAGGAAGGCTGAAAGCCCTGCCTGTAATCATTATGGTATCGGAGGCCGATAAGCAGGAAGTAATGCAGGCTGCTGGAGGTCACCTGCAGCATCCACTTCTGACAAAACCGGTGACGCCATCCCGGCTGTTCGATGTTCTTGCAGATCTGTCAGGCGGCGATGGCAATTGGAAGCCCGTGAGCATAGTAAAAAGCAGCTCTACTGTAATCCCAACCCAGGGTTTGGAGGGACTTCGTGTGTTACTTGTGGAGGACAACGCGGTGAATCAGCAGGTCGCCAGCGAAATCCTGGAAAAGCATGGAATTGAGGTGGCAGTTGCAAGTAACGGAAAAATTGCCGTGGATATGGTCGCGGATCATACCTATGATGCCGTATTGATGGACCTACAAATGCCCCTGATGGATGGTTTTCAAGCAACTGAAGCTATTCGTAAGACCGAAAAAGGAAAGGCGCTGCCGATAATTGCGATGACTGCAGCTGCCATGCTGGACGATCGCAAGGCAACCGAGAAGGCCGGGATGGACGGCCACGTGGCAAAGCCAATCGATATCAACGAACTGCTGACTGTGCTTCTTCGTTGTGTAAGGCCCGGAACTGATGATTCCGTAATTCGGCTAAATACTGGCGTCGGAAAGCAGCCGATACCGGAAGAAGTATCCGCTGCATCCGGGCTGGATCTACAGTCAGCCATAGCACGATTTAACTTCGACTTGAATTCGCTCCTCCGAGGACTGCGAACTTTCCGCCTGAGTCACGCTGATTTTAATGTCAGTATTTCTAAAGCACTTGCTGCCAACGATAACGAGGGGCTGAGGTTCCTGGTCCACTCTTTAAAGGGAGCCGCCGGCACAATAGGCGCGGATACCATTTATCGGGCAGCGCAGCGGGTTGAAACGAATTTGAAGGATGACAATACAGAAGGCGTCGCCGAGCTTACCAATCTTGTAGATGAAACGCTACAGATAATTGATGAGACTTTAGCCGGCTCGCCATCCCATCACGAAGCTGTATCGGCTACAGATTTGCAGACAATTCTGCCGCAACTCCTGCAGCTGAAAGACCTGATTGAACGCCACCGCGCAGTTCCCGAGGACCTAATGCAGATATTATCAGAGCTGGCGCAAAACCCGCAGTATGGGAGCCCGGCAAAACACCTGATAGAGTGCCTGGATATTTTTGATTATGAAAACGCCCGAAAGGCATTAAATAGACTGATGGATTCTCAGAAGTGACATTACCTTCAGCCATGCAGAAACCTGCGATTATGGTAGTCGACGATACCCCGGCAAATATACGCATTCTGGTTGAAGCGCTGAGGGAAGAATACGACGTTATCGTCGCCACCAGGGGCGAACAGGCGCTGGAGCTGGCAGCTATTGAACCCCAGCCTGACCTTATCCTTCTGGATATGATGATGCCGGAGATGGACGGCCATGAAGTTTGTCGACGGCTTAAGGAGGATGATTCCACCCGCGACATCCCGATCATTTTTGTAACCGCAGACGACTCCAGCATTACAGAGCAGAAGAGCTTTGAACTGGGTGCAGTGGATTACGTGACCAAACCATTCTCACTGCCGGTTGTAAGAGCGCGCGTACGTACCCATGTAACGCTTAAACAAAAAACGGATATGCTGGAGCGATTAGCCCAGCTCGATGGCCTGACAGGTATCGCAAACCGCCGCCGCTTTGATGAAATCCTGAATCTTGAATGGCAACGTTGCGGGCAGAAGCAGATGCCACTTTCTGTGATTATTGCAGACGTGGATCACTTCAAGCTATTCAACGACACGTACGGGCATGGTGCGGGGGATAAATGCCTGAGAGACATAGGATACGTACTTGGCAAAGTAGCGTCGCGCCCGGGTGACCTTGCGGCACGCTATGGCGGAGAGGAATTTGCCCTTCTGCTTCCGCTGACCCCGGCTGATGGCGCAGCTTTAGTAGCGGAAAAACTGAGAGACGCGGTGGCGAATTTCCCGATTACATCCGGGTCGGAAATGACCAGCAGGCGTGTCACAGTGAGTGTTGGCGTAAGCACGGTTATTCCCTCAGAAAACAAAAACAGGGCTGATCTGGTGAAAGCTGCAGACATGATGCTTTACCAGGCTAAGCATGAAGGACGCAACCGGGTGTGCAGCCAGGATCTTGGCTAGAAGCACTAACTCTAAAGCCTCGAAACCAGGCGAATCGAATTTGAAACCGTAAAACTATGGTGGAGGCGGTGGGAGTCGAACCCACGTCCGCGGCTCTTGCCGAAGGGGCATCTACAAGCTTAGTCGGTTAATTTAGTTGTCTCGCCCCGAGAGTCCGCCATCCGACAGGCAACCCCTCAGAACCAGCCCGAAATTTAACCTAGTCACGCGGGCCACGTGAGTCGGCGAGCCTGCTGAGTCGACGCCCGGATCGGAAACCGCAGGCAGGTTTCCGGCGGACGCGTTGCGCTAACTTATTAGGTTAGGCAGCGAGTGCGTAATCGTTGTCCGCAGATAATGCGGTGCACGATGATTAACGAGGCAAACGTGCATCCTCGGCTTGCAGCCTCTCCCACAACAAACCCCGTCGAAGCCTTTACGCCCCCATAGTGCTTAATGCGAAAGTTGCTGGTGTTTAGTACATGCGTTCAATGGGTGTATTCTCTTGATAGCCAGCCTATCTCCATGAATTAATTATACACAACTCTGCAATTTTCAGTACTGGAGGATCAAATGTCAGCAGTCACTGTACAAGCCAGCCAATTATCAGCAGAAATTGAACGCGCACTCTCTGAAATGAACGTGTCTCCCGATACTCCAGTCGTACTGGATATTGTTGATGGAAGTATCAGGGCAACGCCTGTGCGTGTTGGCGTCGACGATTCAGAACTGACCCGGATAATGGAAGATCTGGATACGCGGTATGGCTCCGTTTTTAAAGACCTGGCTTCCTGATCCTCTATGTCTATAACATTCCTGTCGAAAGAAAACGTGATGCGCATACACGCGCACCAGGTAGACACGTATGGTGGGCAACACGGTCTACGTGACGAGAATCTATTGGAATCGGCACTGGCTATGCCGGCAATGACTTTTGGCGGCGAATTCCTGCACAAGTCGATAGCTGAAATGGCGGGTGCATACATGTTCCACCTGACAATGAATCACCCATTCCTGGACGGCAACAAACGCATTGGTACTGCTACAGCCATAGTCTTCCTGGAAGCCAATGGATATAGGTTTACAGCTCCTGAGGATACCCTAAGACAATTCGCATGGAAGCTCGCAAGTGGAGAGGTGGAAAAGGATCAGGTCATTGCCTTTCTCCAGCAGTGGATCCAGCCGCGAACTTAGAAATTGATTTTAGTAGCGGTTGTGCACTGCCTCAAACTGCAAACGATATGGCTCCGCTATTCCCCGCCAGAAACCACTGTTTGTCTTCTCTTACTTATCGCCCCACTCAACCGTCCGTACGCCCTCATCAGCGGATCATACATCTGCGCCACGTTCTGTACGGCTACGTTATCGAGGGCCTCGCGGTGGTCGTCTGACAG
>JAKFFN010000378.1:0-4303 GCA_036675025.1 Candidatus Sumerlaeales bacterium | reverse complement strand
TCGGGTTCGGCGCGGAGAAGAGTCGCAGATTCAATGCTGCTTTCTTTGCAGGCATTACAGGTGCTGCCGACGGAGATGTAGAGTTTGCCGTCGGGGCCGACAGCGAGGGTACGATTGGGATGCTGACCGGCGTCGGGCAGATCATCGATTATCAGTTTTGGCGTGCTGAAGGTGCCGTCGGGCTTTATATCGGCAGTGTAGACGTCGTTGATGGTGGCGAAGTAGGCTTTGTTTTCATGGAGAGCGATGCCGTGCATTCCGTCGCCGGTAGCTACCGTTACGGGGTCACCGTCGGCCTTGCCATCACTGTTGTCGTCTTTCAGGAGAAGCAGATCGCCTTGTTCGCGGCGGCTAACATATAGGCGTTTGCCGGCGGGATCGCCGACGGCGAGCATGCGGGTGTTACTGAGTTTGTCGTCGAAGACGGAAATCTCGAAACCCTGTGGCAGCTTGAGTTTGGTGATAAAATCGGGCCCGGGTTTTAGCTGGGTGGGTTTGTAGATGTGGCCCTGCACGGCGACGTCGGTGGCTTCTTTTTTAACTTCCTGGGAACAGGCTACTGCCGGCACGGCAAACAGCGCAGCGGTGACGGTAAACAAGGTGGTGCTGCTTTTTTTCATGATGCAGATGCTCCCATGGATAGTGGCCCTGCCGGGATGCGCCGGACAGGAATGGGAGCAATTTGTAAGCCACAGTTAGAGCTGCTCTTCCTGGCGTAGTATGGCTTCGACGATGACGCTTTCCAGACCCTGCTTTACGAGGTCGGCCTGGAGAGGACTTATGCAGTTGTAGAGGAAGCTTTGGCCGGAATGGGTTCGTATTGCGAGGGTGGAGTAGTTACGACCTATGTGAGCTATAGAGGAGTAGGGAACGAATCGCGTAGTGGGCCCGGCGGAGCCTGAAATGATGGCTATGGTAACAGGGGTGAGAAGGAGCGTGGTGACATAGCCGGCTTCCAGACCGTCGCCGTGCACGACTACAAGTGGCTCCAAGGCGTCCAGGGCAGTTGCGCGTTTCAGAGAGTTTACTTCTGCGACGGAGAGGTCCGTGAAGCGGCGGATCCTAATTTCGGGGTCGTCGACAAATACATCGAGCACGTATTGCGACAGGGAGCCGGGCATCGTACTACCGATGCGGTCGCGGGTAAGGGCGAACGTGTCTGTATCATCCGGTGGGGCGGCTTCCAGTGGTGCGGCAGGAGAGTCGGGCAACACAGGCGGTTGCGGGGATGGGACAGTAACAGAAGGTGCCGTTGCTGTGCCTGCTGCCCAATCTGCCGCTGGTGCCGGGATAGGGTCGACGGTTGCAGTTTGCGGCGATGTCGGCTGATATTGCTCCGCGCCGGCGATGGCCGGGACTGTGGATTTCCTGAAGGTGACAAAGATGCCGATGGCGAACAAGATAAGACCGACAGCGAGGGCGATGATGGAAGGGTGGAGGTTTTTGAAGACATCTTCAGCTACGTTGCCACCCACTACCACCAGCCCGATGGCGCCCCACAAGGCGTAGTAGAAATCTTTAAGTTTGCGGCTGAGGGCGATGTAGACTGCAGATTCAATAAGCAGGACGGTTAAGGCTACCGGGTTTGGGAAAAAGACTGCCCGAACGAGGCCGGCGGCGATGAGCAAAGTTGCTGTCTTGCGGAGCTCTTCGGTTGAGGCTCCGGTGGCGTAATAATAGATGAACAGGGCCGCGAGGATGGCCTGAAACATTTCCATGCCCCATGAGCCATAGCCGCCTGGGATGACGCCGAACACGAAACCTATTAATGCCCAAGCGGCAAAGAGCCAGAAGATTGCCCGTTTCTTTATTACAGCCAGCGCTCCAAAAGCTGCAGCAAGAAGGAACTGGAGGGTGTGATAGCTGACGATGCTGCGCAGGAAATCCGGGATTTCCCAATTGCTTATCACGGGAATCCCGAGGTAAACCACGGTGCCGAAAATAACTGCAGAACTGTAAACGACCAGATGCTTAAGAGCGATGGTGGAGCGATGCCTCCAGTAGCCGTATGCAAATACCCCGGCAATGGCAAGGCCGGTGACAGCAACAGGCACGGGCAGGCTGGTGCCGGTAATTACCGTCCGTTCGTCACCGGTTAGCAGGGATACATAGAGAGCCCCCGCCAGGATGAAATCTGCCAGGATGTACCATTCGGCTGGCGTGGTGTCTGGTTTGGCTGCGCGGATAAAGACGTAGGCTGTAGCAATAAAGTACGGCGAGAGCAGCCATGCGGCGAAGGGTAGATCGAAAACCTGGGTGAGTTCAATTTGGTGTATGGCGCAGAGCAGCGGCGGGACCAGGCACACGAAGCGAGAGAACTTGTTGCCTGGTCGGGCGTCGCCGGGTAGATGGCAGGCGGGGGCGGGCTCTCCAATCACGGCGGTGACGACAAGGGCGCTCCAGGCGAGGGCGTAGCTGTACCAGATGATATTGGCCGGTGCGATATCTCCGCGGAAGATGAGACCGGCAAGCCAGACCACACACGCGGCTATGGTGAAGCCGGCCAGGTATCGCCAGTTTACGGCGAGATGGAGGAGTCGGCGGAAGATCTCGAACTTGGCGAAAACGGCGACGAGGCTGAGGCCACAGACGGTGATCGGCCATGCCGGCGGCACGCCCTGGCGTATGGTGTAGAAGGCGTTACCAAAGAATGTTGGGTCGAACATGAGCACCAGGGCGATGAGGAAAAGCGTGGTGACGTCGCCGCCGCGGCCGAGCTTCCAGGTGATGAGTCCGGCGGTGGCGAGGAGGAGCGCCTCGTAACCTTGGAGCACAAGGAATGACTTCAGCGTGCGAAGGAACACCGCACCGGTGATGAAGGGCGCGTTGATAAGCAGATAGCAGCCGGCCAGGAACGCGACGGCGCTGAGGACGTAGAAGTAGTTGCCACGGATGAAGGCGGCGACGGGACTTTCAAAACCCGCAGATGAAACAGGATTTGCTACCGGCGCAGTTGTCCGTGGTTGGTCAGCTTGAGACATGGCCCACTCCCCTGACGATGGTTATGTGACGAGCGGGACATGCTTGCGCTGGAAAGACAACCGGTTTTTCGCTGATTGGTCGTATGCCTCTTGCCGATGGGAAAAGCGTGGGGGGCCAAGTTTTCCACAGGGCCAAAAAAAATTTGCGCAATTGATTGCCAAGTCGTTTATTTTCAGTGGTTTATGCCGGATAAATTCGTAATAATTAATTTGTAAGTCTAAGATTTCCAGTGTTCCATGCGGAGAAACTCTTTTATTATTTTCTTTTTGGGCTGCAGCAACGTTCGATATCCTTTCAGTTAATATGTGGAAAGGAATCTAGCTCATGGATTTTTAGTGCGTCATTCCCGCATGACCCCTTAGAGACGCTCATGGGATCATAAAATGCCAGGGAAGTCTTGGGCAGTCGTAAAGAGATAAAAGAGTTTAGCCGCAAAAAGGCGCAAAAGGCGCAAAAAAGGATTAGCCACAAAGAGGCACAAAAGGCACAAAAAGTCTGGGTTGGGAGCAGAGTTGGCCACAAGACTGCATAAGGGGCACAAACACCTGGGTTGGGCGCTTCACAAGCTGATGTTTGTTAGAAGGACGGTTTGCTGGACATTCTTACGTGGCCGGTGGCGGGGTCGTAGTGCCATGTTCCACCGAAGGGCTCTGTGGTTTTGTAGTCGGTGTAGAAAACTTCCTTGAGGCTTTCGGGATTGCGGCCTAGCTCAATGCGGCGTTCGGAGATGTGGGACCTTAGCTGGGCGAGCATGTCTTTGGCCTGGTTCTCCAGCTTATCCGTGGGAACAAAGATCTCGGTCGGCTCGATCCTGCCGCGCAGGCCGATCTTTGTCAGGTTGATGGCGTAGGGTGCGCCGGTGCTGCTGGGCGGAATACCGGTTATGGTGGTCAGCGTATCCTGGAAAACTACGTCCTGCATGTCCTGCATGGTTTTGCCTTCGAGGGGCTTTCCATCGGCAACCGGGGCGGCCAGAACAGCGGGATCGAGAGGTGCATATTTTTCGAGTAGTTCTTCCGGAATCGGGCGGAGATTCAGGGCTTCACTGATTTTTAATGCGCTGGCTATCATCTTGCCCATGTCGCCGGCTTCAAAATTTTGCAGGGCAGGCATGGCAGCCAGTTCCTGGATGTTGTTTGGCAGGCGCCCGGTGCGGCTGGTGAATTCATCGGTGGCCTGCATGAACCGCTCGCCATTCCACTTTTCGATGGTCTCGGCGGATTTCTGCAGGGCGATGTCCTGGTAGGCGGGTTCCTCGGCATCAATGGCCTGCATCAGGTTTCCGACGAACCGGTCGAGACCAATATAGTACTGGCCCGTG
>JAKFFN010000356.1:0-4305 GCA_036675025.1 Candidatus Sumerlaeales bacterium | reverse complement strand
CGAAGATCTTCAGATAGCCCTGGACCTGGAGGGGGTAAGTCTCAGCAGTACTTCTGCCTGTCACAGCGGTGTTGTGGAAGAATCTCATGTGCTGCGGGCCATGCGGATGACAGGCGCCGCGCTGACGGGTGCAATCCGGCTGCAATTCGATTACTCCCACACCCCCGATGACGCGCGCGCGTGTAGCAAGATTATCGGCCGCGTCGTTTCGAGAATACAACAGGCAGACGATGTGGCTTAGAAATGGCTCAATCGGCCACTGTTTATGAGAATCTTCTTTATTATCAATATTAAGCGCAGAGACCAGGGGCCTGAATCCGTTGTGATCGACCAGATCCGCCAGGTCCTGGATGAGTCAGGCGCAGAATACGAACTTGTCTTGTGTGAGTCCATTGAGCATACCGAAACGTGCCTGGCTGACGCGGTGAAAAGAGAGTTCGACACGCTGTGGGTTGGGGGTGGCGATGGAACCATCAATCACGCTTTGAATTACACTTTTGGCAAAGGCCTGGTCTACGGATTTGTGCCCATGGGGACCGTCAATGCCCTGGGCCGGTCACTTCGCCTGCCGTTGGACCCCGTGGAGTGCGTTCGCTACCTATTATCTGCTAAGGCTGTACCAATGGATATTGGTTGCCTTAATCGCACTCACCATTTTTTTACGTATGCAACCGTCGGTATCCATGCAGCGGTGTTTCATAACATTGATACGAGGCTGAAACGCCGGTGGGGCAAGATTGCCTTCTGGGAAAGTGCTGTCCGCACGCTGTGGAACAAGAGCCGGCTGCCGCGTTTCGTGATGGAAATGGAATTGATTGACGAACCTGCCGGGCAAAGCATCATCCGTGATTACGGCTACTCCTTTACGCTTGCAAACGTGGCAAACTATGCCGGCTTCAGCACGCTTACGGCGGAGGATCCTGCCAGTCCAGGTTACTTTGAACTGCATCATTTTCGTCGCAACCGGCTTATGCCTATGGTGGTATGGCTGGCTCTCCTGCGCTGGCTGGGTATTGAGCGATCAAAGCCGGAGTCGGGTCGGATTTTCCGGAAAATCCGGTGGGTCAGGGTGCGCAGCCACAGGAATCTTTCAGTGCAGATAGATGGCGAACCTATTAAGCCGACAGACCGTAAGAATTTAAATATAGAGTGCCTGGACGATGCGGTGCAAATCCTGCTGCAACCCGCAGAGGCAGCGCGCCTGGTGATGCAGTCGAAGGTAAAAGCAGCCAGTTAAAGAAAACCGATATTTACTTGCCCCCGGCGTTTCTCATGCAGCACCTTAAGTTAGTAGTAGATTGAACGAGGGAAAACTTCATGAGCCTTATTACTTCTGCACACCATCCGCCGCTGGCGGTTTCGCCGCAGACGACCGTGCTTGACGCTTGCCGGCAAATGAAGGAACGCGGGGTAGGCGCTGTGGCTGTCATCGGACCGGATGACCGGCCTGTCGGCATCTTTACGGAACGCGACGTCATGTACAAGATTGTGACGGAGCAGCGTGATGCGGCAAATACACCTCTCTCCCAGGTGATGACCAGCCCCTGCCTTACGATTGCATCAGACCTGGCGCCCGAAGATGCGCTTTCTGTTATGGTGAAAAAATCGGTACACCACCTGGCTTTGGTTGACGAGGATCGAAAACTTATCGGGATGGTCAGCTACCGTACCCTCATGCGTGAACGTGTCGATATCCTGAATGCCGAAGTCGATCATCTATCTGCCTACATGGGCGATGACGGAATTGGAGGCGGCTGATAGTGGCTACGCTTTTTACCAGGATCATCAACGGTGAAGTGCCCGGGCGCTTTGTGTATAAAGACGACCAGGTGGTGGCATTTATGACCATCGCACCTATCAGCACTGGTCATACGCTGGTGGTGCCGCGCCAGGAGATTGACCACTGGATAGACATGCCGCCGGATGTAGCCGCGCGAGTGATGGACGTTTGCCAGATCGTAGGCCGTGGCATTCAGAAAGCTTTCGATCCTATCAAGGTGGGAGTTATGGTCGCAGGGCTTGAAGTGCCTCACGTGCATTATCACCTGGTTCCTATCCAGAAGATAAGCGACCTGAACTTTGAACTGCAGAAAGCTGACACCACCGGGGAAGATCTGGACGCCGCTGCTGCGAAGATCAGGGATGCTTTGAAAGAACTGGGCTACGCGGAGTTTACCAGGGACTGCCAGTAAGAGTTTTTCTGTCTCTCAGGTTTCTGCAAATGTGGCGGACGCTGGAACATATATAGTGGGAACACAGGCTTAGCGGCGAAAGGGATTTGGCTGGATGGTGCGTTGGTTTGGGATTGGTGTACTGGCTGTAACTCTCAGTATGGCTGTGGGCAGTTCCACAGCGCGCACAGACAGCCAGGTGGAAAGCAGCAAGGCTGTTGCTTCTGACGATGGCAAGCGAACGGTGGTGGTTGACCGGCTGACGCCGATTGTTGACGGCGAGGCTGAGCGCTTTTCCGGCCGAATGCTTATAAGGGTGAGTTCGGCCGACGGGGCGGCGCCGAAGCAACGGTACGTGGAGGCAAGCCAGGTCCGCGTGATCCAGCCACCGGTCTGGATCGACGGCAGCCGGGTATGTGCTTTCGTATATAACGTGGCCAAGAACAGTAACGGCATTGTCTATTTTGAACCCGATACGAACCGCGCTCTCCAGGTGGAATTTGTAATGCCTGCCCGGCGAATGGCTGCCTCGGGAAAGGTAGAGCAGGAACTGACCAGCCTGGAAGTGACGGAATTTTCACCCCAGGAGCAGGTGCAGCCGCTGAAGGTACGTGCCGTGCCTCACAATGGCGGAAGCGCATTTCCGCTGGTACTGCCGCCATTGCCTGAGTTCCAGGGCAGGCCGTATGATATGGCTTTTTATAAGCAGCTCAATGCTTCCCTGGATGCCTACAAGGCTTTCCTTCAGAAGAACAGCCTGAAGAACCTGGAACCCGAGCAGGCCAGCGAATCCTTTAATGAAAATGAATCGTGGCTGGGGCTGCTTGCCTGTGGAGACAACGCTTCTTATCTCCTGGCTGTACCGCTGAACAAGCCGGCCGACAAAGAAGTTCTGGATGCTACGAAGCTGTCCAGGCTTGAGGGCGTTTCACTGTCTTGCAGTCACCACGCCGCCGGCGATGGTGAAGATATGCCGATGACAGATACGCGTTACCTGACGGCCTGGAAAGACGCCAGGACGCTGCAGGTAATGCAGGAGTCCTACGACGGCGACGCGGATGAGGCGACCCTGCAGCCAGTGTTGTCGCTCGACATAAACACCGGCGCAACAGAGAAGATTACGACGGGCACGACTGCCGCTCCCTGATGATTGGAAGCAGTATCGAGGCGCAGGTTCTCGCAGTTATTCCAAGAACGCAGCCGCTTCTGCCGGGGACCCTGGTCCAGCGCTACAAGCGGTTTCTTTCGGATATCCGGTTGGATTCCGGCGAAGTTGTCGTAGCCCATTGCGTGAACACCGGCGCCATGGAAGGAATTACCACTCCGGGGATGCGCGTGTGGGTCAGCGAGTCAAGCAACCCGGCGCGTAAACTCAAGTACACGTGGGAGTTGGCCGACGTCAATGGCGACATCCTTGGCGTTAACACTTCACTGCCGAACCGGATAGTCCATCAACTGCTCCGGGAGCGCCAGTTGCCTTGGCTGGCGTATTGGCCTGAGATTCGCCCCGAGAAAAAGTACGGCGAAAAGAGCCGCGTCGATTTCTGGCTTACGAAAGATGACCGGGAACATTTCCTCGAGGTGAAAAACTGCCACCTGGTCTATCCCGATGCTTGCGCCTACTTTCCCGATTGCGTGAGCGCAAGGGCGGCAGGCCACCTTGAAGAGCTCGTACACTGCTGTACTGCCAGCCCCGGGCGCGTAACGGCCGAGGTCTTGTTCTTCGTCCAGATGCCAAACGTGCTGCGCGTAAGGCCCAGCGACGTGCACGACACTGCGTTTGCCAAAGCCGCGCGTCGGGCGCATGCAAGTGGTGTGAAGTTTTCCGCCATTGGCATCCGCCATACGGAATCAGAACTCATCGTGTATGGCCCTTTGCTGGTTGACCTGGAACCCTATGATCTAACTCCAGTGGCACAATGGCGTGCCGGCAACCGCTGAACGGAATCCCTAGTCGATCACGTCTTCCAGGGAGGGGCACAGCGGAACAAGATCATACCGTTCCTGGATCAACTGCGCTAACGCATTACGCGCCTTGTTTTCACCGTGGGTCAGCACAATCTGCGGCTTGTCATCCGCCATTTCATGAAGCCACTTCATCAGTCCTGCCTGGTCAGCGTGCGCACTGAAGCCG
>JAKFFN010000263.1:0-4350 GCA_036675025.1 Candidatus Sumerlaeales bacterium | reverse complement strand
GTGGCCGCGCCATTGACCTGTTAGCGGAGGGCCAGGCCCTGGAGCAGAAGGGGGATAAGCAGGGGGCTTATCAGAAATATTACGAAAGCCTGCAGGCAGCACCCAGCCCGTCGGCCTATTATCACCTCGGCCGCATGGCCCGGCTGTCTGGCCAGAAAGACACTGCCCGCCAGTACATTAATGAGGCGCTGAAGCTAAGCCCTGGCTTTGAGCTGGCCAAGGTTGAGCTGATGCAACTGAATGACGGCTCCGCCAAATCGGAGACCGTAGTTAAAACCGTATCCGGGGAACTTACCGGTGATGTGGCTCCGGGCTCGGCCAGCGCCATGGATACGCCCATGAACGTAGACGCTCTGCGCCGCGAAGTGATCACGATGCAGAGCCTGGCTCCGCCGGAGCGGAAAACCGTAAGCGATGAGCCCGCGACGATTTCTTCTGCAGACCCCGCCGAAGCGAACGCTGCTGCCGCTGAAGAACCCGCTACGCCCCGCGACATCATCCTGACTGACGGCGCCGGGAACGAAAAAGAATCTTCAGACATGGCCGATATCCTTTCGCCCACCATCGACCCCAAGGAAGATGGCCTGAGCCTGCCTTCGCTTTCGGCCGACGCTTCCTCCGCTGAAAAGAAAACCGGCGGCCCCACCCGTGCAGAAATTAACGATGCGGCTTTTGGAGAAGCATCTCAAAAAGATCCGGGTTCCATAGGTTACGGTGCCCAGACCAAGGTGGTGCTCGGTACCTTTGCGTTCCACCGGGAAAAGGGCGACAATTACCGCGAGGCCAATCGCTTTGCCGAGGCGGCCGTCGAGTATAAGACGGCGCTGGAGCTTAGCCCTAACGACACCGAAACCCGCACGCTGCTGGCGGAAATGTACGGACGCATCGGGGAAGGCGAGAAGGCCGAAACCCAGTTTGACAAAGCCAAGGCGCAGGCACCTGCCGATGACCGTGTTTATTATAAAGAAGGTAATGCCCACTTTGACGAGCAGAAGTATGACCTCGCCATCGGCTCTTACCGCCGCGCGCTCGACCTGAACCCGCGTAACAAGCTGGCCCTGAACAACATGGGCGTGGCCTACATGGAAAAGAAAGAGTATGCCACGGCCGCGGAGAAGTTTAAGCAGGTGCTGGAACTGGACCCCACTTACGATATGGCCGTGCTGAACCTGGGCATCATCTATGATGAGCACATCATTGATAAGACCCAGGCCCTCAAGTACTACGACCGCTACCTTGAACTGAAGGGGCCGCGGGCTACGGAAGTCCAGCGCTGGGCTGATTCTATCCGGGCGAAGCAGACGAACTGACGGCTCTGTCGGCCGACTGGTTAATCAAGTATGTCGCTGGTTGAAGATGTAGAGTTGGGCCACTATGAGCCTGCGCCCGAGAAGTCGGCGGCGCAGCGTCCACGGCGGGCCCTCAGCCTTGATGCCCTGCGCGGCCTGGCAATTCTCGGCATGGTGCTGAGCGGTCTGCTGCCGTTTTTCAATAACACCCTGCCGCCCTGGATGTACCACGCCCAGACGCCTCCACCGGGACACGTCTACAATGCCGCCATTGTCGGAATGACCTGGGTCGATCTGGTCTTCCCGCTGTTCCTGTTTGCGCTGGGGGCCGCGGTGCCTCTTGCCTTGGCGCCGCGAGTGGACGCCGGCGCCGGCCGACTTAAGCTTTCCTTCAGCGCATTTGGCCGCGGGCTGTTGCTTCTGTTCTTTGCTCTTTATGAGCAGCACACCATGCCCGGCAACTTTACTGAGAACTACGGCGAGGGGGCGTGGTGGATCGGGCTACTGGCGTTCGTTCTGTTCTTCCCCATTTTCATGCGGCTGCCGAAGAGGTGGCCGCGGTGGGGTGTCGCCCTGGTCAGGATTGCTGGCTGGGCGGCGGCTTTTGCGCTCCTTGCCGTGCTTCGATATCCCGACGGCAGCGGATTCTCGGTTCACCGGCATGACATGATTATAGTCATCCTGGCCAACGTGGCCGTCACCACGGCGCTGGTGTGGCTGTGGTTTGGCAATGGCTTCACTGCGCGGCTCTGCATCATGGGTCTGCTGATCGCGCTTCACCTGGCGCGGCGTTATGCGCCCTGGGGGATGCATATTACGGATCTCCAGTTCTTAAAACCCATGTTCGAGGAGCGCTGGTGGAACGGCGTTTTCTGGGCCTGCGCGCCGGCTTACCAGAAATACCTGCTCATCACTATCCCCGGCACCATCGCCGGCGATGCCCTTGTCAATTGGCTTCGGCCGTCCATGCAGCGGCTCAGTTTTAGTATCCAGAACAGCCGCTGGCGTGAACTGAGCACCGTTCGCAGCCTGGGCGTCGGCATCGTCTGCATTGGTATCACGGGCGGTGTGATCACCGGCTTCAGCCTGGGTGATCTCTCCATGGCTGCAGCGGTTGGCGTGGGCGTTGGCGCCCTCGGACTGCTTCTGCTTTACAGCCCTCCAGCCCGCAAGCGGCTGCGGTCTAATACTGTACTGCGCGGGCAGCCCCGGGTAAACGCCCTTATCTTTCGGACCCTTTTCACCTGGGGGCTTGTCTGGCTGCTGCTTGGCCTGGCGCTTTACCCTTACCAGGGCGGCATCCGGAAAGATCCTGCCACGCTCAGTTACCTGTTTGTCTCCGCCGGACTCGCCCATATGCTTCTGGTCGCACTGGCCGTCGTTACGGATGCCATGCACCGGCCCGGGCTGTTGTTCCTGCTCGTTGATAACGGCCAGAACCCGATGATTGCCTACGTGGCAGCTGGGATGGTTGTTCTGCCGTTGCTGCACCTGATACCTGCCGGAGCAGCGGGCAGCGTACATGACTGGCTGATGGCCAGCACGTCAACCCCGTGGCTGGGATTTGCCAGGGGACTGGGGCTCACGGTTGTGGTCGCGGTTTTCGTATCATTGCTTACGCGGCTGAAAATCTACTGGCGCACCTGAAGCTGAATGGCCCAATGCTCTCTGCTTGTTGCCGACCAAATTCATGATTAAAGTTTTGCTGTAGACTTTTCAAAATCCGGATGGTTTTGGTTTTGTCGAGTTAACCGGTTATTGAGAGCCTTTGCTTCCCCGAGCGGGGCCGTTTAATTAATTCCTCTGCGCTCCTCCTTGCTGTAAACTCTTCGTTAGATGTGCAATGCGTTGTAAAGTCGTTACAAGTTCGTCGGTCTCATGCTGCTAATCTCCCGGAGAGTTACATTGAACCTTACTCGCGCGTTTACCCTCATCGAGCTGCTAATAGTTGTCGCCATTATCGCGATACTTGCGGCCATCGCAGTTCCCAATTTTCTTGAGGCACAAACCAGGGCCAAGGTTTCGCGGGCGAAGAACGATATGCGTGCGACGGCAACGGCCCTTGAGGTTTACCAGCTCGATGCCAACAAGTACCCGCCTGATTACCAGTTTGACTCCCTCGTGCCGCGGGACCTGCGCTGTTACATCACACGGCTGCAGGTGCTGACATCGCCCATTGCCTACATCACGGCCGTGCCGGAAGACATCTACGCCGAGCACTCCATCGGGAAAGACCTGGTGCTCACGGCGCCGTACAAAGTGCCCTACAGCTCAGGCAAACTGACGCGGCCGTACTGCTTTGACTACGCCTACCGCTACTTTCCCGATGGCCGCGATGAAAACGTGGTGTACCCGGGTCTGTGGACTCAGCGAATTTCGCGCAGCAAGGGCGTGCTTTGGGCTTTGAAGAGCGTCGGGCCGGATCTCGTCGCCACCGTACTGGGAGCTGCCAGCCCGGCAGCGACGAGTTATGATCCGACCAACGGAACCCTCAGCGCGGGCGACCTGTTTTACCTGGGGCCGGGCATCGGGCCGGAGTTCGGGGCCGTGCGTTAACATCTCCGGTATTTCGGATTAAATTGAATCTAGCGCCGCCCCCGGGTTGAGAGCTGGAAAGTTGTCCACAGGCCGAAAAAAATTTTTAATTCAATTACTCATAAGCTGATTATCCTCAGTCATTTTATGCGGTGTATTAAGTACATAACTATCTGGCGATTCCGGACAAACAGGCTCATTCAGGCCAATCCAAATGCCGCGATGTTATAGCTGATGCCATGGACGCGGCCTTCGCCTTTGGCGATTGTCAGTTTGCGAGACAACACGTCCTGCTGCCACTGTTTTTTTGCACCGGCAGCCACGGCCCTTGCCGCTGCGGCCAGCCGCGGCGACTCGTCTGCAGAATGCCAGACCGGGTCGCGCTGCACGGTCTTCTCGTGCTGTTTACGCCAGCCGCCATTCTGCACCGCGACGTCGAGAAAGAAGCACCGGGCCCGCAGCGTGGAGAACCCCAGCCGCTTCGCCGCGGCCAGGGCCGGTTTCCAAAAGCGGGAATATACGATGC